>NZ_DATCRF010000348.1:0-2801 GCF_036569125.1 Chitinophaga sp. | reverse complement strand
CCATTTTTTGGTATCGCCGCCATACATAATATCGTAGCTGCCGAAAACATTTGCGCCATTCAGCGCTTTAAGATTAGTCACCGCAGAATCCAGGCGTTTGAACATATCCTCATAGATCTTGTCCTGCGGATCATACGGGATGGCTGTGCTGCTTTCTCCCGCATGGAAGTAAGGCACCGGGCCATAATAATCCGTAAGGCGGTGAAACACGTACACATACATGATATTGGCCAGCGCATATTCACCGGAAGTGGCCTGTGTATTTTCAAAAATAGTTTGCAGCTGTGGCAGGGTGAGCACATACGTTACAATACCGGGGCGGGATAGCCAGGTATCATTCAGCGCATACCGGTCAGTAGTAAAGCTGGTAGTGGTAAGCGCATAATATTGTGCATACAGGTCCGGCATAAGAATGGAAATGGTTTGGTAATAAGAGCGCTGTATAGTGGCGGCCGATTGTGCCCTGGAAAACATGAACGGCAGCTCCGTAGGCCCGGCCTCCGTGATCTTGGCCGGGTTGGTATTAATATCGCTGAAATTTTTGGTACAGGCTGTAAAGGATACCGCGAATGCTATTAACAGGAAGAAAATATTTTGCTTGTTCATAAGATCGCTTTAAGAGAATTTAGAATGACACACCAACATTTAATCCATAGCTGCGGGTACCTGGCAGCAGGCCGCTTTCAATACCCTGGTAATTACTGCTGCCAATAGCTACCTCCGGATCAACCGGTATGGTGCGTTTGCCTATGCCCGGTATATCCATCAGGGATTTGCCTTTGTACAGGAAGAACAGGTTCCTGCCGGTGAGGGATACACGCACACGTTTTACCAATGTCTGATCAAAGTTCCAGTCGTATGAAAGCGATAGCTCGCGTAAGCGGAAGTTAGTGGTGCTGTAAGCAAAGAAACCTGCATAACCTGTACGGCCGCCCTGTGATACGGACGACCAGAGCTGTTCTGCACTCACGGCTTTTGCATTGGGCGTACCATCTGCCATTACACCGGGTAATATTAAACCGCCTTCACGGTACTTTGTAGTGTAATCAGCAATCCCAAAATAAGCCATCATTGCATCGGTACCGGATACCAGTATACCGCCCACACGGCCATCCAGCAGGAAGGAGAGCGTGAGCTTTTTATACTGCAGCTGGTTGTTCCAGCCAAGGGTGTAATCCGGGTTAAAGTTGCCGATCTTCTGCAGGGTGCTGATCACCGGCAGCCCGTTTGCATTTACCAGGTGCTGTCCTGTTTTTGCATCTTTGGCCCAGTCGTAATCATAAATATCGCCGTAGGAGCCGCCCGGTTTTATAAGCAGGCTGCCTAAACCGGTAGCGGTAGAGAGGCTGGCCTGGGTAACAGACGAGCTCAAAGAGATCACTTTGTTGCGGTTCAGCGCAAAATTCACACTGGTGCTCCAGCTAAGGTCTTTGGTTTGCACCGGTGTGGCAGACAACATAGCTTCTATGCCCTTGTTCTGGATATTACCGGCATTCACATACTGCTGGTTATACCCGGAGGCCTGTGGCAGGCCCAGGAAAATAAGCTGGTTAAAGGTATTGCTTTTATAAAACGTAGCATCCAGTCCTATGCGGCCATCCAGGAACTTCCATTCCAGACCCGCTTCCCAGGAACGTGTTTTTTCCGGTTTCAGGTTATTGATGTACTGCGTTACATCGCGCGACACAAAACCATTACCGGCGCCGGGGCTGTACGTATAGGTTTGTACCAGCAGGTACGGGTCCGCATCATTACCTACCTGCGTAAAAGAGCCACGCAGCTTTGCAAAGCTGATCCAGGCGGGCATTTGCACCATATCCGACAGGATGAGGGAAAGGCCGGCTGAAGGATAAAAATAACTATGCGGGGAAGGTAAGGTAGAAGACCAGTCGTTACGCGCGCTTACATCGGCATACAGCCATTTGCGGAAGCTCAGCTGCGCATTGGCATATACGGACTGGATCTCCTTATCAACAATAATGCTGGAAAAAGAAGGTGCTGTGGCAAAGTTCAGGTTAAAGTGGTTGGGAATGCTTAAACCATTGGCAAAGGATTGGGAGTTATAACCCTTTGAGCGCAGCACAGATGCACCCAGGTTATAGCTGATACCAATGTCTGAGCTGATATTGTTAGCGCCGGATAACAGCACATCCATATTGCGCTCCCAGTGGTTTACAAAGGCCTCCTGGTAGCGGCCACCGGCATTGGTGGTAATGGGCAGGGTGCCTGCAAAAAAGCTGCCGGTTATTTTATCATCATAACGGTCAAGGCTATACCGGCCCTGTAAGCTCAGCCAATCAGTGAACTGGTATTTGGCGGAGCCTACCAGCATTATACGGTTACGCTGCTCGCTTACATTGGTGCGGTACACATCCCAGTAAGGGTTCTGGAAAATGGAGGAGTTGGTCCAGTAAAAAGGCACCGGCTGCCCGTTGCTGCTGTTATAGTTCTCAAAGTGTTTTAAGGAATCGCCCGGCATATCACGCGGCATGATCAGCGCTTCGTTGGTAACGCCATTATCCCCTAACCGGGGCTTGTTGCGGATCTCCTGGCTTACGTAGGTGAGCTTTACATCTGTGGTTAGTTTGGGAATGATCTCCGTATTCAGGCGCAGGTTCAGCGTGTTACGGGTTAAGCCGTTCTCCGGCACAATACCGTTGTTATTGTTATAGGTGTAAGAGGCATAGCCACGCATTTTATCTGTACCGCCGGATACATTTACAGAATGATCTGTAGTAACACCGGTGCGGTAAAAGTCGCGCAGGTTACCGGCATAGGTAGTGGCAGGCGCACCGTAGCTC
>NZ_DATCRF010000347.1:0-2474 GCF_036569125.1 Chitinophaga sp. | reverse complement strand
GCCTGTACGGTGCTGATAGGGAGCCTTGTCAATAACCGCCTGCAATACCGCTCCTTTACCTCCTGCCTTACACCCCTGGGCAATGTGCATGGCAAACAGGTGGTAACCATAGAAGGTATTAATATGGAGGGGCTTAACCCCATTCAGCAGGCCATGTACGATGAATCGGCCACCCAGTGCGGGTTTTGCACGCCGGGTTTTGTAATGTCGCTGGCCGGTTTTTGTTTAAGCGAAGCAGCGCCCACCACACAGCAGGCCATCAGGGCCATTGATGGAAACATTTGCCGCTGCACAGGGTATAAATCCATACAGCGGGCCGCCGCCAGGGTAGCGCAGCTGGTGCAGGACCGCGGTGAAACCGCACCCGCCGTATTTGCAGCAGAACAACAAATACTACCAACTTATTTTTCCAATATTAAAGAACGCCTGCAAACCTTGCAGCAATCCCTGAACGGGGAAATGACGCCGGCTGAAGATGTACGTGCGCACTACGTAGGCGGCGGCACGGATGTATATGTGCAAAAACCGGAGGAGATGAAGCAAAAGGCCATCCGCTTTTTGTTTGATCAGCCCCCGCTGAACGGCATTACCCGGCAGGGCAGCCGCGTGGTATTAGGGCCGGCCGTAACGGTTACTGACCTGCAGGAATCGCCTGTTATGCAGGATTGTTTTCCGCAGCTGGATGAGTACATAAAGCTGGTATCCTCTACGCCTATACGTAATATGGCCACCATTGGCGGCAACTTCATTAATGCCTCTCCCATCGGGGATTTCACCATTTTCTTCCTGGCGCTGGATGCAACATTGGTATTGAGCGATGGAGAGCATACCCGCGAGCTGCCGCTGCGCCAGTTGTATAAAGGCTATAAACAGCTGGCCAAAACACCTGAGGAATATATTACGCAGCTTTGGTTTGAGTGGCCGGAAACGGCGCAGCACCTGTTCCGCTTTGAAAAAGTAAGCAAGCGTACTCACCTGGATATTGCCAGTGTAAATACCGCGCTGCACATTCGTATGGAAGGGGAGGTAATGGCGGAAGTGCGGCTGTCCGCCGGTGGCGTAGGCCCGGTGCCGATGTTGCTGGAACGTACCGCTGCTTTTTTACAGGGGCGATGGCTGAGCGCCGCATTGCTGCAGGAAGCGCTGAACATTGCCCAAACAGAAATTACCCCTATCAGCGATGCCCGGGGTACGGAGGCGTATAAACGATTATTACTGAACCAGCTGATCAAAGCACATTTCATAAGCCTGTTCCCGCAGCTATCTGTAGCAGACCTTTTAAATCTTTAGCAGATGAAGAATATAGATGCCGGCACACATGTAAAAGGAGGATCTGTTTACCTGGATGATATTCCACTGGTGAATGGTACGCTGTTTGGCGCGGCATATGGCTCACCCATAGCGCACGGCAATATTGAGCAGCTGGATGTAACGGAGGCGGCGCAAATGCCCGGGGTGGTAAGGATCTTTACCTATGCAGATATTACCGGCGAAAACCAGATAGGAGGCATTATTCCCGATGAACCCCTGTTTGCCGAAGGACAAACACATTTCTGCGGTATGCCGCTGGCCTTTGTAGTAGCCACCAGTAATGAGGCGGCCCGTGCAGCGGTTAAAAAAATAAAAGCAGCCATTACCCCGCTACCGGTGATCACCGACCCGCGGGAGGCGCAGGCCAAAGGTGAGCTGATAATACCGCCGCGCACTTTTACATTGGGCGATGTGAATGCCGCCTGGCAGCAATGTGCACATGTGATAGAAGGCCGGGCCGATACCAACGGGCAGGAGCATTTGTATATAGAAACACAGGGCGCGTATGTAATTCCGCAGGAAAACAATGTGCTGAAAATATATTCCTCCACACAGGGGCCTACTGCTGTGCAGCGGGCCGTATCAAGATCTGTGGGGCTGCCCATGCATATGCTGGATGTGGAGATCACCCGCCTGGGTGGCGGCTTTGGCGGTAAGGAAGACCAGGCCAATACCTGGGCCGCCTTATGCGCCCTGGCAGCCCATCACCTTAAAAAGCCGGTGAAATATTCGCTGCACCGTATGGATGATATGGCCATGACGGGTAAGCGGCATCCCTACTCCTCCGATTTTAAAATAGGGCTGGATCATGAGCTGAAGATTGTAGCATATGAGGTTACTTTTTACCAGAATGCCGGCGCCGCGGCCGACCTGTCGCCGGCCGTAATGGAGCGCACTTTGTTCCATTGCACTAATTCATACTTTATTCCCAACGTAAAGGCCACTGCCTATAGCTGCCGCACGCATTTGCCGCCCAATACGGCTTTCCGGGGATTTGGCGGCCCGCAGGGTATGTTCGTGATTGAAGCGGCTATCGCCAAAGCAGCCGCCGAACTGGGAGTGCCTGCCGCTAAGATCCAGCAACAGAACCTGCTGCATACCGGTGATGAATTTCCCTACGGGCAAAAAGCGCAAAGCGAAGCGCATGCCTGCTGGAACAAGGC
>NZ_DATCRF010000346.1:0-6017 GCF_036569125.1 Chitinophaga sp. | reverse complement strand
TAAAGTAACCGGCGACCGCAAATATCTTGACCGGGCAGCAGCAGAAATGGTGCTCTATTTAGATAAGCTGCAACGCCCGAACGGGCTTTTCTACCACGCTCCGGATGTTCCATACATCTGGGCAAGAGGCGCCGGCTGGATGGCAGTAGGCATGCCGTACCTGCTTCGTGAGCTGCCTAAAGATCACAAATACCGCCAGCGTATCATGGAAGGCTATCTTGCCATGATGAAAAGCCTGAAAGAGTACCAAAGGCCGGATGGCATGTGGAACCAGCTTATTGACCAGGCAGATTTCTGGCCGGAAACATCCGGTACTGCGATGTTCACTTATGCATTTATTATAGGCGTTCAGCAAGGCTGGTTAAATGCAGCCGAATACGCTCCTGCAGCACGAAAAGCATGGATGGCCATGGTTTCGCATATCGATGAACGTAATAATGTAACCGAAGTTTGTATTGGCACAGGCAAAAAGAATGATAAACAATATTACCATGACCGCCCACGTAATGCGGGCGACCTTCACGGGCAGGCGCCCTACCTGTGGTGCGGAGCAGCACTTTTAGGGAAATAGTTGGGTATTTCATACTGCCGTTGATGTTGTTCCTGCACAAAGGTCGCAACATCAACGGCTTAGCCTGCTCCTTTAATTTTGGGACGATTCGACAAAAAGTTGAATAAAATGCACGGGGAAAGATTTTTTACTTCGTACCACAGTATTAGGGTTAATGATCATCCACGACGATAAACCACGTAGATCAGCTATATGAAAGCCTTTACGCAGTTTTCCGATGCTCAAAGGGGAAAGGCGTCTCCACAAGAAAAAGCGGTACGTAAAAACTTCCAGGATTCGCGCCGATGAATATTCCACTTATGACAGCCACAAAACATTATTCCCTAAAGCCAATTGAATAAAAGTGCCGGTGGTGCTGCGATGACCCAGCGGTATCCGTCACTATCAACCGTGCCCGGATGCGTATCAACCAAAATATATGCTATTATAAATTCATCGCGATAAAGATTAACTGATCATTATGGAGAAAAATTCTACGAAAACCAGGGAAAGCCAGGCGGCTGACTGGTGTAAAAGGTGCTTATTGCCTGGATTATTCGGGGCCTTATTGTTTTGGATGCTCCCATTTTGCGCCCAGGCACAGCAGCAAACTATCACCGGCCGGGTTACAGACACGCTGGGTAATGGAATACCAGGTGTTACAATTGCCGCTAAGGGAACAACCGTGATCGCAAAAACAGATGCATCCGGTAACTTCAGCATTCAGGCTGAGAGAGGTGTTCCCCTGAGAGCTTCGCACGTAAGCTTTATCAGCAGAGAGGTGATACCGGATAAAGGACCTCTGACCATTATACTGCAGCAAGCTACCAACGAGCTAAATAATGTGGTTGTTATTGGTTATGGCACCATGCGAAAGAAAGATCTTACGGGGGCAATAACTTCTATCCGCCCGAATAAGATCGCAGATGAGAATCCCAAAACGGTTCAGGACGTAATACGTGGTACACCGGGTGTGAGCGTAGGGTTTGATCCTTCTGCAAAAGGAGGTGGTACGATACGGATCCGCGGCCAGCGTTCGGTGTATACCGATGGCGGGCATAATGATCCTTTGCTGATACTGGACGGTATGATCTTTTATGGAGAGCTGTCTGAAATTAATCCTGATGATATTGACCAGATCGATATTCTTAAAGATGCATCCGCTGCTGCAATCTATGGCGCAAAATCAGCCAACGGGGTTATTATCATCACTACAAAAAAAGGTAAAAAGGGAAAGCCTACTGTTAACCTAACCACCAATTTCGGCGTTGCTGATATGGCGGCAAACAGGAGGGTGCTGGGACCTGAGGCTTATATGCAATACCGGCAGGACTGGTATACCGCTGCTACCTACGGCATTAATTCCGCAACAGGCGCTTATGAACCTTATATATCAGAAACGGCAACAGCCGGTAAGCTTGGATATTATGAAACGCCTACCGATGCAATGCTGCAAAAATACGGGATCACGATCGATCAATGGAGGAACTATTCAACAAATACCCCTAACGCATCTGATAAAGAGATCTATGCTAAACGCTTAGGCCTTCAATTCACTACTTTGGATAACTATCTGAAAGGTAAAAGCTTTGATTGGTATGATCATAGTTTCCGTACCGGCTTTAACCAGGATTATAACCTCAGCGTATCCGGCGCCAGCGATAAAATAAATTATTATTTATCTGCAGGTTATTTGTCGAACCAGGGAGTGGTTGTGGGCGATAATTACCGGGCCATGCGCTCCAACCTGAAAGTGGACGGCAAGGTCACCGACTGGCTGGATATCAGCGCCAATGTGAATTTCCAGGACCGGTCCGATGGAAATCTGGCAGTTAACTGGGGATCGCAGATCACGAACAACAGTCCTTTTGCAGCTTACAAAGATGACGATGGAAACCTGGAAGTACACCCCATGGGCGATGAAATGACTGCCAGCAAAGGATATAACTATGATTTCAATAAACAGTACATGAAGCTGGAAAGGGGCTATACTGTGTTGAATACCATTCTCTCTGCCAAAATAAAATTGCCGTTTAATATCAAGTACTCCTTTAATGTTTCTCCCAGGTATCAATGGTATTATAACCGCTATTTTGAATCGTCAGAGCACCCGGACTGGCTGCCAATTAATCATGGGGTAGACCGGAACTGGGCAAAACGTTTTGACTGGTCCCTGAATAATACGCTAAGCTGGGAACAAACTATTGCAGATAAGCATAAGGTAAATATAACCCTGGTGCAGGAAGCAGAGGAACGGCAGTATTGGAGCGATGTTATTAATGCACGTAATATTTTGCCCAGTGATGCATTGGGATTCCATGAAACCGGCACCGGCGATCCGCTTAACAGCAGCTTTAATACGGACGATTCTCATGAAACGGCTGATGGTTTGCTGGCACGTGTGTTTTATTCGTATGATGACCGTTATATGTTAACGGCCTCTGTGCGCCGCGATGGTTATTCTGCTTTCGGTACTTCAAATCCGCGGGCTACCTTTTTCTCCACCGCTTTTGCCTGGACATTTACGAATGAAAATTTCTTTAAATGGAGTCCTTTGAGCAATGGTAAATTGCGTTTGTCTTACGGACAAAACGGGAACAGGTCGCTTGCCAATCCCTACATCGCATTGGCTAATCTTGCCAATGGCGCCACCACTCAGGGCTACGTAGACGCCAGCGGCAATTATACCCAGTATTACTATTTAAGGATTGACCGTATGGCAAACCCCCATTTGCAATGGGAAAAAACTACGGCATATAATATCGGGCTGGATCTCGCTTTCTTAAATAACCGGATCAGCACCACCCTCGATTATTATCACATGCCCACCACGGATATGATCATGAGCCAGTCGCTGCCCGATTTTTCAGGATTTACCAGCATCACTACCAATTTAGGAGAGGTGCAGAATAAAGGTTTTGAAATTTCTGTGAGCTCACAGAATATAAGAACGTCCGATTTCAGCTGGAATACCACTTTCGGGTTTTCGAAATATAAGAACACGATCAAGCATCTTTATTATCAGTATGAGGATGTGTTAGATGCCAATGGAAATGTAATATCCTCAAAAGAAACGGATGATATCTCCAACGGATGGTTTATCGGGCAATCGACCAGCGCCCTCTGGAACTACCGTGTAACGGGAATATGGCAGGTGAGTGAGGCGGCTGAAGCGGCTAAATACGGCCAACGCCCCGGGGATCCTAAAGTAGCTAATAACTACACGGCAGACGATATAAAGAATGCTGACGGATCTACAACCGCGGTTTATAATAATAAGGATAAGGAATTCCTGGGCCAGGGTACTGCACCTACTATGTGGTCATTGCGGAATGATTTTACCTATAAGAATTTCAATTTCTCCTTCAATATCTATTCTTACTGGGGCAATAAAAGCTTAAGCACTTCTTACCTGAACCAGGACAATGGTGTTTCGCAGGTTACGTACAATGCCAATACGTATGAAAAACAGTATTGGACGCTTGAGCATCCGAGTGATTTCTGGGGGCGGCTGGATGCGAGAGGTCCTTCCGGAGTAGCAGCGCCCAACAGGGTCTTCGACCGTTCTTTTATCAGGCTTGATAATGTGTCAATTGGTTATACCATGCCACACAAGCTGCTTTCACCAGCAGGAATTGAAAACCTGAAGCTCTATGGCACGGTTCGCAACGTGGCTGTGTGGAAAAAAGACAAGAACTGGAATTACTGGGACATAGAGACCGGTGATATGGCACCGAGAATTTATACACTTGGATTAAACGCGACCTTCTAAACTTTGACGCATGAAAAATAACTATATAATAAAAATACTCTTCGTGGTGATCGTATCCTCAACGATTGCCGCCTGTAGTAAGAATTATCTGAAGCCGGATCCTTTATCTTTCTATGAGCCTGAAGCTACTTTCTCCACCAAGTCGGGGCTGGATGCTGCAATAGGCATGTGTGACAAGCATTTGCGGGCTTACTGGAGCTATATTACCACCCGGGATATTTCAGTGCCCATTAATACCGAATATATGCTGTCGGACATGGCCGTATCCGGTAAAACGGACGATGGCGGCATCTTTGCAGATGTGGCTACACGCCTTACTCCAACAGACGGTATGTACACGAATGATGTGAACATGCTGAGCTATTTCTGGGGAGAAACCTATAATGGCATTAAGTATGCGAATACCATCACCTCGTTCATTGATAAAGTTCCAGGTCTGGATGAAGCCACTAAGCATGAATACATCGGCAGGGCCTACTTTCACAGAGCGTTCCGTTACCTGGCCTTATGTTTCCAGTTTAACAATGTGCCTTTGATCACCAAAATACCCTCTACGCCAAAGCAAAACTATAAGAGCAGCAGCCGTGAAGCTATTTTGGAAATGATCACTAAAGATATGGAGAATGCGGTGCAATGGGTGCCCGATCAGTCCAGCATGGCTTATGTAGGCATGATCAATAAAGGCGCCTGCCGTCAGCTGCTGATCAAATGCTACCTGGCTACCGGTCAGTGGGACAAAGCAATTGAGCAGGCCGATATCTTAATTAATAATTCAGGCTATTCATTAATGACGGCTTCATTCGGTACGTTTGAAAGCCCGCAGGAAGCCACCTGGCATATTACGCGGAATGTGATATGGGACCTGCACCGCCCGGTGAATAAATGTATCCCGGCAAATAAAGAAACCATTCTTGCTATGCCGAACCGTGATAATACGGATGCCGCAATAAAAATGCGCACCATGCGGAACTGGGGTCCGATGTGGAATATTTCCAACCTGGTTTCGCCTGCAGGGAAATTTATGCAATGCTATGCTTCATCCAGCGGCTCTTACCGGGCTAACCTGGATTTTAATTCGGCGGTGGGCCGTGGTATTGCAATGATCAGGCCTACCTATTTTGCAGAACATGAGCTGTGGAACGTAAACGGAATGGAGGATACGGCAGATCTGCGGCACAACAGCCGGGTGGGTAACTGGGCCAGAATGGATTCCCTGAAGTATAACGATCCTTCGGATAGATTGTATTTCGGCAAGAATCTCAGGCTTTATGATGGCAACAAACTTTTGTGTACCGACACCGTGCGTAGCTGGTTCGATTGGCCGCATTATAAGGTTTTTGCAAATGACGTTGATCATATTGGCAATGCTGCAAGTAATAACAACAGGGGAGGGGCGGCCGACTGGTATTGCTACCGTCTTGCGGAAACCTACCTGCTTCGTGCAGAAGCCCAGTTTTATAAAGGAAATATAGGCGCAGCTACAGCAGATGTAAATATGGTAAGACAAAGGGCCCAATGCCAGCAATTATACGGTGCTGTTACGATCGGCGACATTGCCAATGAACGTGCCCGTGAATTATGGATGGAAGAATGGCGGCACATGGAGCTAAGCCGCATGTCATACAGCCTGGCCTTAAGCGGCAAAGCGGATGAATGGGGAAATACCTATAATGTAAATACCCTTTCAGACAATAG
>NZ_DATCRF010000345.1:0-3776 GCF_036569125.1 Chitinophaga sp. | reverse complement strand
CCTACGGCCGTAGCCTGTGCTACGGATGCTGCATACACTTCCAGATCCGGAAATGCTGCGGCCAGCAGATGCATGTACAATGGGTTTTTGCTGAAACCACCGTCTACAAAAATACGCTTCACAGCCGTATTGTCAATAACCAGTTGTGTGGATTGCTGCTGAGCAGCCACCAGATCAAGCATCAACTGGTGATACGCTGTTTCATAATCAGGAAAAGCGGCCAGTGAACGGCCGGCAAAAGTAGTCAGCACCGGTGCTGCAGGTATTTGCAGGCGGCGTATAAGCAGCGGATCAAATTCCACCTGCCGGTAATAATCCGGCGCTACCTGGAAATGGGCAGCCAGCCGTTGGGTTTGCACTTCATGCTCATTACCGGCAAACAGGCGCGAGGCCTTTACCGGTGCGCCCTGGTAAGCCAGGTAACAAAGGCAGTCCTGCTGCAGCTCTTCAGCCGTAAGCGGGCTATCATTGAACGGGTTCAGGGTAATACACCAGGTGCCCGTGGATATTAATGCAAAGGGCTCCGTAAAACTGGCCAGGTATGGAATAAGCGCGGCGGAACTGTCGTGCAGGCCCGCTCCCACCTGGTAAGCGCCGCCATGCAGCTTTACCTCCATCACTTCGTCTGAAGGGCACAGTGGCGGCAGCTTCTCCGCAATGCCTTCCTGCTGCACCCATTGATGGTACTGCTGCTCCCGGAAGTTCCATAACATAGTATGGCAGCCGATGCTGGTAATATCCGTACACGCATGGCCGGTTACCAGGAAGCTCACATACTGCGGCAAATGCAGCGCATACCGGATGTTCTTAAACAGCTCCGGCTGTTTATACTTTAGCCGGTACAGCTGCAGGCCCGAATTCAGGCTGCCCAGTACAGGCGATGCCGTTATACCGGGCAGCTCCTGCTGCTGGTTATATTGTGCAAAAAACTTACTTTGCAGATCGTCCGGGAAAGGTTTGAGATAGTTGTATAAAGGCGCTATTACTTTGCCCTGTTCATTGATCAGCACAAAGCTGGCGCCGTAGGTAGAGAAATTGATGGCCTTTACCCGGTATTGCGGCATGGCCAGCATTTCCTGCAAGCTATTGTGCACCCATTGGCTGAGGGCCTGCACATCTTCACAGGCATCCCCATCTTCATCAGTTATTTCCGGGAACCGGCAGTTATTTTCCCATATAATGCGGTAATGCTCGTCTATAAGGAACAGCTTTTTATTGGTCTTGCCAATGTCTAATATCGCTATTACAGGTACCCTGTCTGGTCCGTTTACCATGCCAATTACTTTGAATTACCGTAAGTTGATACGCTTGTTACCCGAATGGAGAACGCTTTTACCTACGCTTTAAGTACGCTTTTACCCCGGGTTTTACCCGGGTGTCTCCCAGGTCGCACCCGAGTTGCACCCGAATGTCGCCCGAGTTGCAGCCGAGTATCACCCGAATTACCCCCGAATCAGAGCCCTGTGGCTACCGTCTTAGCTCCTCTTTCCTTCACCAGCTGCTCCCGCACTTTTAAGCTGCGGTAAAGCTGTACCGGCTGTAAGGCGCCACCATTCAGCAGGCGGGCCTGCGCTATCAGCGGGCGAACATCGGTACGATAGGCTTCCTGCAGAATGTCCTGGGCTGTTACCACATCGTTTGACTGGCGGGCAGCTTCCAGGGCTTTGGTATCTACCAGCAGTGCCTGTGCGTAAGCGATCATAATGGCTTCTACCGATTGCAGCAGGTCTTCCAGCGGGTCTTTTACGTTGTGGGAGGCATCTATCATCCAGCCCAGGTCTGAAGCGTGGTTCATGCTGCGGGCATCCATCCCTTCTACCAGCTCATTGAAAATAAGGAACAACTGGTAAGGGTTAATGCTGCCTACGGTGAGGTCATCATCCCCGTATTTGGAATCATTAAAGTGGAAACCGGCCAGCTTACCTTCCATCAGTAACAGCGCTACTATCTGCTCAATATTGGCATTGGGCAGATGGTGGCCCAGATCTACCAGGGTAAGCGCTTTGCTGCCCAGCTTATTGGCCAGCATCAGGGATTGGCCCCAGTCGGCAATGGTGGTGGAGTAAAAATTGGGTTCGGAACATTTGTACTCTATGTACAGCTTCCATTGATCGGGCAGCGCAGCATAAATTTCCTGCAGGCTTTCCAGGGTACGCTGAAAGGCGTGGCGGAAATTGAGCTGTCCCGGGAAATTGGAACCGTCTGACAGCCAGAGGCTCAGCGCATCGGAGCCCAGCTCAATACCGTATTTTATCACCTCAATATTATGCTCAATGGCTTGTTTACGTACGGCTTTATCCGTATGGTGCAGGGAGCCGTATTTGTAGCTGTGCTTTTGCCCCGGCTGATCCTGGAAGGTGTTGGAGTTGACCGCATCGAAACGCAGTCCGTGCTGGGCTGCCAGCGCTTTTATGGCAGGGGCGTTCTCCGGAATATCCCATGGAATATGCAGGGAAATGGAGCCGCTGGCGCGGTTCAGCGCGTGCAGCAGGCCTACATCTTCTATCTTTTCTTCCAGGTTACGCGGCTCGCCGCCGCCGGAAAAACGGCCAAAGCGGGTGCCGCCGGTGCCCAGCGCCCAGCTGGGAATGGCTACCTGGAACTCCTGCAAACGTTGCAGCACATATTGTATATCGGAAACTTTTTCGGCAGTATAAGTAAAAGCTTTGGCGTGATCTTTCAGAAGATCATCGTTAAAGGAGGATATCTGGTTCTGAGAGAGTTTCATAACGAAGCATTTTTATTAAGTTAACCATTTAAAATAATTAATAATTAATAATGAAGAATTAATAATGCTGGATGTACTTGTTCGCGTGATTATTAATTCTTCATTATTAATCATTAATTAAAGCCTAGCGAACAAAGGCGGTAGCTACGCCACCATCCACATTGAGCACGTTGCCGGTGGATTTATTCAGCAGGCCGCCTACAAAGGCAAAACAGGCGCTGGCAATATCTTCCGGAAGGATCACTTCATTGAGCAGGGTACGTTTGGCATAGAAACCAGGCAGCTCCTCTACCTTAATGCCATAGGCTTTGGCGCGGCCTTCGGCCCAGGCGCCTTCCCATATTTTACTGTCGGCAATAACGGCATCCGGGTTCACTACGTTTACGCGTATACGATCTTTGCCCAGCTCGGCTGCATTCAAACGGCTCAGGTGCAGCTGCGCTGCTTTGGCAGAACCATAACCGGCATTGTTGGGGCCCGACATTAATGCGTTCTTACTTACAATGTTCAGCACATCGCCGCCAATATCCTGCTTACGCATGATCTCAACGCCTGCCTGTGTTACCAGGAACTGGCCTTTTACCAGCACATCATATAACAGGTCCCAGTCTTTTTCTGTATGCTCTTCAATGGGTTTGGATATAGAAAGGCCGGCGCAATTCACTACCAGGTCTACCCCACCAAAGGCCAGGGCAGCGGTTTTAAAGGCATTGCGGATATCTGCGCTGCTGGTTACATCCAGTACCGCGGTGGCAAATACATCGCTGCTGTAGCCTTTGCCAAAATCTGCTTTTGCAGCTTCCAGGCGGCCGGCATCATTATCGTTGATCACTACACAGGCGCCTTCATCTGCAAACTTTTTAGCGATAGCTTTACCTATGCCACCGGCGCTACCGGTGATCAGCGCTATACGGCCGGATAATGGTTTGGGCTTGGGCATACGCTGCAGCTTAGCTTCTTCCAGCAACCAGTATTCAATATTAAATGCCTCCTGACGGGGCAGGGATGTGTATTCCGATACCGCTTCTGCGCCTTTCATTACATTAAT
>NZ_DATCRF010000344.1:0-5220 GCF_036569125.1 Chitinophaga sp. | reverse complement strand
TTAGCCATCTGGCAACGCCTGCTGGGCCATAACAGCATAGGGCCCAACGATGATTTCTTTGGATCGGGCGGTGATTCCCTGCTGTTAATGCGGTTAGGATATGAGATAGGAGATCATTTCAGTATACCCCTTACCGTAACGGAGCTGTTCGGCATTCATACCCTTACTGTTAAAACACTGGCTGATTATATTGAGCAAAAGCGCAAAACAGTACCAGCAACAGGTAGCACCGCTTTGCCGGAATTTGACCACCGCAAAGCCACCCTTGCGCAGCGGAACCTGTTTGTGCAGAAAAAGCTGAATCCTTCGCTGGCCTTTCCTAATTCCAGCCTCACCTTCAAGATCCGGGGCGCAATAAACCTGGAGAAGCTGGAAAGCGCTTTTAAAGCAGTGATCGCAGCCCATGAAAGCCTGCGTACCGCCTTTGGTTTTGAGAAGAACAATGTTTATAAAAGGGTAGGGACGGAATTTGATTTCAGCATTACTCCCCTGAGTGTTGCTGCAGCAGCCCCTGACAGCGCCATCATGGAATGGACAAAACCATTTGATTTTGACCGCTACCCGCTGATCCGCGCTTTTGTGCTAACGCTTGCAAATGCAGAGCAGTATCTGCATATAGATATGCCGCATATTAATTCAGATGGCGAATCCATGAAAACCATTATAGCGGATGTTGCAGCCTGTTATAATAAAAGCGCCGGTCAAAAGGAACGGCTTCAGTTTGAAGATTTTCAGCGCAGGCTTTTTGAGTATATACATACTTCCCAATACCAGGAGGACCTGCATTTCTGGAAAGCGCAGTTTTCCACGCCAGTGCCCCTGTTATGGGAAAAACCTGCAGCAGGTACAGGCCCGGCGGCGCCCTTTGCCGGCAACAGCTATGTGTGCGCCTTTCCGGCACCCATCTGCGATCAGCTGAAAGCCTATCTTAAAAGCAGTAACCTTAGCCGGTACCAGCTGTTGCTGATCGCATACTGTTTGTTCATTCACCGCATTACCGCTGCAGAAAATTTTGCAATAATGCTGCCGGTGCACAACCGGGGGGAGAGAGGGCTGGAAGATGTAGTGGGCCTTTTATCTAACATGATCCTGCTGAAAGTTGAGATCACACCTGCGGCGCGCATCGGGGAATTTACAGCAGGCTGCAGGGCAGTTATCCTCAACAGCATGCAGCATCAGCGTTTTCCTTTTGAAGACCTGGCAGAACTGCTGAAAAAGGAACGGATCGATACCCGGGGACTGATGCAGGTGTTCTTTGGATATCACCTGCATACCACTGATCACCATCTCAACGGCGCAAGCCTGCAGCTGTACATTCCATTAAAGGATAAAGAGAACCTGCCTTTGTCTGTTGCTGTTTTTGATACCGGTTCCGGCCTTACCATGCGCTGGTCGTCCGCAGCAGGCATGTTTGACAAGAATGCGCTGAAAGGCCTGATGGATCAATATCTCGACACCCTTTGCCGGTTTATGACAGCCGGTGCAGATATTACCGTTGGATCACTGCTGGTATAGCGGAGCTGTTATTATTTCATTTCTATAACTCTAAAAAAATCCCATATGGAAAAAGTTTCCTGGTTTGAAAAAGAAGAGGATTGGATCCTGAAGCGTTCAATCATTTTTAATAAGGGCCTCGTAAGGTTAACCTTCATAGAGATTGGCCGGCTGATACGGCTGCTGGGCGGATTGAAGGAGAACAGCCGGGTGCTGGACCTCTGCTGTGGTATTGGCAGGCATTCAATAGAGCTGGCCAGGAACGGGCTTCGTGTTACGGGCGTGGATATTACCAGGCCATACCTGGAAATAGCGGGAGATAATGCAATGAAAGAGGGGCTTGACATTGAGTTTGTACACAGCGATATGCGGAACTTTTCCCGGCCCGGATCATTTGACCTGATCGTGAACCTGTGTACTTCCTTTGGTTACTTCGATGATATTGAAGATGATATCACGGTGCTCAGGAACATGCATACCTCCCTTGCAGAAGGCGGGCGCTTTGTAATAGAGATCCTGGGCAAAGAGGTGATTGCCGCTACTTTCAGGGCAAAGGAAGAGCTGGAGTTTGATGGCTACAATGTGCTGGCAACCACCCGCATCCTGGATAACTGGAACCGGCTTGAATGCAAAAGGCTGATCAGGAAGGGAGAGGATGAAACGGAGATCACGGCCTATCACCGGCTGTATTCTGCCACGGAGCTCAAAGGCCACCTGGAAGCAGTGGGTTTCAGGAACATCCGCATCTACGGCGATTTTGCGGGTATGCCTTATGATAACAATGCAAAATCGATGGTGATCATCGCAGAAAAATAATCTTAATCATTAAAACCTGTTGCTGTATGGCAAAGTTCCTGAACACCGTTGATCTGAGCGGAACATCCGTTGACCCTGATAAAATAATGCTGAATATAAACGGCATCAGCGGGTTGCCCACACGGGAGGAGTTTTATACCAACTACCCCTTTTACAAATACTGGAATAACAGCCGTAACGACCGGCTGCTGGCGGATGAGGGCGTGAACATCTATATCCATATTCCCTTCTGCATCCAGATCTGCGACTATTGTTTTTATATGAAGGAGCAGATCAAATCAAAGGACCAGGTAGAGGAATATGTGGATCATCTTTGCCGGGAAATAGAGATGGTGAGTAAGAAATTCAATATGGCAGGCCGCAATGTTAACTCCATTTATGTAGGGGGCGGCACACCTTCTGTGCTAACGGAGAAGCAGTTCAAAAAGATCCTGGAAACGCTGCATCAGCACCACCGGATCGTGGACCCTGAATTTGCATTTGAGGCAGAACCAGGCACTTTCAATAAAAGCAAGCTGGAATGGCTGAAGCAGTGCGGCGTTAACCGCATCAGCATGGGCGTGCAGTCGTTTGATGATGAGGTGATCCGGCTCAGCAGCCGCAAACATACTGCTTTACAGGCCATCAACGCCATTAAAACCGTACAGGATATTGGCGGCTTTGAAGTGAATATTGACCTGCTGAGCGGCCTGGCAGGCGAAACCATGAGCAGCTGGGTACAGTCTGTAGAAACAGCTATGGCCCAGCAAACAGATATGCTCACCATTTATAAAATGAAAACCTATTCCAATACCGCCTTCTTCAAAAAAGGCGTATACAATAAGGAAATAGAGCTGCCCACCCTTTCAGATGAGATCATGTTCTTTGAAAAAGCCCTGGACATGCTGTTGTCGGAAGGCTACGGCTTGTGGAGCACTTTTGCTTTTACAAGGAACGGGGCGCAGAGCCGGTATATTGAAAATACCTGGCGCAACCAGGATATGATCGCCTACGGCGCTTCCTCCTTTGGCAAGATCGGCGTATTCAATTACCAGAACCTGAATAATGTGCAGGCGTATTTTGAAAAAGTTAAGAAGAATGAGATCCCCATCTATCGCACTTTCCAGATGTCTTATAAAGACATGATCGCAAAAGAGCTGCTGCTTTGCGCTGCACGGCTGTTGTCGTACCGGAAGGAGGAATTCATTGAAAAATTCGGCTTCGACTATTTTGATCTGATCCCTGAAGCAATAGACGAACTGGTTAATAAAGGATATATAACCGCTGACCGGGATGAGCTGGTGCTCACAAAACAAGGCGTGATCTTCGGCGATTTTGTTGCTATGACCCTTGCCTCCTCAGCCAAAAAGGTATTTGCCAAAGATGCCATCGGCTTTTCCTATTAACTACCCAGGTTACCATGACGACACAAAAGAAGAAAAGGACGTATCCGGAGGATGCCTGTAATATCGTGGCCGCATCCCCCCAGCAGCAGGGCGTATGGTTTCATGCGGCCGGCAAAGGCATTTCCTTCTGGAACTTTACACAAAAAAAGGCCTACCGGGGGCCGCTGAATGCAGATGCGCTGAAAAGCGCGCTGGAAGCTGTTTTAAAAAGGCATTCATCATTGAGGACCTCTTTCAGGATCTATGATGATCAGTTATGCCAGCTGATCCGGGACAATATTCCCGTGGAAGATCTCTGGGAGCATGAAAAATTTGATAACACTGATCCTGTATTTATAGAGAGAACATTGAGCGCAGCATCCCGCAGGGAAGAGCTATATGAGTTTGATATTGAGAACGAATGCCTGGTAAGGTTTAAGGTGCTGGAGTTTGGGAATGAGAGCTACTTTATACTCACCATGAACCATATTATTACCGACATGTTTTCCATGCAGCTATGCTGGACTGAGCTGGCGCGGTATTACAATGAGTATCTAAGCGGCCGGGCCCCTGCGCTAAGTCTGCCTGACAAACAATATTTTGAATACGCCATCAGTCAGAATAACACTGCAGCAGAAGCGGCTTATGCGCAGCAAAAACAATATTGGTTAAATAAGCTCTCCGGGCAAAGGCCTGTGCTGGACCTTTCATTCTATAAGTCGGCCCCTTCCATTTATTACCGGGAAACAGATCTTCCTGCCGCGCTTACAGCAGAGATCAGGGTGCTTTCCCTGCGGAAGAAAGTGCTTCATTCAGCTGTGTACCAGCTTGCATATTTTATCCTGTTACACAAATATTCAAAGCACAACCGGATCAGTATCGGGAATATTGTAAATGGCCGCGGGTTCGGCAAACGGCAGTATACAGATGTAATAGGCCTGTTCGCAAAAAGGCTGGTGAACACCCTGGATCTACAGGAGGATGATACGGTCAGCAGCTTGCTGGAACGGGTGAACAAAGACCTGCTGGATAGCTTTGCGCATAGCGATGTGCCCTATGAAGAAATTGTAAGGGAAATAAACAGGAAAGAAAGAACAGGCTTAGCGCCTTTGTTCCAGGCTGTTTTTAACATGATCAAGGAAAATGGCGCTTCGCTTAGCTTTGAAGGCTTAACGGAATGCCCGGTGCCGGGCAGCGGGAACGACCTTGTAGGAGATGATCAGTATGACGTTGGTATAACGCTCACGGATAATGGACAGCGGGTAAGAGTGCGGCTGGACCTGAAGTGTGATGTGCAGTTTGAGCCGTTAAGCGATTATATGCTCCGGAATTATGTGGAGATCCTGGAAGCATGTGTGGGGGATATGTCGCAGCGGGTTGCTGATATTGGCATAACGGAAGAAGAGCGCTCGCTGCTGAATGAATTTAGCGGAGGCGAGGTAAACTATCCCCGCAACAAAACCATGGTAGACCTGCTGGAAGCACAGGCCCTGCGTACGCCGGAAGGCATAGCCGTAGTGTGTGGTACTGAGCAGATTAATTATAA
>NZ_DATCRF010000343.1:0-33418 GCF_036569125.1 Chitinophaga sp. | reverse complement strand
GCCAAGAACCAGGCGGATTATGGTAAAGCCAAGGTCTCCAACTTTGGTTTAAAGGACCTGTATTATCCCATTCCGTTTGATGAGTATAAGCTGGATCCCGTGAAGATGTACCAGAACCCGTATTACCAGTAAAAGAATGTAAAATGTAAAAGTCAGTGCAGTACAGCACCCAACTTTTACATTTATCTCGTTCATAAAGTCTTTTTAAAGATCTCTATGAACCTCCTTCGTCGGTTTAGCATTTTACATTTATGATTTTACATTTTTAAGGAGGATGTGGCGTACGCGCCGCTCCTCCTTTTTCATTTCCCTTTCTCCGATTTTATTTTAATCTTTATGCCTATTATGAAGAAGAACAGGGGACAATTTAGCATTATCTGCGCGCTGCTTTTTTGCTACAGCAGCCTGCAGGCGCAGGACCAGTATGAGCTCAATACTGGCTGGCAATGCGCCAACATTGCCAAGGTTACCGACAAAGGTGAAGCGCTTTCCAACCCTACCCATACCTTAACCGGCTGGATGCCGGCCACTGTACCGGGTACCGTACTTACCACCTTATTAAATAACAAAGAGGTGCCGGATCCTTTTTACGGGATGAACAATGAAAAGATCCCGGACATTTTCCATACCGGCAACGACCATTATACTTATTGGTTTGTAAAGGATTTTGACGAGGCGCAGCCAGCGGCTGATGGCCAGGTGTGGCTGCATTTCCGCGGTGTGAATTACAGCAGCGATATTTTCCTGAATGGTAAAAAGGTGAACGGGGAAACCCATCATGGCATGTTCCTGCGCCAGACATATAACATTACCAGCCTGCTGGCTAAGGACGGGCATAACCGCCTGGCGGTGATCATTTACCCCGCGCCTTTTGCCGGCAACCCTAACGGGGGCCAGGGTGGCGATGGCACCATTGCCAAGAACGTAGCACACCAATACACCGCAGGCTGGGACTGGATCCAGCCCATCCGCGACCGCAACACCGGTATATGGGATAAGGTGACCATTGAAAAAACAGGTGTGGTGAATGTAAAGAACCCGCATGTTATTACACTGGTACCCGGCGTGCGTAAGCCGCAGGGTGTACAGGCGCCGGCCACCATACAGGTGGCCGCAGAGCTGGAAAATACTTCCGGTGAAGCTGTGAGCGGTACGCTTAAATATTCACTGGATGGCAAAACAGCCGTTTCCCAGAAAGTAACATTGGCGCCGCATGCCACTACTACTGTGAAGCTGCCGGATTATACTTTACAAAAGCCCCGCCTGTGGTGGCCTAACGGTTATGGCCCGCAGGCCATGTATAAGCTGCAGCTGCAGTTTGTAACTGCCGCCAATACCATTAGTGATAAGGAAGATGTGGAAGTAGGCGTACGCGAGATACAAACTTCCTGGAATGCCGTTACCGGCAGCCGGCAGGTAGCAGTGAACGGGCAAAAGATCTTTATTAAAGGCGGTAACTGGATCATTTCCGATGCCATGCTGCGCTTTTCCAAAGCGCGTTATGATGCAGAGGTGCGTTTTCACCGCGACATGAACCTGAACCTCATCCGCATATGGGGTGGGGCCTTAACAGAGCGTCCTGAGTTTTATGAGGCCTGTGATAAATACGGTATGCTGGTATTCCAGGACTTCTGGTTTTCCGGCGACTGTAACGGCCGCTGGGTAGATCCCATGAAAAAAGAAGACCAGGCTACCCGCCGCAAATATCCGGATGATCATGGCCTGGCCATCCGTTCTGTAGCAGACCAGGTGAAAATGATCCGCAACTATGCCTCCCTGGCATTGTATTGCGGTGGTAATGAAATAGTGCCCCCGGCAGATATTCTGAAAGCTATGAAGGATTCTATTTTACCTTCTCTGGATGGCACGCGTTATTTCTTTGATTACTCGAATTCTGATAGTATGTCGCACAACACGCTGGGCGGCAATGGCGACGGGCCTTACGGCATACAGTCCCTGGCTACTTTCTGGTCGCACAGGACTTTTCCGTTTAACTCAGAGATTGGTTCTGTAGGCGTGGGCGATTACGCTTCCCTGGAAAGATTTATACCTAAGGAAAACATGATACCGCCGGTGTATAATGGAAGCAAAAAGCCTATGACGGAAGATTCCGTATGGCATTACCATAAATACATTGGGTATGATGAGTACATTGATCCATATGGTAAAGCAAAAGATGCAAAGGATTTTACCAACAAGGCGCAGCTGGTGAACTACGACCAGTACCGCGGTTTAATGGAAGGTTTCAGCGCACATATGTGGGAATGGTATACCGGGGTAATAATCTGGAAAACGCAAAACCCCTGGACGGCCATGCGCGGGCAGATGTACGATTATTACCTGGATCCCAATGCCTGCCTGTACGGCCTGCACAACGGCAGTGAGCCGCTGCACGCCATGTATAACCCCATTGATGGTATTGTAATGGTAGCTAACAACACGTTTACTGCCTATAACAACCTGCAGCTGGAAGTACAGACGGTGGACATGAACGGCAGATCTGAAATGCTGCGCGAAATACCCGTAGAAATTAAAGCAACTACTACGAAAAAGTTTGCAGCGCTGAAAGATGATATAGATGCAAAACGTAAAGGACAGGGCACTTTCCTGCGCCTGCGCTTACTGGATGCACGTAAGAAAGTAGTGAGCGAGAATTTTTACTGGCTGCCGGATGAAAAAGGCAACTACTCCGGCCTGCAGCAAATGGCCGCTGCCAATGTACAGGTAACGGCTAAACGGGCTGCTAAAGATAGCATTACCGTAACCCTTAGCAATCCTGCTAACGGACCGGTAGCTTTCTTTAACCGCGTTGCTGTGGTAGATGCAAAAACTAAGGAGCGCATTTTGCCTGCGTTTTACAACGACAACTATGTTTCTGTAATGCCGGGTGAAAAGAAGACGGTAACCATCAGCTACCCTACGGCTAATAGTAATGTAGCGATAGAGCTGTATGGCTGGAATGTGAAGGAGCAGTATTTGAGCGTACAGTAATAGTTGACAGTTGGCAGTGTGCAGTTGGCAGTTAGGAGGAGATACTTCGGTTGCTAATGGCACACTGCTAATTTTTTTATGGAGATTGTATGTTCTAACTGAGGAACAAGGAGATGGAAAATGACTTGATGTGCTTATATTACTGACTGCCAACTGCTAACCGCCAACTATTCACGCCCCCATTGCATACATAATAATATTCACCCCGAATTTGGTATTATCCTCTGCCAGGAAACGTTTGTTCCGGAAATCGTAATCCCACTCACAGCCATAATCCTTATTACTATACAGCACGGCTATACGCCCGTTGATCTCAATGGCTTTCAGGTAATCATGCACCAGGTCATCGCCCCAGCCATTTAGCTCAAAAGAAGTGGTTGGCGGGCCTTTCTCGAACTGGAAAAAAGAGCGGTAAATATCGTGGGTAGATGGGATCTTGCGTAAAGCTTCGGGCCCAAATAGGCTGCTCATCTGCGTTTCAAAAGATTTGGCGAATAGCCCGTCAATATCATGGTTGCAATCGTCTACAAAAATGAATCCGCCGTTCTGTACGTACTTTTTGAAAAAGGCGCTTTCCTGCGCATCAAACTGTACCAGCTTGTGGCCGCTCAGGTAGCAAAAAGGTGCGTTAAACAGCTCATTACTGCTAAGGTCAATTACTTTTTCCTGCAGGTGTACCGGTACGGTGGTATATTCTATGAGAGAGTTTAACAGGTTCGCGGGCATGCGTTGGTCGGTGTCCCAGTCGCCGGAACGGTAGCGCAGGCGGGTGAAAGTGAATTTTGATGAGTTATGAATTGCCAATTTTAATTACGGATTATTTATGACCTGCCCCAAACGGGAATATGAATGCCATTGAAATGTTTCGTTGGCCGGAACCTTGCCTGTTAAAATTACGAATTAAGTACATCAGGAATGAAATGTTTATTAGCGGGAAACTTAGTGATTGCCAATTGCTCTTATTAGCAACAAGGGCCTGGCTTGTTCGTTAAGCGCCATTCGTAATGGGTAATTGCCAATTCGTAATTATCATTCCCCGGTCTTCAATCGTTGCATGCTAATTCGCATTTCGTAATTGATAATTCGTAATTTAAGCAATCATTCATCATAACAAGCGGGCCATGTCGGATATTACAGCGCATACCGTGCAGCAGTTACAACAGCAGCTGGCACAACTGAAACAGGAGATCCAGAAGATCATTATTGGGCAGGATGCCATTGTAGAAGAGATCCTGGTGGCATTGCTGGCCGGCGGGCATTGCTTGCTGGAAGGGGTGCCGGGCCTGGCTAAAACCCTGATGGTAAGAACGTTGTCGCAGGCGCTGGACCTGGCTTTCCGCCGGATACAATTTACCCCGGACCTGATGCCCACGGATATTATTGGTACGGAAATACTGGAGGAGGACCATGCCACCGGCAAGCGGTTCTTTAAGTTCAACCGGGGGCCTTTGTTTGCCAATATTATCCTCGCAGATGAGATTAACCGTACGCCGCCTAAAACACAATCCGCCCTGCTGGAGGCTATGCAGGAGTTTGAGATCACCTACGGCGGGCAAACCTATTCGCTGGACCGCCCCTTTTTCATACTCGCCACCCAGAACCCGATTGAGCAGGCCGGTACTTACCCGTTACCGGAGGCTCAGCTGGACCGGTTCCTTTTATATATAAAGATCGGCTACCCGACCGCCGAAGAAGAAACCGCCATTTTAAACGCAACCACCGGCAGCAAAAAGGTAACGGTAACGCCTGTACTGGCTGCTGCTGAAATACAACAGTTACAGCAGCTGGTGCGGGAGGTAAGCATTAATGAGGACCTGGTGCAGTACGTGGCAGACCTTATACGCGCTACCCGTCCGGATACCAGCACTGTACCCTATGTAAAGGAATGGGTGCGCTGGGGCGCCGGGCCAAGGGCCGGGCAGGCATTAATATTGACGGCCAAGGCAAGGGCGCTGTTCAAAGGCCGCTATGCGGTGGTAATGGAGGATCTGCAGGCCATGGCTTACCCGGTATTACGGCATCGCGTGCTGATGAACTTCAAAGCAGAAGCAGAACATATTACCGCTGACCATGTAACAGCGGAGCTGTTGAAAACCATTAAAAGATCAAATACAGTATTAGTGAAGGGCGAAAAATAAAAGGTTAAAACCTGCCTGCAGCAGCACACTGTTTCTGCAGGATTTTCATACTTCAATCTTCATATTATCATTTTTTCATGAGCCGACCGTTACTAGATCCAGCCACACTCTCCGCTATTAAAGACCTGTCTTTAGTAGCGCGGACGGTTATTGACGGTTTTATGGCAGGCCTGAACCGCAGCCAGGTAAAGGGTGCCGGTTTAGAATTTAGCCAGTACCGCAGCTACCAGCCCGGTGATGACCTGCGCTGGCTGGACTGGAAAATGTATGCCCGCTCTGACCGCTATTATATCCGCGAATCGGAAATGGAAACCAGCATTTCTGTACGCATTCTCATAGATGCCAGTAACTCTATGAACCACCGGGATGGGCCACTGTCTAAAATGGATTATGCCCGCTGCCTGGCCGCTGCGCTGGCTTACCTGGCCTATATGCAGGGCGATGCCATTGGGTTGTATATCTTCCAGGATGGGCAGCTGTTTTCCCTGCCATCGCGGAAAGATCCGCAGCATTTATCGCGCATATTTTACCAGCTGGAAAATATCCAGGCGGCCGGCAAGTTCACAGAGCCTGTGCAATATAAACAGCTGTTTACCGGCGAGCGCAGGAAGGAGCTGCTGATCTTTATTACCGATATGTACCAACAGCAGGGGGAGATCTCCGGCCTGCTGGGCTCCTTAGCGGCGCTGCAGCATGAGCTGATCGTCTTTCACCTGATGGGTAAAAATGAGCTGGACCTGGACTTTGCCGGTTATACTACCTTGCAGGACCTGGAAACCGGCAAAACGGTAAGCATTAACAGTGCAGAAATGAAGAAAGCTTACACGGAAAAGCTGCAGCAGTACCTGGCCGCTACGCGTATGCAGCTCTTGGAGCAGCAGATCTTTTACCGTTTAATAAGCATGGATCAACCTTTGGATAAAGCATTACGTGATTTCCTGAACCAACGGCAAAAATCATTGACATAAGTTTTGTTGCAGCTACTACAACCCATATGGCTTTATGCAATGGCCGGTATTATTATACCGGTGCTGATCCATTTGTGGAATATGAGCCCGGGCAAAACCTTACTGGTAGGCAGTGTAACGTTGATGCAGGAGAACAGCCGGCAACAATCCCGCCGGGTAAAGCTTACGGATTGGTTCCTATTATTGCTGCGTTGTTTCCTGATTATACTCCTGGCGCTGCTGCTCTCAAAACCGGTATGGCAGCAACAGCCGGTTAATAAAGAAAAGGGTTGGATATTAATGGAGCCATCCCATATAAATGAAACCTACCAACAGTTTCAGCCGCTTATAGATTCTTTGTTACAGGCAGGTTATACTTTTCATTATTTACAGCCAGGTTTCCGGGAAGCGCGGCTTCCTGCTGCTTTGGAGGAAAGAGGGGATACGCTTGCAGATACAACATCATACTGGGAGCTGGTAAGGGCGCTGCAGCAGCAACGTGCTAACCAGCGTGCGGTGTACCTGTTCACTCCCAATTACCTGCACCGTTTTGAGGGCCTGCGCCCGGTAATAGATACGGGCATTCACTGGTATGCATATACACCAAAAGATTCAACAGCTGCCTGGCCTGCTGGCGCTTATGCAACAGCTGATGGTACTATCCGTGTAAGGCAAGTGAGCAGTAACCCGGGCGGCACTTCTTATGCGTATGAAGAAAATACCGGCACATTACCGGCAGATACCGCCACCAGCCGCCTGGTTATTTTTGCAGATGCTTATGTACAGGATGCGCGTTACCTGCAAGCCGCATTAAAGGCTATACAGCAGTTTACCCGGCGGAAAATGCAGATAGCAGTATTGCATGAAACAACCGCTTTACCCTCTGCTGCGGACTGGCTGTTCTGGTTATCCGCCAAACCGCTGCCGGCAAACGTAAACGCGCATAACATATGGCGGTATGATAGTGGTAAAGTTGTAAATACTGCTTCCTGGCTGCTAACAGAGAATATGCCGCCAATAGCCTTATATAAAAGCATTGCTGCGCAGGATACAGCTGCTGCTTTATGGCGCGATGGTACCGGCCATGGAGTGCTGCGCCTGGAAAAGCGGGCGACAACCAGCATTTATCACTTTTCCAGCCGGTTGGATCCGGCATGGAATGAGCTGCCCTGGAGCCCGGCTTTCCCTGCTTTGCTATTGCCTTTATTATTCCCGGATAGTATAACGGCTAAGGATAAACGGGCTATTGCCTTGCAGCAATTAGCGCCGGACACAGATCAGCAGGCGGTTATAAAACCTGCAGGAATAACACCGGTTACCAAAGACCTGAGCTCTGTTTGCTGGATAGCGATTGTAATATTATTCCTGGCAGAACGGTTATGGGTATTGCGAACACAAAAAAATCCTGCCCATGGCTGATGTACGTTACCTGCACCGGTTCCATGTTTTACGGCAACGCTGGCAAATGTACACGTTGCTAAGCCGGGGGCTGGCCGGCCTTACCATGGCAGTGGTGTTCACTACGCTGGTGTATATGATGCATGGCGCCTGGTGGTGGGCTATTCCTATTACCATTATGTGCCTGGCTGCGCTGCTGCTGCCGCAATATTCCTGGAAAGTTACTGAAGCCGATGTGATCCGCTACTTTAACATCACTTACCCGGAAATGGAGGAAAGCAGCGGCTTGTTATTAAAGCCCTATGAGCAGCTTACATTCCTGGAACAGCTGCAGGCGCAAAAAATCGCACAGGCGCTGGATGCCATACCTACCCCGCAGCCGCTGAAAAAGCAATTGCGTATATGCGCGCTGGCTTTTATTTTAGTGATGACTGTAAGTGCCGCCATTGGCTGGTGGGTACACGCGGAAACTAAACGGGCCGTAGAGGAAAACGAAACACCGAAAAAACCAGCCGTAGTTAAAGAGAACATATTACCGGAAATAAGCGATGTAAACATCAGTATTCAACCGCCGGCCTATACACATAAAACCAAACGGCAACAGCAGCAGTTTAACCTGGAAGCAGAAGAAGGTGCACAGCTGTTATGGGAGATCAGCACCAGCAAGCCAGTGACCGCTTTACAGCTGGTATTAAATGATACTGCCTGGATTGCCCTGCAACCGGCTAATACAGCACATACCCAATGGACCGGCCGTGCTGCGGCCACCCGCGCAGGGTTTTACCAGGTACAGGTAGATGGCAAGCTATCAGAGCTGTATAAAATAGCCATTATTAAAGACCAGGCTCCGGTGATCAATATACTAACACCCAGGGCCTACACCATTATTGACTATGGCATGCCAACGCGTATAGCCCTTAAAGTGAGTGTAACGGATGATTATGGCATCAGCAATGCGCACATACAAGCCACGGTAGCCAGCGGCAGCGGGGAAGCGGTAAAGTTTAAGGAGCAACCCATCAGCTTTAGTGAAAGCTTTAGCGGTGCTGTTACGCAATACACGCTGGAAAAAATTATTGACCTGGCTGCGCTGGGCATGCAACCCGGCAGTGAATTATACTTTTACATACAGGCACAGGATAATCACCGGCAGGCTGCCCGCTCCGGCATGTATATGGTGGTATTGCCGGATACTGCGCAGCTCATGAACATAGAAGGCATGGCCAACAGCATGAACCTGAAGCCGGAATACTTCCGCAGCCAGCGCCAGATCATTATTGAAACAGAACAGCTGATCCGTGATAAAGATACCCTGGCGGAAAAAACATTTCAGCGCCGCAGCAATGACCTGGGCATAGACCAGCGCCTGCTGCGCCTGCGCTATGGCAAATTCCTGGGTGAAGAAACTGAAAATAATATTGGCGATGACCGCCTGGAAGAAGAGCATGATCATGACCACGCGGCACCTAATGACGCAAAGGATTTCAACAATGCGGAAAAGATCATAGATCAGTTTTCCCATAAGCACGACATTGCAGAAGATGCCACCTTCTTTGATCCCGCTACTAAAAGCCAGCTAAAAGCCACGCTCACGGAAATGTGGAATGCAGAGCGGGAGCTGCGCACCTATCAACCGCAGGCCGCCCTGCCCTATGAATATAAAGCCCTGCGCCTGCTGAAAGATCTGCAGCAAAAGTCCAGGGCATATGTAGCAAAGACCAGTGTAAGAACGGCGCCTTTAAAACCTGAAAAGCGGTTAACAGGCGAATTGGATAAGATCATTTTTCCCCTGCGGCAGCAGCAGGCAGCGCCCACGGCTACCGATAGAATGGCCTATGCCCTGGCCATACTGGAAACGTTGAAAAGCAGCAGCCATTTGCCGGACGCGGTTTCCCTGCAGGTGTTACAACAGGCGGCCCGGCAGCTGGCTACTGAAACAGCTACGGCCCCGGCCCGCTACCTGCCCGCATTGCAGGCCATACGGCAAATACTGGCTGCGCTGGAACAACAGCAGAATGTACCGCCGGCGGCTGTTGCCATCGCAGAACAGGCCCTGTATAATTTACTGCCGCCACCTGTGCGCCTGCCGCAGACTGGTAATGCCACCGCCAACATCAGCTTATCACAACAATATTTTATGAACCTGCAAGAGAAATGATGCTGCCGCATTACATAGTACTCATAATATGTTTATTACTGCTGGTATTCCTGTGCCGGAAGGAGTGGCTGCGGCCTAACCGCAAACGGCTGGCAGCGCGATTGCTGGCCTCATTGTTGGCCGTGGTAAGCCTGGCATTTTTAATATTGCCCATTGCCAGGGGGCGGCAGTTAAGGCCTGCTAAAACAGTGATGAAACCCATAGATACGCCTGGCGGTATCACGGCTATTTACTGGCCCCGGCAAATAAGCGCCGGCAGCACGTTACAGGTGCAGGGCCTTTTTAATAACAAAGGTGCCCATCCTGTTAAGCTATTACTCAGCGGTTTTAATGAACGGTTGGATTCTGTTACTATTCCTGCGCAGCAGCAGGGAGCTTTTGCTTTTAACACCCGGCCCAAACACGAAGGCCGGGCCTTGTATAGCTTAACAGCGGTAGCAAAAGATACGCTTGAAAAAGAGACGATCCCGCTGGAAGTATTACCGGTAAAGCCCCTGAAGGTATTGCTGCTTGCTGCTGCGCCGGATTTTGAATATAGGTTCCTGGCCGGCTGGCTATCGCAAAATGGTTATATGGTAGCTGCACGCACAACCATCAGCAAAAATAAATACAGCTATACCTACCTGGATACTACCCGCTTTCCACTGGAACAGCTTACACCTGCGCTGCTGAATGCCTTTGATGTATTGGTGGCAGATGCAGCTGCATTAGCTGCGCTGAATGCCCGGGAGCTGGCAGCCATCCGCACCGGGGTGGCAGACAAAGGCCTGGGCCTGCTGGTTAAAACAGACAGTGGCGCGGTACGCAATTTTTATAACCAGCCTTTTCCCCTTACGGCTGCAGCAGATAAAAGCGAGCGCCCGGTAACATTGCAATTAACCGGTACTACTGCTATGTTGCATATGGAAGCGCCGCTGTACATTACCGCTACACCCGGTACGCAGGCGCTGGTAACCGATGCACAGCAGCATATGCTTGCCGGCAGCAGCCTGTATGGCAGCGGTAAGCTGGTGAATACTACACTGCATACTACTTATAGCTGGCTGTTAGCAGGTAACAGGGAAAGCTATCAAAACCTGTGGTCGTTATTATTACAAAAAGCAGCGCGTACAAGGTCCGAAACCGCACAGTGGTTTATTGGAACAGCATTGCCCACAGTGCGTATGCCGGTAACATTGCGGCTGGAAACCAGCACGCCGCAGCCCATGGCCACCGTAAACGGAGCCCGGCTAAGCCTGGCGCAGGATGCCGTATTGCCTTTTCAATGGCAGGGTACCTGCTGGCCCACGCAGGCCGGCTGGCAAACGGCCGTAGCCGCTACCGGTGATACCTGCCATTGGTACGCTTTTGATGAAAAAGCCTGGCAGTCCATTGCTGCGCGGGAACAGCGCCAGGACAGTGCAACAATAACCAGTGCTGATGCATCCACACTGCCTAAAATATACATCGTAATAGTATTGCTGTTAGCCCTTACATTTTTATGGGTGGAAGAAAAAATGGTCTAACGGCATAAAATAGTTTACAGAATGTTCTAACTTTCATGCAGTGGAAACCGTGATCAGGGAACAACCAGATCTAACAGGAACAAAAACCAATTCTAAACCGCATTTTTCATCTGTATACGAATTAAGTGAGCCACCTGTCACTCTGCATTCGTAATTAAAACCTAAGGAGGGCTACGCCTTGAACAGAAAAGATTTTCTCCAGCTTTCGGCAATGGGCTTTGGGGCCCTTATGATCCCCAGCTCGTTACTGGCCGGTAATGCCATTGATCCTGCCCAGGCTTTGCTGGAGGGTATGGATGTGGGCATGAAAAAAACGTTATCGGATGTGGCTTTAACCGCCGCCCGCGCCAAAGGCGCTACCTATGCGGATGTACGCATAGGCCGCTACCTGAACCAGTTTATTACTACCCGCGAAAAACGCGTGCAGGGTATTTCCAACACAGAATCTTTTGGGGTAGGCATTCGCGTTATTGCCAATGGCAGCTGGGGTTTTGCAGCCTCCAATGTAGTTACCAAGGAAGACATTATTAAAACCGCGGAAAGAGCTGTGGCCGTAGCTAAAGCTAACGCCAAAATTACTACGGAACCGGTGCAGCTGGCCCCGCAGAAAGGTTTTGGGGATGTAAGCTGGAAAACGCCCATTGAAAAGAACGCGTTTGAAATACCGGTAAAAGATAAGGTAGACCTGCTGTTAAAAGTAAATGACATTGCCCTGCAGGGCGGCGCTAGCTTTGTGAACTCCGCTATTATGGCCGTGAATGAACAAAAGTATTTTGCCTCTACAGATGGTTCGTACATTGACCAGGACATACACCGTATTTACCCTTTCTTTAACGTTACGCAGATAGATAAGGCCACCGGCAAGTTCCAGACCCGCCGCTCCCTGAGCTCACCGGTAGGTATGGGTTATGAGTACCTGAATGCTACGGGCAACAATAAGGTGAGCGGTGTGGTAACCCGGTACAAAGACCGCTACGATATACTGGAAGATGTTAAAAATGCTACAGCCGATGTAGCGCAGAAAATAAAAGCGAAGACCGTAGAACCGGGTAAGTACGACCTGGTGCTGGATCCCTCTCACCTGTGGCTTACCATTCATGAATCGGTGGCCCACCCCACAGAGCTGGACCGTGTGCTGGGCTATGAAGCCAACTATGCCGGCACCAGCTTCCTTACGCTGGATAAATGGAAATCCAAAAACTTCCAGTTTGGCAGTAAGCTGGTAAATATTGTGGCAGATAAGCTGCAGCCGGGTTCCCTGGGCGCTGTTGGTTATGATGATGAAGGCGTGAAATGCAAAGAGTGGGACCTGATCAAAGACGGCGTGCTGGTGAATTACCAGGCCATCCGCGACCAGGCGCATATTATTGGCCTCAAAGAATCGCAGGGTTGCTGTTATGCGCAAAGCTGGGAGGACGTACAGTTCCAGCGCATGCCCAACGTATCGTTGAAACCCGGTACCAGCCCCTTAAGCGTGGATGATATGATCAAGAATGTGGAGAAGGGCATTTACATTGTTGGCGATGGCTCTTTTTCCATTGACCAGCAGCGTTACAACTTCCAGTTTGGCGGGCAGCTTTTTTACGAGATAAAAGACGGGAAAATAGCCGGCATGCTGAAAGATGTAGCCTACCAGGCCAATACGCAGGAGTTCTGGAATTCCTGCACCGCCATTGCCGATAAAAGCGACTACCGTTTAGGCGGCGCATTTAACGATGGCAAGGGCCAGCCGGGGCAGTCCAATGCAGTATCGCACGGCAGCTCTACCACCCGCTTTAATGGAGTAAATGTTATTAACACTGCACGTAAAATCTGATCAATCTTTTATGGCTATATTAAAACAAGACGAAGCACAGGCGCTGCTGAAAAAGGTGCTGGCCTTTTCCAAAGCAGATGAATGTGAGGTAAGCCTCAACGGCCGCGAAGGCGGTAACATCCGCTACGCCCGTAATGCCGTATCCACCGCAGGTGATATAAGCACTATTACGCTTACCATTAACTCTACTTTTGGTAAGAGAACAGGCCGCACTACTATCAATGAATTTGATGATGCATCCCTGGAAAAAGCGGTACGCCGTGCGGAAGAGCTGGCCCAGCTGGCTCCTGAAGATCCGGAGTACATGCCCTTACAGGGACCGCAAACCTTTAAGGATAGTATCACCTATGTACCTGCAACGGCGGCCATCACGCCCGATACGCGCGCAGCAGCAGTAGCTAAAAGCATACAGGTATCCAAAGATGCCAAGCTGGAAGCAGCCGGCTTTCTGGAAAATACTACCAGCTTTGATGCGCTGATGAACTCAAAGGGGTTATTTGCCTATAACACAGATACGGATATTATTTTCAGCATTACTACCCGTAACCAGGCAGGCACCGGATCTGGCTACGCTGCCCGTGGCTACAATGATGTAAGCAAGCTGGATACCTTTACCGCCACACAGATAGCGGCCTCCAAGGCCAATGGCTCTGCCAATGCCAAAGCCATAGAGCCGGGTAAATATACCGTGATACTGGAGCCGGTAGCGGCTGCGTATATGATGGAAAATATGTTCCGCGGACTGGATGCCCGCAATGCCGATGAAGGCCGCAGCTTTATGAGCAAGCCCGGTGGCGGCAACCGGATAGGCGAACAGCTGATGGATGAAAAAGTAACCATCTACTCCGATCCCTTTCACCCCGAGCTGCCGGCTGCTACCTGGAACAGCGACGGGCAGCCGCAGGAGAAAATAAACTGGATTGAAAAAGGCGTGGTAAAGAACCTGGAGTACTCCCGTTTCTGGGCGCAAAAGAAAGGGGTGAAACCCGTACCAGGCCCCAGCAATATTATTATGGAAGGCGGCACCGCCTCGCTGGATGAGCTGATCAAAAGCACGGAGCGCGGCATCCTGGTATCGCGCCTGTGGTACATTCGCATGGTTGATCCGCAAACCCTGCTATTAACGGGCCTTACCCGCGACGGTACTTTTTATATAGAGAATGGTGTGATAAAACACCCTATCAAGAATTTCCGTTTTAATGAAAGCCCGGTGATTATGCTGAATAATGTGGAAGCACTAGGTAAGCCGGAAAGGACCATCAGCGTTGAATCTTATAGAAGCTACCTGATACCGCCTATGAAGCTGCGGGACTTTACGTTTACTTCGCTTTCGGATGCGGTGTAAAAAAGTAAAAAAGCAAAAAGTAAAAAGTAAAAGTTGGGTGTGGTTTATAAGCTGCACTCAACTTTTTTATTTATCTCGTTCATAAAGTCTTTTCAATGGGCTCTACTTCGTCGGTTTATGATTTTACATTTTTATAGTGTTACCCCTAACAGCTCGTACATACTTCGTTGCCCCGTTCCCGTAATTACAATAGCCCTTGAATGTTGTGTGCTGCGTACCCAGTCCGCTTCCAGCATTTTACTCAGCAAAGCCGCACCCAGGGTGCCTGCCAGGTGATAGCGCCGCTCACTCCAATCCAGGCAGGGACGGGCCAGCACCCGGCGTTTTTTCTGTAAAGAGGTAATATCTATTTGCAGGGCGGCAAACCAGGCCTGGCCTGCGGGACTTACGGTATAGGTGTTATCTTTTTCCTGTAAATATTGTTTAGCCAGCAGGCTATCTGTGATCATTACCCCGGCTTTGCCTGCCAGGTGATCATAACAGGTGCGGCAGTGTTTAATGGGAGATGCTTTTTCCGGCGCCTTTTGTTTCTTAGTGTTTTGCGGAGGCACCAGGTTGGCCAGGGCTTCTATGGCATAGGCTACTTCATCGCGTGCAAAGCTGTAGTAACGGTGGCGGCCCTGGGCGCTTACCTTCAGCAGATCGGCCTGTACCAGCTTGCTCAGGTGCATGCTGGCATTTTGTGGAGAAGTATCTGCAAACAATGACAGCTCAGTAGCCGTATACGCCCGCCCATCCAGCAGGGACCATAACATACGCGCCCGCACCGGCTCTCCTATGAGGGAGGCCATATTTTCAAGATCAGTTGTTTCCATAACACATCACTAAATGAACCTTATAAAAGTAACGGATTTTTATTTTGAAATATGATCCAGGATAAAGGCCAGCCGCTGCTGCACCGGCCCAATGGGCACTACCTGCAAGGTATAACCATAGGATTGGTAAATAGCGTAAATGACCTTATAGGTTTGCACAGCATCCGCATAAGTTTGTTTTCTTTCCGTATCTGTACAGTAGATCTCTTCCCAGGGCGGAAATATAAACACCTGCGGATTGTAGCGGTATTGCTGCGCAGCTGTTTGTAAAGTGGCATTCAGCGGTAAATGATTTAACTGCATATGACCCATTACATCCGGTATGCCGCGGTCAAAAAAGCAGGGGCCTGCTTCAGGTGAGGGCGCTGCCTCCCATGCCGCTACAGACTGTACCTGCATTAAATGGGTATACTGCGCATTATCCAGCCAGGGTACTGCGCTGCCGCCGGTAGCCATTTGCTGCCGGATGATTTCCCGGGCCACTTCCGGTATTACCGGGAAACCCTGTTGCGCCAATAGATCCAATACGGTGGTTTTACCCGCGCCGGGACCACCTGTAAATACAAAGCAATGCGCTTTGCACGATACGTTTGCTGCCATAAATGTTTATGGATTAAAAGTGAATAATGTAAATAGGGGAATTGAAAGAGAGGGTATGACTACGTGCAGTGAGGGTGTAAAGATACGAAGATAAGCGGAAGGAAGAAAGTATAAAGCAAAGGGCCCCTGAGCTTACTAATTTATTAAAGAGCAGGCCCCCTGCCTGTACTATTATACTTTATAGTATAAATTTGTACGCACACCTCTCTAACCACTTAAATGCAAATCTGATGAGTACGAACACAAAAGCTTATGCAGCGCCCAGCGCAACGGAGCCATTAGGCCCATTTAGCCTGCAACGCAGGGAGCCCGGCCCGCATGATGTACAAATAGAGATCCTGTATTGCGGCGTTTGCCACTCCGACCTGCACCAGGTACGCAATGAGTGGCAGAATGCCATTTACCCCATGGTGCCCGGCCATGAAATTGTAGGCCGTGTAACAAAGGTGGGCGATCATGTTAAAGGATTCCAGGTAGGCGACCTGGCGGGTATTGGATGTTTTGTAGATTCCTGCCGGGAATGCGAAAACTGTAAAGCCGGTATTGAGCAATACTGCCTGGAAGGTATGACCGGTACTTATAATGCCTATGAGCGCGATGGTAAAACCCCTACTTACGGCGGTTACTCCACGCAGATAGTAGTGGATGAAAAATATACGCTGAAGGTATCGCCCAAGCTGCCGCTGGAAGGCGTGGCGCCTTTGCTGTGTGCGGGCATTACCACTTACTCGCCGCTGCGGCACTGGAAAATAGGCCCCGGGCATAAAGTAGCTATTTTAGGTTTGGGTGGCCTGGGCCATATGGGTGTAAAGTTTGCCGCATCTTTTGGCGCAGAGGTAACTTTGTTAAGCACCTCACCCTCCAAACAGGCGGATGCCCAACGCCTGGGTGCGCATCACTTTGCGCTTACCACTGACCCGGCAGTAATGAAAAGCCTGCAGGGCAGCTTTGACTTTATACTGGATACGGTATCTGCCCCGCATGACATCCCCGCATTTCTGCGCCTGCTGAAAACCAATGGAGTGCATATTTGTGTAGGCGCGCCACCGGAACCAGCTTCTATACCGGCTTTTAGCCTGCTGATGAACCGTGTTAGCCTGGGCGGCTCCTGCATAGGCGGCATTAAGGAAACACAGGAAATGCTGGACTACTGCGCCGAGCATAATATAGTTTCCGATGTAGAGATGATCAACATACAGGATATTAACGAAGCGTATGAAAAGCTGCTGAAAGGACAAGTGAAGTACCGGTTTGTAATAGACATTGCCAGCCTGAAGAATGCTTAACGCTTAACGCAGAACGCTGAATGCTACATGCAATGTATGAGGTACACCCGGCATACAGGGACTGCGTTCAGCGTTTTGCATTATGCATTCAGCGTAATTCGTAATTGAATAATTCGTAATTGAAAAAAAATTCCGTATCTAGTGTTAGTTTAGGCGTCACTACATTAACACTACACGTTGGAGAGAATAGTTGCCATAAAAGCAGGATCCATAGCTGTTTTTGAGGAAGTATATCAGCAATTTCATGAAAAGCTGTATTACTATTTCCTGAAACGCACAGCGGCTGCTGATGTAGCCGAAGAGCTGGTGCAGCTGACCTTCATTAAGCTGTGGCGTTACCGCAGCCACCTGGATGAAACCCTGCCCTTATCCCAACAGCTGTTCCGCATAGCCAGCACAACCCTGATAGATGTACTGCGCCGTAAAGCGCAGGAACGTACCGTGCTGGTTGATGTTCAACAGCTGCCCGAAGTAGCGGATCCCTCCCGCCACTTACAGGAGCGTGAAACCCTTGACCAGGTGCACCGCGCCATGGCTGTCCTGCCGCCGGAAAGAAAAAAGATCTTGGGGTACCGCATTCAGGGGCTCACCAACCGGGAAATAGCCCTCCGCCTTTCCATTTCCCTGAAAACCGTCGAGAACCAGGTGAACCGCGCCATTAAACAGATCAGGGAAGCCATGGTGCTGCTGATCTTTTTTGCAGATGCTTTCCAGTAGTACACGCTCATTTTCACTCACCGACCCCTGATATTTTGCCGTTATTTATTCCGGTGAAGGACAATTGACAACCTGGATGCCAAATAAAAAGCACAATATTTTTTCTTTCTCCGTGGGTGCAAGCCTCTTTTGCTGCGTAGTATACTATAGCAGACCTATATTTTAGCAGATAATGATAAACCGCGCTTTAATAGAGCAATTTTTAAAGAACCAATGTACAGCCGAAGAAGCCGCCGCGGTGAGTGATTATTTGCAAAATAACCCGGAAGAGCTGGCAGCGCTGCTGCCGGAACAGGATTGGGAAGCTTTTGAAGCAGGCGAATACCTGCACCCCGTTCATACGGAACAAATGCTGCAAACCATCCGCCGGGAGATGAGGGAAATGCGGGCGCACCGCTACCGCACCCTGGCTGCTGCCGCAATAGTGCTGTTACTGGGTACCGGTTTTATGGTGTGGTTATACCAGCATAAACCCTTACAGCCGGCAACAGTCATTGCACAAAACGGTAAGATACCAGTAAGGGATACCATCGTAACAAACGCCGGCAATACCCATCAGCACATTGTTTTGCCGGATGGATCGGTAGCCCTGCTGGAAGGGCAAAGCACCCTGCAATGGCGCCCGGGTTTTACACCGGACCAACGGGCGCTGTACCTGAAAGGAGCCGCCACATTTACCGTGATCAAACAAGAGGGACGACCATTTACTGTATATTCTGAACATGTAGCAACAACCGCCCTGGGTACGTCTTTTCGCATTAAAGCGTATGACCGGAGCAAAACCGTGAAGATCCGTTTACTCACGGGAAAAGTAATGGTAAGACCTACAGGAGCTCAAGCTGATAAGAAATTGGTGTACCTGACACGCGGCCAGGAATGTGCTTTTAATAAAAGTCAGCATTCGTTAATGGTGTATAACTATGAGCGTATTGCAGACAGTACCCTGGCCGGACCAATAAAAGGCAACATCATGGAAAACGGCGAAGAGCTCCTGTTCACTAACGTGCCCTTAACAGAAGTGATGAGCCGCTTTGAAGCCGTGTACCACGCTTCTATTAACTACTCCGAAAAGCAGCTGAAGAATTATTCCTTTACAGGACAGATCAGCAAGCGCGATTCCCTGCCTCACATTCTTGAAACAATGGCTATATTAAACCGGCTGCAGGTAACGGAAGACAGCAGCGGTTACCACGTTTTTAACCCGGCCTGCAACCGCCCCGATCAGCGATGAGCCGCCGATAATCTAATGCCGTATAGCCATTGACGGTATATTCATCTTCACAAACAAAAAAATGAATAATCAATAACAAAGTGGTTACGGCCACCGGTTATTAATTATTCATTTAATTATTTGCTGTACGGCTTTAAGTTGTCGGTAAATTTATTCTACAGGAGCTCTCCCTCTGATAATGCTTAAGAGGATTGCTATAATAGCTAAAACCAACAATGCATGAATCAGCGCACCGGCTGAATAAACGAAAAAGCCTAACACCCATCCTATGATAAGAATAAGGGCTATTAGATACAATATGCTTCTCATATGAATAATGTTTGGTTAACTCTTGTAGTTAAAAATCTGTGCCAATTCATTGTACCATTGTAAGCCATAATAATTACTGCTAAAACTGCCGCAATTAGGCATTGTATTGTAGAACGGATTCCCCCATGCGTGAAAAAAATACGTCAGGGAAACGGCTGAAACCCGCGGTGCCGGGGTGCCTCATAGACGCAGCGGCCCAACTGGTCGCATTTTTGAATTAATAATCAGGAGATGTATAGTAACCTATCACATGTTAACGCCTTACCGCGCCGCGGTAAATGATCATATTACAAACATCAAAACATAATGCCATGCAACAGAACGAAAAATTATCAGAAGTCCTCAGCGATCTCGTACAGATCAACAACGACCGTATAGAAGGATACCTCAAAGCAAGCGACAAAACAGACGACCCCGACCTGAAAGCCCTGTTTCAACGAATGATAGACGAAAGCCGCACTTATGTATCCCAGCTGAACCAGGAGCTGGCCCGGATGGGAGCTGATGTGGAAACCGGTACCACTGTTTCCGGTAAGATATATCGTGCCTGGATGGATGTAAAAGCAACTTTTACCGGCAACGACCGCCATGCTGTATTGGCCAGCTGTGAATACGGAGAAGATGCCGCACAACGTGCATATGATGAAGCATTGCGTTCAGACGACCCGATGCCTTATAGCATAAGGGAGCTGATCGCTAACCAGAAAGGTGCGCTTAAAAGCTCACATGACACTATTAAAACATACCGTGATATGGAGAAAGTAGGCTAACCGCCTGCCTGTTTGTTTTGAAGGATGGCTTATAAAATATAATTGTGCAGTAACATAGGTGCCTGTTCATTTTGTTCAAACTTAACGGGTTTATAGGTTGTTCATTTTGAGCAACTTACATTTGACCTCATATGTTACGTAGCTGCTTATTTTCATAAGCGATATCTTATATGTTTAATGATTAATGGATTTTAGGTTTTCACAATACCCTTCGCTTTCCCGGGCGGAGGGTAATTTTTTTTGCGGTTAGCTGTTGGCACTTAGCTGTTAGCAGCCATGCGAGCCGATTGATTATCCAGGAATGTCAGAAGCTGTATAACATTTCCTTAGTTACTGTCATTCCTACTAACTGCTAACAGCTAATCGCTAATTGCTAGCTGCTAACTGCCAGGCTCCCGTCCCAGTCTTTCCATACCGGCTCATAACCCTGCGATTGCAGCATTTGCGCAATGGCCTGCGGGCTGCGCTCATCCGATATTTCAAACTGCTCCAATGATTGAAGATCCGCGGCATAGCCGCCGGGATTGGTTTTAGAACCGGCGCTCATGGTAGTGATACCCAGCTTTATTACATGGTTGCGGAACTGCTCTGATTCGCGGGTAGAGAGGCTTAGCTCCACATCCGGATCCAGCAGGCGGTAAGCGCAGATAAGCTGTACCAGCTCCCGGTCTTTCATTTCCACCTTAGGCGGCAGCCCGCCGGCGCAGGGGCGCAGCCGCGGAAAAGAAATGCTGTAGCGGGTTTGCCAGTAGGTTCTTTCCAGGTATTGCAGGTGCAGGGCCGTAAAAAAACTATCTGTACGCCAGTCTTCCAGCCCGATGAGCACCCCTAATCCCATTTTATGAATGCCTGCGCGGCCCAGGCGGTCGGGGGTTTCCAGCCGGTAGTCGAAGTTGGACTTACGGCCTTTGGGATGATGCAGCTTATAATCCGCCTCATGATAGGTTTCCTGGTACACCAGCACACTTTGCAGGCCCAGGGGGATGAGTGCGGCGTAATCTTCCTCATCCATAGGCTGAACCTCCATGCTGATATGGGAAAAATGCGGGCCTATAAGCTGAAGGGCTTCTTTAAAATAATCCACACCTACGGTTTGCCAGGCCTCTCCGGTAACCAATAGCACATGCTTATACCCCATGGCTTTAATAACCTCCACTTCCTGCATGATCTCTGCTGCATGCAGGGTTTTACGCCGGATCTTATTATCCAGGCTAAAACCACAGTAGGTGCAAATGTTCTGGCATTCGTTGGATAAGTACAGCGGAATATACAGCTGCATGGTATTACCAAAGCGCTGCCGCGTAAGGCGGTGGCTTAGCTGCGCCATTTGTTCCAGGTACGGCAGCGCGGCAGGGGATATAAGGGCCTTAAAATCTTCCAGCGTACGCCGGCCGGCTGCCAGCGCGCGTTCCACATCCTGTGCAGTTTTGCTGTAGATGCTATCCCTGACAGTATCCCAATTATGCTGGATGAAAATATCTCTGAAAGTCATCAGCTTTAATTAATAATTAAGAATGAATAATTAATAATCGGGCGGCCTGTTGTACACTTATGGATGGTGTACAAGGGCGCCCTGTAATTAATAATTAAGAATGAATAATTAATAATCAAGCGGCCTGTTATAAAATTGATGGAAGGCGCTGTAATTAATGGTTAAGCGGCACGTTGTAAAACTTATGATAGCGGAACAACTGCAATACGATTATTAATTATTCATTCTTAATTATTAATTCTCATCCAAAAAGGCGAGCAGCGGACTACTGGCGCTGGCCTGCGCGTGCTTGCCGGGAAGCCCTGCCTCAAAGGCGAGGCGGCCTGCAATTACGGCCTGCTTAAAGGCCTGCGCCATACGTACCGGATCTTGCGCTACAGCAATGGCGGTATTTACAAGCACTGCATCTGCACCCATTTCCATGGCTTTGGCGGCATCGGACGGGCTGCCGATTCCCGCGTCCACCACCACCGGCACCCGGCTTTGCTCAATAATAATTTCCAGGAAATCAAAAGTGCGTAAGCCTTTGTTGCTGCCAATAGGCGCGCCCAAAGGCATTACCGCAGCGGTGCCAACATCCTCCAGGCGTTTGCACAGCACGGGATCAGCATGTATGTAGGGCAATACTATGAAGCCCAGCTTTACCAGCTCCTGCGCTGCCTGCAGGGTTTCTATGGGATCGGGCAGCAGGTAGCGGGGATCAGGATGTATTTCCAGCTTGATCCAGTTTGTTTCCAGCGCTTCCCGTGCTAACTGGGCCGCATATACGGCTTCCTTAGCAGTGCGTACACCAGAGGTATTGGGCAGCAGGTGCAGCTGCGGATGATTAAGGTGCTGCAGCATATCATCTGCCTGGTTATGCATATCAACCCGCTTCAGCGCCACGGTCACCAGCTCAGAGCCGGAGGCCAGCAAGGCCTGCTCCATTACCGGCGCGGCGGAGAACTTTCCCGTACCGGTGAACAGGCGGGATTGAAAAGTGCGGTCAGCAATTATTAAGGGTGCTATCATTTTTAACTTTTTAAAGGTTACAAGATGCCTGCCTGTGACATCGCGAAAATATTTTTCACTACTTCCTTTCTATCCGCGGCATGTGTAATAAGGCCGCTTACTGCTACGCCGTGTGCTCCTGCTGCTATTAATGCGGCAATATCTTCCTGCACAATGCCGCCAATAGCTATTACAGGGATGGTAATACCTTGTGCTGCCAGCTGCTGAAGGATATTGGCGATCCCCTCCAAACCTAGTATGGGGCTTAGCTTTTGCTTGGTGGTGGTAAAACGGTAAGGTCCCAGCCCAACATAATCGGCGCCGTCTTTTACATGCTGTAACAGATCGTCGAGGGTATTGGCGGTGCCGCCTACTATCATTCCCTGGCCGGTAATGGCGCGGGCTGCAGCAACTGTCATATCATTTTTGCCTACGTGCACGCCGTGGGCGCCAATGGCTTTGGCTACCTGCGGATAGTCGTTAATAATAAGCGTAGCGTTATATCGCTCACATATTTTTTTTGCAGCCATGGCAATGGGTAATATCGCTTCCGGCGTGCTGTCTTTAATACGCAGCTGGATCCAGTTGCAGCCTGCATCGCAGGCAGCCTGTATGTTAGCAAGATGGTCTGCTGCTGCGGTTTGCTGTGATATGTAATGTAAGGTGCTGATCATAAATTGTGATATCCTAATAATGAAGGGTGACTGGATAAAAATTTCTCCGTGTAAGCTTTGCCGTTAATACAGGCGTCCGGCAGGGAATGGCCCAGTGCCAGCTGCGCTGTAATGGCGGCGGATAATACACAGCCGGAGCCGTGTTTGGCATACACCTGCCGCACAACAGGCGGTAGCAGGTACTCGCTTTCCTGTGTGTACAATACATCCCAGCCCCTGTTTTCCGGGTGGTGGCCGCCTTTCAGCAGCACTGCGCAATGGCGGCTCAGCTGTGCAGCAGCCTCCTGCCCGTCGGCAGCGCCATTGCCTAATACCAGCGCTTCATCATAATTAGGCGTAAGCAGGTACAGGTAAGGCAGCACTTCCTGCCAGGCATGCGCCAGCGCCGCATTATGGAAGTCAAAACCGGCAGATGCTTTGAGCACCGGGTCCAGGATAATGCGGATGCCGGGGCGCAGCTGGTGCAGGCTGCGTACTATTTCCAGCAGCGCAGGCACATCTGCCACAATGCCTATTTTACACCAGGCGGGCGCAAACTTTTGCAGCAATGGTTTTGCCTGCTCTGTAATACGCTCTGCCGGCAGCCAGTTTACCGACAAAAATTCCTGGTCCGTTTGTACGGTAAGCGCGGTACAAACGCCCAGCCCATAGGTTTGATGGGCCTCGAAGGTTTTAATGTCTGCCAGCAAACCGGCGCCCGCACTGGGATCCAGCCCGGCCAGGCTCATAACATAGGGTCGTTCCATATGCTTTTAATATGTTGTAATTGTTGTACGGCTGTTGCCGGTGTTTGCCAGATGGCGCCTAACAGGGCCAGGCCATCAAACCCCATTTGTTTTGCCTGTGCAGCATTGGTGCTATCTACCCCGCCCAGCGCCAGCACTTTTGCCTTGCAGCCACTTTTCTGCAGCTTAAAGCCAGGCGGTATCTGTGCTTTATAACCTGGTTTTGAAATGCTGTCAAACACAGGGCTCAGTAACAAATAATCCCACAGGTTATCTGCTAACGGTAATGTTGCTACGTTGTGAAGGCCGGTGCTGGTGCGGCAGCCCTGGCGGCGGTATTCCGCTATCAATTGCGCATCTGTTTGTTCCCGCTGCTGCCCGCTCACATGCACACCCTTCAACCCAAAACGCCGGTACAGCTCCCAATGCCCTGCTATCATTATTTTAGGATAACAGGCGGGGTCGGTTTGTTCCAGCGCCTGCGCATAAGTCTCTGCCGGCCACTGCGGCTTGCGCAGCAGCATAAGATCTGCGCCTGCGTGCAGCAGCTGTTGCCAGAGCTGTGTTTCGCCTGGAACGGATTCCGGGTGGGTGATGATGAGGAGCATGCTGTGTATTTATGTGTGCCACACCTTTAAGGTGCGGCACACTTTTATAAATAAATTTCCCCGCCCTGCACTTTAAACGCCTCCGCCTGCGCGCTCATGCCGGCTTCCAGCGCCGCCTCTTCTTCCACACCCTGCGTGGCTGCAAACTCCCGTACTTCCTGCGTAATTTTCATAGAGCAGAAATGCGGGCCGCACATAGAGCAGAAGTGCGCTACTTTAGCGCCATCTGCCGGCAGGGTTTCATCATGGTAAGATTTAGCGGTTTCCGGATCCAGGGAAAGGTTGAACTGGTCTTCCCAGCGGAACTCGAAGCGGGCCTTGCTCAGCGCATTGTCGCGGTGCTGCGCGCCAGGGTGGCCTTTGGCCAGGTCGGCCGCATGGGCGGCTATTTTATAGGTGATAACACCCTGCCTTACATCTTCCTTATTGGGTAAGCCCAGGTGTTCTTTGGGTGTTACATAACAGAGCATGGCGGTACCAAACCAGCCGATCATAGCGGCGCCAATGGCGGATGTAATATGATCATAGCCAGGTGCAATATCTGTAGTTAATGGGCCCAGCGTATAAAAAGGCGCTTCATCGCAGTGCTGCAGCTGTTTTTCCATATTCACTTTTATGAGCTGCATGGGTACATGGCCGGGGCCTTCTATCATCACCTGCACATCGTGCTTCCAGGCTTGTTTGGTAAGCTGGCCCAGGGTTTCCAGCTCGCCAAACTGCGCGGCGTCATTGGCATCTGCAATACTGCCGGGGCGCAGGCCATCGCCCAGGGAAAAGGCTACATCGTAGGCTTTCATGATATCGCAGATCTCTTCAAAATGAGTGTACAGGAAATTCTCCTTATGATGGGCCAGGCACCACTTGGCCATAATGGAACCGCCGCGGGAAACAATGCCGGTAGTACGTTTAGCCGTGAGCGGTACATACCGCAGCAGCACGCCGGCATGAATGGTAAAGTAGTCTACCCCTTGCTCTGCCTGTTCTATCAGCGTATCGCGGAAAATGTCCCAGGTCAGCTCTTCGGCCTTGCCATTTACTTTTTCCAGCGCCTGGTAAATAGGCACGGTGCCAATGGGCACGGGCGAGTTGCGGATGATCCACTCCCGTGTTTCATGAATATGTTTGCCGGTGCTGAGGTCCATTATAGTATCGGCGCCCCAGCGGCAGGCCCATACTGCTTTTTCCACTTCTTCCTCGATGCTGGAGGTTACAGCAGAGTTGCCAATATTGGCGTTGATCTTTACCAGGAAATTGCGGCCAATGATCATAGGCTCACTTTCCGGGTGGTTAATATTGGATGGAATAATGGCGCGGCCGGCAGCTACCTCCTGCCGTACAAACTCCGGCGTAATAAACTGTACCGGGGTGTTAGCGCCAAAGGAATGGCCTTTGTGCTGCTGCCACAGGGCGTTATTTTCTTTGAACAGCTGTTCCGCACACTGGTTTTCACGGATGGCTATATACTCCATTTCCGGGGTAATAATACCCTGCCGCGCGTAATGCATTTGCGATACATTACGGCCGGGCTTAGCACGCAACGGTGTTTGAAGATGCGTAAAACGCAGGGAATCCAGGCCGCTGTCGGCCAGCCTTTCACGGCCGTAGGCAGAGGTAAGCCCTGCCAAAGGTTCCGTATCATTGCGGCCTTCTATCCAGGGCTGCCGCAGGCGGGGCAGGCCTTCGCGCACATCAATATTAACTGCCGGATCGGTGAACGGGCCGCTGGTATCATACACCACTACCGGCGCATTGGGAACAGAAGCGCCGTTCTTCCCATTGAGCCGTGTAGGCGTTAAAGTTATTTCACGCATGGCAACCCGGATATTATGCAGCTGACCGGGAATATAAATTTTGCTGGAAGCCGGAAAGGGTGCACGGCTGATGGAGTGCTGGGACATGGATTAGAATTAATAATTAAGAATTAATAATGAATGCGGAACGCAGGGCACTGCGCACCGGTGATTGAATGCCGGATGCTTAACGCTTAATGCCGGAGGCCACGGCTAAATGCAGCGGAGTCATAAGCGGCACTGAGCACCATAAATGGCGATGAATAATTTACCGGGCATGGGTAACCCGCACGGAAAATATTCATGATCCATTTACAGCAGGGATCATTACAAACAGGCAATTACAAATAATACGGATCAATAGAGCTCATATATCCGCTCCAATCAATTATGGCTTTCATAATCACTTTCAATGGTGCTTATGAGTGCTTCGTAATTCGTAATTAACCAATTCGTAATTCCCGCCTGGCCCTATCCTCCTTGTGTGGCGCGGATGATCATCACCTTATCCTGCGATTGCAGGAGCTGCTGTTCCCAGTGGATCTTGGGAATAACCTGGTTGTTAATGGCAATGGCAATGCCTTTTGCGGATGGTAGTTGAATAAACTGTAAGAGGGCAGCCACCGTGGTTTCCGGCTGCACCGCATAAAGTTTATTGTTCACAAGTACTTCCATGTGTTTACAGGAGTTTAAAATGAAACAATAAACTTTAAGGATGTGAATTAAAGAGAGAGTTCAGTACTTTTCCCTCCGGCAGTATGAGCTGCGTCAGGTACTGAGGGTATCATCTCAGCTTCCCGGTTTGCACCGGGAAACACCCCTAAAGTGAAGCATAAAGATAATGAGAATTATGAATTTTCAATGGGGCGTAATGTTGAACGCTGAAGCCCGGGTATTGGGGCGTAATATTAATACCCGATGTTGAGTGCATTTTCAATTGGGCCATATTAGCCACGGGTACAAGCCCCTGGCGTTCAATCTCCGGTTCGCAGTAGGTGTTAAGCCCTAAGCATTCAGCATCCCACATTTAACTCCAGGATGTGCAGTACGCTGCGTTCGGCGTTCAGCCCTCCGCCTTCCGCATTCATTCGTAATTAATAATTGATTAATTCGTAATTTGGAAACCTATGATCAAACAACGCCTGTCATTATTGGTTTTGTTAGCTGGCGTAATGGCCTGCCGGCAACAGGCGCCTGCCTCAAAAGCAGAACTGGAGGAAGATAGCAGCCTGCTGGAAGTTACCGACAGCGTTCCTGCCGCCGACACGGCCCTTGTTACCGCAGATACTATCAGCTACAGTCCCGATCAGCTGATCGGTAAATGGCTGCAGCCGGTACCCGGTCTGGATAAACAAAAACAGGGTTTTGATCTGCGTAAAGACAGCGTAGCCCGCTCCCTGAATATGTATACCCTGGTATACGAAAAATGGGCCCTGGTAAAAGATACCCTGCTGCTTTGGAACCATACCGAAGGTGTGGAAAAACAAGACTCCGCCGCTACCATAGATACCGTACTCATTAAAGAATTAACAGACTCAACGCTGGTACTGTTTCCCGTAAAAGCCGCCGAAGGCTATCTGGAAAAATATGAGAAAGAAGCAGTAACTAAAGTAAAAAGTAAAAAAGTAAAAGGTAAAAAGTAAAAACGCGGAGTGGTTTCCGGTTTTTTAAAGCGGGTGTTTTCTTTTTTTAAAGCGGATGTTTTCCTGACCATGCCTCTATGTATAAACGTAATTTTCCGGATTCTTAAAATCAGCATTTCAGCAATATTATTCTACGATTGTTCAAACCCTTATCCATAGCAGCATTGGGCTGCCTGTTAACCATTGTATTACAGGTCCGCACCCGCTCATAAATTCCCGATCCGATTAACGGCCAAACCTGCCAGCTGATAATTTTGCAATTGCTTATAACCTGCCATTTACGCACCGCAAGCGCGGGACTGCTTGTGGAAGCACTATTGCCTATGCCTTTGAATGGATATGCGAACGAATTATAGTCACAGGCATAAGCAACGGTGTAGCCTGCCGTAAAAAAGTGCTGTAAAGAAAGTGGAAGGGCCATCTACAGCCGCCGCACAAAAAACGGCAACTAACCGCTACCAATATTGACATTAAACCGATTTTATGACCACCCGGGCAGGAAAAATTACAAAGAAGAAAACCAGCAACCGTTCATTATTCTACCGCATAGCGGCCTGGCTGCATTTGTGGTTAGGACTGGCATCGGGCATTATTGTAATAATTGTTTGCTTAACCGGCTGCATCTGGGTGTTCAATGAAGAGATCACCGGTATGCTGGAACCTGCATCAAAAGTACCTTTCCAGCAGGGGAAGGCGGTTATTATGCCTTCGCAGATCATGCAAACAGCTGCAAGGGACTACCCGGGCAAACGGGTGAGCTATGCTGTTTACCGCAAGGGTAAAGCTATAGAAGCTACTGTGGGTGAAAGGGCCGGCGGTTCGGCCTTGCGCATAGATCCATATACAGGCGCCCTTATCAGCAGAACAGACCGTAAACCCGGCGAAGTAGGCTTTTTCCGCTGGATTCTGAACGGGCACCGCTTTTTATGGATGCCCCTCAAAATAGGCCGGCCCATTGTAAACTATGCCACCCTGGTTTGTGTGATCACCCTGATCAGCGGCCTGGTATTATGGTGGCCAAAGAAGTGGAACAGATCAACCCGCGAAAGAAGCTTTAAGATCAAATGGGGCGCCGGCACCAAACGTATCAACTACGACCTGCATAATGTGCTGGGTTTTTACGCCCTGCTGTTCCTGCTGGCCATAGGTATAACCGGCATGGTATACGGGTTAAAATGGTGGAGCAAAGGCCTTTACTGGGTAACCACCGGCGGCAAAACCTTGCCGGAGTACGTGGAGTTAAGATCAGATTCCCTGCAGGCCCATAAACATTTCACGCCACAGCAGGCAGCCGACCTGGCCTTTCAGAAAGTGGCCACGCAAAACCCGGAGGCCGACGGTTTTTACATGAGCTTCCCGGATACGGCTAAACAGCGCTCCACCATCCTGGTAATAGCCTACCCGGATAAGCGCCGGTTCTACAACCTGAAGCGGTATACGTTTGACCAGCATACCTTACAGGAGCTGAAAGGAAGTGAGCTGTATGACACGGAATTTAAAGGAGCGGCCTTTGGCACACAGCTGCGCCGTATGAACTACGATATTCATATAGGGGCCGTACTGGGGCTGCCGGGGAAATTTATGGCCTTTTTTGCCAGCCTGATAGGCGCTACATTGCCGGTGACCGGCTTTATAGTATGGTGGGGTAAAAAGAAAAAGAAGCCGGCTGCCAGGAAAACCGCAAAAGGCGGTATAACCAATCCGCAACCAGTGATCAGCTAACAAACAAACCCTGTTAAAAACAAAAAAGTAAAAACGCACTCACTGTAACGAACGTTACCACATGAGCGGTTTTTACCTTTTACCGTTTAAAACTTTTATTTAACCACGGATCATCCTACAGACAAGCCGATAACCAAAGATACTACGGCCATGAAAAGACCCGCAGTAGCCAGTTGCATATCGTCAGTGTTCTTACGGGACATCCATAAAGAAATAACGCCTATTACAGTGGCAATGCCACCTAGTGTTACGGCGGTGCCGGGGGCCTTGGTCAGGAATGAAATAAGGGCGGCAATTACGCCAGCTGCCAGGCCTATGAAACCGGCAATTTTTGTTGTTGCGATGTGATGTTGCTGTGCCATATCACTTTTGATTAGATTATAGAAATATAAAAAATAAAAACTCTCACTATGAATTAACGGGCTTCTCTACAAACCCGTCCGGCCGCTCCCAGGGCGCTTTCAACAGGGGACCGATCTCCTGGTATTTCGGCTCCTGGTACTCATCCAACCCGTATTTCAGCTGCAGCGTATCCGGTACCGTTACAAAGGTGCCGCAGATGCGGTCCCAGATGGAAAAGATATTCGCGTAATTGGAATCCGTTTCCGGCTGGTACCGGCTGTGATGCACCTTGTGCATGTCCGGCGATACAATGATCCAGCTCAACCCCTTATCCAGCCAGTGCGGCAGGTGTATATTGGCGTGGTTGAACTGCGCCATCAGCGCCGACAGGCTCTGGTACAACATCACCATCCAGATGGGAATACCCATGATAATGATGGTGGCTACCAGCGCTACCACTCTGAACACACTTTCCACCGGGTGGTGCCGCAGGGCGGTGGTAACATCTATAGACGTATCTATATGATGGATCTTATGAAAGTGCCACATCCAGGCCACCTTGTGCTGTACCAGGTGTATCAGGTAAGCGCCCATAAAATCCAGCATCAGCAGCGCCAGTATAGTATGCAGCCATAACGGAACGCCGGTCCAGTATAATAAACCAAATTGCGCGTGGCTGGTCCATTCGGAAGACTTTACCACTGCAAAGGCAAACCCCAGGTTAATGATGGCCGTAGTGAGGGTAAAGAACAGGTTAGTACCTGCATGTCTGTAACGGTTATACTTTAACACAAACCGTGGAATGAATCCTTCCATTAACCACAGCAGCAACAATCCAATAACAAGTAAACCCGTCCGGTAAGACGATGGGATGTGTTCAAAAAAAGTCTCCATGAGAGCCTGTATTCAGTTTTCGCAGAATAAATTAACAAACGTAAACGTGGTTCAAATGCTATGCTTTAAGCGGGGAATACAGTAAAAATACGGCAACCCGCTCATAGGCATGGTATATGGTATTTCTACGTTGTTAGTTACTATCCAAAAATGAAACTGTCCTTTTTGAATCTTTTTCCAATGTTAAATTACGACTTTTCCGGGGAATTATTTCGCCTCAAATGCACTGTGGACAAAGAAAAAGGCAACCTCCATGGAAGAGATTGCCTTATATATAATTTAATAATGAAGAGTGAATAATTAATAATATTATTTCGTGCTAATACGGGCCGGGAGCGGCTTTAAGCCTCTTCTATATTCATTTTTTTTATCAATTGTTCAGCATCAGCGGCATTACCAACATCAGCAGGTCTTCATTGTCCCCTTTATCAGAAGGTTTCAGGATGCCTGCTTTGGTGGGGGTGGAGAGCTCAATGCTGATCTCATCCCCTTCGGCTGCATTCAGCATTTCGATCAGGAACTTGGCGTTAAAAGCGATCTGCATATCATCACCGGTATACTGGCAGCTCATACGCTCGTTACCTTCAAAAGAGAAGTCCACATCCTGGGCGGAGAGCTGCAGCTCGCTGCCGCTAATGTTCAGCGCTACCTGGTTGGTGCTTTTATTGGAGAACACGCTTACACGTTTTAAGGCGTTCTGGAAGTCGGTCTTTGTCATGGTAAGCCGGTAAGGGTTATCCTTCGGAATAACTACCTTATAATCCGGGAAACGGGCATCTATCAGGCGGCAGATCATCTGTGCGCCGTCGTGCGATACAAAGAAGTGGTTCTGGCTGTAGGAGATCTTTACTTCGCTTTCGTTATCGGGTAAAGCAGATTTCAGAAGGTTCAGCGGCTTCTTGGGCACAATGAAATTATCTGCCTGGGGGCAGTTCGCATCTGTTCTTACATATTTTACCAGGCGGTGCGCATCGGTAGCAACAAAAGTGAGGCTTTTGTTAGCCAGCTCAAAGTACACGCCGGTCATGGCCGGGCGCAGATCATCATTACTTACAGCAAACAGCGTTTTGTTGATGGCGGTAACCAGGGCAGAGGATACCAGGGTAAAAGAAGTGGTATCATCGGCAGTAGGCTCCTTGGGGAAGTTCTCGGGGTTTTCGCCCATTACTTTGTACTTACCGTTATCGGAGGTGATCTCTACTGCGTAAGTATTCATATCTACATTAAAGGTGAGCGGCTGATCCGGCAGGTTCTTTAATGAATCCATTAATATTTTGGCAGGGATGCAAATGCGGCCATTCTCCTTAGCTTCTACCTCCAGCTTTACCTTCATTACAGTTTCCAGGTCGGTTGCCACCACTGTTAGTTCGTTCTTGTCAATCAGAAAAAGAAAATCTTCCAATATTGGCAATACTGTATTGGAGTTAATCACCCCACTGATCTGTTGTAATTGCTTTAACAAAGTAGAGGAAGAAACAATAAATTTCATCGGTTAATGTTTGATTTTTTTATTGGTCTGATGGAACCTTGCGTTCATGCCCGGTTGCACATGGTAAATTTCGAATGTGAACAAAGATAGAAAGTTTTAGTATTCCCCCTAATTTACCTTTTTATCTTTTTATCCTATCGGTTTCAAAGAGTTGTGCTTTGCTTAATATTAAACAGGAAGTACGTATTTTGCCCTCTTTATTAAATGAAACCACGTTGAATTGCCATTCTATTAAATAATATAAAAAGAATTAGCAGGTTCTTTTCAATTGTTTACAGATCGGTTACCTTTGGCGCGCTAAAAAAAATTAATCACCATAACTAAAAACACGGGAATTATGAAACTATCTCATTTAGCCGAAACATTGATTGGTTCTGAAATTATTAAGCTGGCCGGTGAGATAAAGGAGAAGCAGGCGAAGGGCGAGAAGATCTACAACTTTACCATCGGCGACTTTGATCCCAAGGTATTCCCTATTCCCGTTGAGTTTGAGCAGGAGATCATTAATGCGTATAAGGAACATTATACGAATTATCCTCCTGCAGATGGTATTGCCGAACTGAGAAAAGCAGTAGGCGATTTTATTGCTGAAAGAGAAGGGCTCACTTATGATCCTGCCAAAGAGATCGTGATCTCCTGCGGCGGCCGCCCGATCATATATGCTACTTACCGTACGATTGTAGACCGTGGCGAAAAGATCATTTACGCTACGCCTTCCTGGAACAACAATCACTACACCCACTTCCTGGAAGCGGAGCATGTGGTGCTGGAAACTACAGCGGAAAATAACTTTATGCCCACAGCAGCGGAGCTGAAACCCCTGCTGAAAGGCGCTACCCTGCTGGCACTGTGCTCACCGCAGAACCCTACCGGTACTGCCTTTGGCAAACAGCAGCTGGAAGAGATCTGCGACCTGGTGGTAGCAGAGAACAAAAGCCGCAGCGCAGATGAAAAACCCCTGTACGTAATGTTTGACCAGATGTACTGGGTGCTTACATTCGGACAAACGGAGCACTACAACCC
>NZ_DATCRF010000342.1:0-10538 GCF_036569125.1 Chitinophaga sp. | reverse complement strand
ATGACGGAGCAGAACATCAGCAACGGCGATCCCTTTGGCGTATATAAAAGCGGTAATGAATGGGTCATGTTCCTGTCTATTGCCTACAACAATATTAACGTAGCCTTTATGTGCTTTGTGAGCGGAATTATGTTTGCTGTGGGCACTTTATGGCTGCTGTTCAAGAATGGAATTATGCTGGGATCTTTCCAGTATTACTTTTTTGCAAAGGGACTTGGCTGGCAATCGGTGCTGGTGATCTGGATCCATGGTACGCTGGAAATATCGGCTATTGTAATTGCCGGTACAGCGGGTATGATCATGGGCAGCGGGTTGCTTTTTCCCGGTACGCGCAAGCGGGTAGATTCATTAAAAAGAGCCGCCAAAGACGGTGTAAAAGTAATTGTTAGCCTGGTGCCGGTGTTTATTGTAGCGGCTTTCCTGGAAGGGTTTGTAACCCGCCACACGGCTATGCCTATGTGGCTGAGTATCTCCATTCTGCTGTTATCACTCACCTTTATTGTGGGCTATTTTGTAATATACCCCATACGTGTGCAGCGTAAAGGCTACCGGCTGACGATCGACGGGGTATTGATAAAACCTGCGGATAAAAAGGATTGATCAGATCCGGCAGGTTTTCAGAAAAATAACTATATGCGAATAACGGATAGGTATACACGCTACTGTTGGTTAACTGCCTGCATATTGCTTATGCTGCCGGCATTACTGCATGCGCAGGATGCAAAGGATACCATATATGCTCCATTAAGTGTAGAGGATGTGAAGGAGCCGGCAAAAGAAGCCGGGGTAAATGAGGATACCTATAATGAACCCGGCACGGATAGCGATTCAGAAAATGTAATGGAAGATCCCGTGGTTCCGGTTCCGCATCACCTGTGGGACCAGGCGGTGCCGGCTGATGCCGATACCCTGGAGTGGTGGGAGAATAACGGGCTGGTGCTACGCAGGGTACCGGCTTCGGTAATGGAAAAACTAAGGGCTGATAAAAAGCTGCAGTACGATAAAAAGGTAAAGCCGCCCTCCAATAATCTCCGGTGGCTGGCAGTGGCGCTGGTAGCCCTGGCGGCTTTTTTACAAAGCATTCGTTATATTATTTATATCCTGCTGATAGTGGGCCTGGTATTGCTGGTGCTGTTCTTTATGCGGCAGCAGGGCTTTCGTTTTTCCCGGCGCAAGGGCGACCCGGAGCTGCCGGAAGTGGAAGCAGAGAACATTGCGGCCACTGCCTATGAAAAGCTGATACAGGAAGCTATCAGTGGGGCGCGGTTCAGGCAGGCCGTGCGGCTGCTGCATTTGCAGGCGCTGCACTTATTGTCGGAACAGCAGCTGATCACTTTAAGCAAGGATAAAACCAATACGGATTACCTGCGGGTATTATCTAAAACCCAATGGTACCAGCCCTTTGCGCGCCTTACCCGGGATTATGAGTATATCTGGTACGGGGAAGTGGCGGTGAATGAGGAACAGTTTGCGCTGGTGTACGGGCGGTTCCGGGAATTTCAAAAAGAACTCAATCATCTTTAAAGGCTGTAGGTGAAAACCATGCAGGCCTGTATAAAAATCTTGTTAGTTGAAATCAAAGTTTTCCATAATTATAGTAGTGCTGGTGGTGGTGTGCATCATTCTGCTGCTGGTGGCGGGCACCCGCTCGGTGGAGGATGAGATCCAGGACCTTACCAAGCAAAGCTTTTCCTACAAGGATAAAAAGCCGGGCGGCTGTTATGCGCTGTTCCAGGTGCTGCCGCACCTGTATACCAATGAGCCGGTAAAGGTGGTGACCAAACCCTTTAGCCTTACCTACAAAAAGAACCAATCCTTTGCAATGGGGGAGGAAAGCCTGTATATTCTGGTAACCAAAAAATTATACGCCAGCGAGCAGGATGTAACGGATATGCTGCAGTTTGCCGCTAATGGCAACCAGCTGTTCATAGCCATGACAGAGCCCGACAGCCTGCTGCAGGCCCGGCTGGCCGTTGAAGCAGATACGCTGGACCCTGGTTTTAGCATGCCGGTAAGCACCCAGCATTTTATAAATCCGAATCTGGCGCCGGATACTGTTTTTACACGCAAGGGCATTGCAGCGGGCCGTTACTTTACCAGCTATGATACCAGCGCTACCACTATTTTAGGTACCGGTATTGTACCGGATAGCAGTACCGGCAGGGCAAAGCCCAACTTTATACGTATTGCTTATGGTAAGGGAGCGGTGTTCCTGCTGCTGAACCCTTCCACGCTTACCAATTATTTCCTGATGCATGAGCCTAACATGGCATCGCTGGAAAAACAGCTGGCTTATACCTACAACATTCCCACTGCTATTTATTGGGATGAATATTATAAATACCTGAACGGGCCCCGGGGCGATTTCAGTGAGTGGCAGGTGCTGATGCGCTACCCCGCCATTCGCTGGGCATTGTGGCTGGTGGTGGCCTTGCTGCTGTTATATGTGCTGTTTGAAGGTAAACGCCGGCAGCGCATTATACCGGAAAAGGAAGTGCTTACCAATAACTCGCTGGAGTTTGTGGAAACGCTGGGACAGCTGTATTATCAGCAGGGCAACAACCGTAACCTGGCGCATAAAATGGTGCTGCACTGGACGGAGTATATCCGTACCCGTTTTTACCTGAACACCACTTACCTGAACCAGGCTTTTATAGATACGCTTACGCGCAAGTCGGGCCTGCCTTATTCAGATGTGCGTGAGATTGTGGACAGCATACATCATATACAGCTGTCGGAACAGATCAATGATAAATATTTAGAGCAATTTTATAAAAACATACATCAGTTTTACCAAAACACGAAATAGATGGACGTGAATACATTTGAACCCAGGTCAGACCTATCCTCACTGCACCAGTCAGTGGAGGCTATCCGTGCGGAGATCGGCAAGGTAATAGCCGGCCAGCATGAAATGATAGACCTGCTGATCACGGGACTGCTTACGCAGGGACATGTGCTGATAGAAGGCGTGCCCGGCGTAGCTAAAACACTTACTGCCAAGCTGCTGGCCCGCTGTGTGGATGCGGACTTTTCCCGTATACAGTTCACCCCGGATATTATGCCGGCCGATGTGCTGGGCACCTCGGTATTCAACCCCCAGAGCCGGGAGTTTGAATACAAGCGGGGGCCGGTTTTCAGCAACCTGGTACTGATAGATGAAATTAACCGTGCACCCGCCAAAACACAGGCGGCGCTGTTTGAGGTAATGGAAGAACGGCAGGTAACCAATGATGGTATCACACACCCGCTGCCATTGCCGTTTATGGTAATAGCCACGCAAAATCCTATTGAACAGGAAGGTACGTACCGTCTGCCGGAAGCCCAGCTGGACCGCTTCCTGTTTAAGATAGAGGTGAAGTACCCTGCCGTTGCAGAGGAAGTAGCTATGCTGCAGGCCATGCATCAGCATAACAATATACAGGACATTACCCAGCTGGTGAACCGCGTGATCACAGCTACCCAGGTAATGGAATACCAGGCGCTGGTACGCAAGATCCATATTGAAGAAAAGCTGCTGCATTACATTGCGGCACTGGTGCAGGAAACCCGTGTGAATGCCTCATTGTACCTGGGTGCATCGCCACGTGCATCCCTGGCCGTTATGAACTGCGCCAAAGCCGTAGCTGCTATGCGCGACCGTGATTTTGTAACACCGGATGATATTGTTGAAATGCTGCCGCATGTGCTGCGCCACCGTATTATGCTAACACCGGAACGTGAAATGGAAGGTATTGCTACGGATGAAGTGATAGCACAGATCGTTAAGGCAGTGGAAGTACCGAGGTAGGGAGCTTTCCGCTAAAAAACAAACAAATGTCCATCAAAGAAATATACCGCGCCTTTTTCTTCGGCAACCGCTTTTACCTGTGCCTGGGTGGGAATGTACTGCTGTTTATAGCAGCCTTCTTTTTCCCGGCGCTGTTCGTTATTGCGCAGCTGGTGTTTGCTGTGCTGGTGGTGCTGCTGTTGCTGGATATCAGCATGCTGTTTGGCGCATCAAAGCCCTTGCAGCTGGAACGTGGTATGGCAGCACGTTTCAGCAACGGAGATGATAATGAGGTACGGATAACGGTGCAGAGCAGCTTCCGCTTCCCGGTAAGCCTGTCTGTGATCGATGAGCTGCCCTTCCAGTTCCAGCTGCGGGATCATGTATTAAAAACCCGGCTGAAGCCCGGCGCCACGCACGTTTTTAACTTTATGCTACGCCCGCTGGAAAGAGGCGTGTATGAATTTGGTAATACCAATGCATTTGCCGCCAGCCCCTTTGGCCTGGTAAAGCGGCGGGTGGTGTTTGAAAATGAGCAGGCGGTAAAAACCTATCCATCCTATCTGCAGCTGCGCAATTATGAATTGCTGTCTTTCACCAACCGGCTGAATGAGCTGGGTGTGCACAAAAAGCGCACGATTGGCCACAGCATGGAGTTTGATCATATAAAAGAATACAGCCGTGGCGATGATGTGCGCATGCTGAACTGGAAAGCTACTGCACGCCGTGGTAACCTGATGGTAAATACCTATGTGGAGGAACGCTCCCAGCAGGTGTACTGTGTAATAGACAAAGGGCGTAATATGAAAATGCCTTTTGAAGGATTAACGCTGCTGGATTATGCCATTAACGCTACGCTGGTATTCAGCAATGTAGTATTACAAAAAGGCGATAAAGCCGGCTTAACTACACTGGGTGCGCAACAGGTAGATATTTTACCGGCCAGCAATAAGAAAACACATCTTAACAAGATCCTGGAAATGCTGTATGCGCAGCAAACCCAATGGCAGGAGAGTGATTATGAACGGCTGAGCATCAGCTTACGCAGCGCATTATCCCAACGCTCGCTGCTGATCCTTTTCACCAACTTTGAATCTACCACCGGTATGCGCCGGCAGCTGCCTTACCTGCGCCGGCTGGCAAAGTATCACCTGGTGCTGGTAGTATTCTTTGAGAATACGGCACTGAAGCAGGTCACGGAACAGGAAGCCGCGAATGTAGAAGAAATATATAAGCAGGTAATTGCACAGCAGTTCACCTATGAAAAGAAATTAATTGCAAAGGAGCTATCGCAGTATGGGATTATGTCGCTCTTATGCACGCCCCAGCAGCTTACTATACAGGTTATTAATAAGTACCTGGAGCTAAAGGCCAGGATGTTGATTTAAACGGTCCATGGCCGATGGTCCATAGTCCATTGCCTGGATCGATCGTATAGAAGGTTTGCAATTTATTTGTGTATGATTACCGCTGTGTTATATGCGATGACATTACTTGTATAATCTCCACCGTGTTATATGCCATGGACTATGGACCATCGACCATGGACTAAAAAACTACCCCCGCTTTTTCTTTCTATTATTATTGTAAAGCTGCCGCTCATCGTTGATGATCATGGAATCATCATCCGGTTTTTGTTTTACAGGGATCACGGAATGTATCACCAGGGAAGGGTTATCCCGGTAGGTAGCAGTTACGTTAATAAAACGGGTGGTATCTGTTTTGCCTAATAGCAGGTCCTGCCCCAGCAGCTGGCCGGCAGAGGTTTCAAACTGTATGCTGGTAGTGTCCAGCGGGTATATTTTACCGGTGTTAAAGCGGCCTTCTACATTCAGGTAAAAATGAATATCGCGTTTTAGACTGTCTGCATAATGGTGAAAGCGGATGCCGGTAACATAAGGCAGCTGCAAGGCCGCTTCTATGGGCTGCTCTGCATCGGGCAGGGTTACCAACAGCTTTACCTGGTAACGGTTTTGCGCCAGGTAGCTGCGGTCAAAGGTAAGCACTCCGTTACGGCAGGTACCGTCCGGGGAGGTTACTTTGATATATTTCCAGCGGTAATCGCCTTTCAGGAAACCTTCTGTTGAGCGTATCTCGCCATTGGTATACGTGATCTCCAGCCCGATAGGCGCCTGGTTATACAGCTCCACTACTGCAGTAGTATCATAATAAGCCGCAATGCTTTTTACTGTATGCTTTTGAGCATGCAGCATAAACGGCAGCCATAAAAAAGTGAGGAACAGGTATCCTTTCATTATCCGTTAGCTTACTTATACTTTCACCCGCAATTTTATATTCACACAGATCCTAACTGTGACGCGGCTTGCAGCGTTTCGTTCAATTCTTGTACCAGCTTTTGAACAATAGCCTGTGTGGGCACAATATCTTCCACCATCTCCACGCTTTGCCCGGCGCTCCAAAGCTGCTGGTAAGTGCCGGGACGTACGGCCTGTTCCAGCTTTTTCATGCCGCGCAGCTGTACCAGCATTTTGAAATATTTGCGGGTACGCGGGTTGTGGCTCAGCATTTTTTCCATCCAGTTCTGCTTATAGCCTATTTTTTTTGCAGCAGGGGTATTGATGATATTGCAGGGCGTACCGGACAGGCGCTCTGTAAGCACAATATCCTCCATGCCATATTCCAGGATGGCCTGTTTATATTCATCACTTACGCTGGCTTCTTCACTGGCAATAAAACGGGTGCCAATGGATACGGCCTGCGCGCCCAGGATCATTGCACTGGCTATTTGCCGGCCGGTAGCAATACCGCCGGCCGCTACCAGGTATTTATCCGGGAAGGCTTTTTGCAGGGCAGGCACCAGCACGTGCATAGGGTAGGGGCCTGCATGCCCGCCTGCACCTGCGCATACGGCAATAAAGCCATCGCAGCCTTCTTTGGCGGCCTTTTCTGCGTGCTGCAGGTTAGTTACATCGCACAGCACTTTGCCGCCATAGCTGTGGGCGGCATCAATTACCTGGCGCGGATTGCCCAGGGAGGTGATGTATAAGGGCACTTTAGCTGCTGCGCAAACCTGTAAATGTTTTACGTAGAGCGGGTTTGTTTTTTGAACGATCAGGTTTACGCCATAGGTGCCGGCTGGGTTATGGGCCGTAATGTGTTCGTTTAACCGGTCAAGCAGGGCTTTCAGCTCGCCTTCCTTACGGAAGTTGAGGGATGGAAAGGTACCGGCAATGCCATTGTCCATGGCGGCTTTAACCATGGCCTCATTACTTACCAGGAACATGGGCGCCTGGATAATAGGGTAGCGTACGTGGAATGCCTGGGTGAAGTTAAGCATGCAGTTCGTAATTAATTCTTGGCTGTTACTGCCAGCTGCCTTGCCACATATTTTCCCAGGATGTCAAATTCCAGGTTAACGGTATGGCCGGGTGCTACGGCAGATATGTTGGTGTGCTGATAGGTGTAGGGGATCACGGCCACGGAAAACTCCCGGTCCGTTACATTAAAGATGGTAAGGCTGATGCCGTTCAGGCAAATGGAGCCTTTTTCCACCAGCAGGGCGGCAAAATCGGCCGGGTAACGGAAACGGTATTCCCAGCTGCCATTTTGTGAGGTTTTAGACAGGCATTCGCCTACACCGTCTACATGGCCCTGTACCAGGTGCCCGTCTATACGGCCGTTGAACACCATGGCCCTTTCCAGGTTCACCCGGTCACCGGGGCTTAGCTGGCCCAGGTTGGTTTTTTGCAGGGTTTCAGCCACAGCCACTATTTCGTAGCTGTTATCCTGCAGGCCGGTTACCGTGAGGCATACGCCGTTGTGGGCAATGCTCTGGTCTACCTTCAGCTCCGGCGCCAGGTTGGATTGTATGCTGATAACCAGGTTGCTGCCTTCCTTTTTGGTGGATACTACTTCTCCTAATGATTCTATGATACCGGTGAACATAACTTTTACTTTAGTATTTAAAAGTAAGCAACTTGGGGGAAAAAGGAGGGAAGAAGTAAGAAGCAGGACCTGATTTGACTGATCAGATCAGAGCCTGACATGGACTTCACTAGGGATGGACTAGGGAAAAACATGGGATCCAGTAGGGAAAGACATGAGAAACTCATGAGAAAGACATGGGAAAATGACAGGGAGGGTTATGGGTAGGGTTTTATGTAGGGGGGTAGAGTTGCGCACGGGTTGCACACGGGATACGGGGCTGTTTTAGGAGGGGAGGGTACCAGTTACACCCGAATGGAACACTGATTGCATTTGGTATTTCTAAAACATTGCTTTATCTTTGCTCTCCCTAAAATTATTAAAGGAGTTTTTACTATGTTAATCATCGATTCTAAAGATTGCGAAAACATTGACAAGGCGCTGAAGAAGTATAAAAAGAAGTTTGAGAAGGCGCGCATTCTGCTGCAGCTGCGCACCCGTCAGTCTTTCACCAAGCCTTCTGTAAAGCGTCGTAACCAGGTGCTGAAAGCTGTTTACAAACAGCAGTTAGCCAGCGGTAAATTTGAAGATTAATCGGGTATAAAGTATCCGTTCAAAATACTTGATGATTGTAAGGTTTTGTATAACTTTACAATCATCAAATTTTTTGTATTTGAGCAAGCAGCCACTTCACCCTGCCGTAGCTAAGTTCCTATCTTACATACAGCTGGAAAAACGTTATTCCGATCATACCGCTGTTGCCTACGAGCAGGATCTCCGTCAGTTTTTTGATTATTTACAGACCCAGTATGATGGCGTACCTGAACTTACGGCCATCGGGCATTTACATATCCGTTCCTGGCTGGCCAGCCTGATGGCTGAAAAACAGCAGGCCCGCACCGTTAACCGCAAAATTTCCGCACTTAAATCTTTTTTTAAATACACCGTTCGCCAGGGTTGGGTAAAACAAACGCCTATGGTGAAAGTTGCTGCGCCTAAAATAAGCCGCCGCCTGCCGGGGTTTATTGATGAAAAGGGCATGCAGGCCGTGGAGGACAATAAAAGCCTGCGCCGCGGCCAGGAAGAGACACCCATTTTCGCAGATGACCTGGAAGGGGATACCCACCGCCTTATTTTTGAGCTGCTGTATAATACCGGCATCCGTTTGTCGGAGCTGATCAACCTGCAGGAGCGCAATGTGGATACCGGCAACCTAACCATTAAGGTCCTCGGAAAGGGCAATAAGGAAAGGATCATTCCGGTGAGCCGGGAGCTGCTGCAGCAGGTGCAGGCCTACAATGCCCGCAAACGCCGGGAGCTGGAGCAGCCGGAAGGGGCGGTGCTGCTGGTGCACCCCAAAAGCGGCCGTAAGCTGTATCCCAAGTATGTATATAATATGGTGCGGGGCTATCTCACTGAGCACCAGATCACCACCATTACGCGCAAAAGCCCGCATGTGCTGCGGCATACCTTTGCTACTCACCTTACCAATGCCGGGGCAGATATTAATGCCATTAAAGAGCTGCTGGGGCACTCCAGCCTGGCCGCTACCCAGGTGTATACGCATAATACCATTGAAAAGCTGAAGAATGTGTTTAAGCAGGCGCACCCGAAGGCGTGATCTTAAGTAAAAAGGAAAAAAGTAAAAATTAAAAGGATTGACGCGGAGGTTGGAATGGGGTGGGAGAGGTTGTGTTTCCCGCGTTATCAGGTCTTTGCCCGGTGTTTTAGCGGTTCATCCCTTATTTCCCTGGTCCGCGTTGCACATGTTGTTTTTGGAGCTTTTTTGGGACTTTAGGCCTCTTTGTTCCCTGCTTTCAGTTTCCGTTTCAGGCCCTCCTTTAGGCTTTCTGCTTTGCGCTTCTTTTGGCTTTCAGCTTCCGTTTCAGACCCTCCTTTAGAGCTTTATGCTTTGCGCTTTTAGCTTCTTTTGGCTTTCAGCTTCCGTTTCAGTCCCTCCTTTGGGCTTTATGCTTTTAGCTTCTTTTGGCTTTCAGCTTCCGTTTCAGGCCCTCCTTTGGGGCTTTCTGCTTTCTGCTTTTAGCTTCTTTTGGCTTTCAGCTTCCATTTCAGGCCCTCCTTTAGGCTTTCTGCTTTCTGCTTTGCGCTTTCAGCTTCTTTGGCTTTCAGCTTCCGTTTCAGGCCCTCCTTTCTGCTTTCTGCTTTCTGCTTTGCGCTTTTAGCTTCTTTGTGCTTTCCGCTCCGCACTCCCTTTTTACTTTTTACCTTTTACCTTTTTACTTTGAAAAGCGCCCCCAGCACTAACTCCAACGCCCTACTTTTTTCGCGGTATTAACAAATTATTATGCTTTAAAAATGCAAAAGCAGATAAAAAGCATTACATTAGTAATAGAGTTCTTTCCCAACACATTTAAACAAAAAAAGCCTATGAAGTGAATGTTTACCAATTCTAACCGAGATTGTTAAATATTAAAAAATTAAGTGTCATGAACGTTCAAATTCAAACTGTGCATTTCGATGCTGATTCTAAACTGATTGATCATGTTAACAAAAAAGTTCAGAAGCTCACTAATTTTTACGACCGAATTGTTAGTGTAGATGTTTTCCTGAAGCTAGACAATGTAGCCCATCAGATCAAAGACAAAATAGCTGAGATTAAGATCCGAATACCCCGCCAAGATCTCTTCGTCAAGTACGAGACAAAATCCTTTGAAGAATCCTTCGATCTCGCCTTCAATGCCGCTGTAACCCAGATCAAACGCCAAAAAGAGAAGAAATTTCAGTAAATCCTGAAAAATATTTTGAAGTTAATAACCTCTTTACTACCTTTGCCATCCCGATTCAAAAAGGGATTGGTGAAGGTAGTAAAGTTCTTTACTGTAGGGCATTTTAGCCAAAACACATCAGGTAGAATTATTGGCGG
>NZ_DATCRF010000341.1:0-2584 GCF_036569125.1 Chitinophaga sp. | reverse complement strand
TCCGTACCGGTTATCTTCATTTCACTGTCTATGGCCCGGGCTACAATATCGCGCGGGGCCAGGGAAAGGCGGGGATCATACTTATGCATGAACTCTTCTCCGTATATGTTCCGCAATATGCCGCCATCGCCACGCACCGCTTCCGTGATCAGGAAAGAGTTGTTAACCCCCGGCTGGTCCAGCGCAGTAGGGTGGAATTGTATGAACTCCATATTCTCTATACGGCCTTTGGCGCGGTATACCATGGCCACGCCGTCGCCGGTGGCAATAGAGGGGTTGGTGGTGCTGCGGTACACCTGCCCGTTACCGCCGGTAGCCAGCAGGGTTACCCGGCTCAGGATCTTTTCGATCTGCTTGGTTTGCAGGTTTAATACATATACGCCGTAACACTCAATATCAGGAGTGCTTTTGGTAACCAGGTAGCCCAGGTGGTGCTGGGTAATTAAGTCTACCACAAAGCAATGGGTAACCAGCTCTATGTTGGATTTTTTATGAATAGCGCTTAGCAGCGCCCGTTCAATTTCTTTGCCGGTAACATCTTTATGATGGATCACGCGGAACTCAGAGTGCCCGCCTTCCCGGCCCAGGGAGTATTCGCCATCGGGATTTTTATCAAAGTTGGCGCCCCACTCAATAATTTCGTGTACCCGTTCCGGTCCCTCTTTTACTACTATCTCCACAATGTGCTGATTACACAGGCCATCGCCGGCAATAAGCGTATCTTCTATATGTTTTTCAAAGCTGTCGTTCTCCAGGTCATTTACCACGGCTACCCCGCCCTGCGCGTATTTGGTATTGGTTTCATCTTCCTGCGTTTTGGTAATGATGGTGATCTTTTTATCCGGATAATATTCTGCTACTTTTAACGCATAGGTAAGTCCTGCAATACCCGATCCAATCACTAAGAAGTCTGTTTGCATAAACCAGTCTGATTTTAGATTTACGATGTACGATCTTAGATTTTAAAACCCGTGGCTTAGGAGATCGTAAATCTAAAATCTAAAATCGTAAATCAAATTTACGCTTTAACGCGTGAATTCAAATACCTGGTGCTGCCTTCTATCAAAGCCCATTGTGCCAGGCCATAGGTGAACATGATAAGCACACTGGCTGCCGGAAAATCGTGGTAAAAGCGCTGCAGGGCTATCATGGCATCCGAGCAAATGAAAAGCAGGGCGCCGGCAATGCAATACCAGCCCATAGGCTGTTCCCCGAAGCGGAAAGCGTGCATAACACATAATAAGGTAAAGGAAATAGTGCTGGCGTAAACTATAACGGGCACGCGCATACTACCCAGGTAAGGGAACATAAAGAACAGGAAGGCTATCACTGCTGCTTCTGATAAAAAAATGAACAGGTACTTGCACAGGGGCAGGGGATAGTTGGTGTACCGTACTTTCAGAAAAAAGCCGATGTAGGCCAGGTGAGCCAGCAGAAAGCAGCCCAGGCCGGGTAAAAAGTAAGCCGGCCACAGTAAAAAAATATCTCCCGCCCAGGAAAAAAAGAGCGCAGCCAGTAAAAAATTACGGAAAACAGCCGGCCGCAAATGGTTAATACGCGCCAGCAAATAAACGCCCAGCAATACCATCAGCAGGGGTTTGGTAACAAATCGAACTGCATCTGCCTGCAGCATAATGGCAACAAGATCGGCCAGCAGCAGAATGAAATAAAACACGGGCCAGCGTGGATTCATACAGTGGTGGTTATCAGTGAGGTGTTAGTACAGCATCTAATATAATAAAACTATACCACTCCCAGCACAATGGAAAAGGTGGTGCCTTCTTCATTGCTGCTGTTCACTTTCAGCTGCCCGCCATGTGACTGAATGATCTGCTGGGAAAGGCTTAGCCCAATGCCGCTGCCTTTTTTCTTGGTGGTATAAAAGGGGATGAAGATCTTATTCAGCGCATCGGCATCAATACCGGGACCGTTGTCAATAATGGCAATACATACCTGCTGGGGATTGCTCATGTAGGTTTTAACATGAATATCCGCTGCAGCAGTATGCTCCAGCGCATCCATCGCGTTCTTGATAAGGTTAATGAGCACCATTTGCAGCTGGGCAATATCTGCATGTATATAGGCATCATCTGCTTCGGGGGTATATTGGTAATGCACGCCGGCCTGCCGCAGCTCCGGCAGCAACAGGTTGCTAACGGAGGTAATAAGCGCTTTCAGGTTCACATCGGTGAACTGTGGTTTGGGCAGGGTCGTATAATCGCGATAAGCGTTCACAAAGTTCATAATGCCTTTGCTGCGGCTTTCTACGGTTTGCAGCGCTTCCTGCAGGTCGGCTATGGCTTCCGGCTGCTGGGTATAGGGTGCAATATCCTGCTCCACTATTTCCTGCATGGTGCCAATAAGGGATACAATGGGCGTAACGGAGTTCATGATCTCGTGCCGCAAGATCTTGGTAAGGTTTTGCCAGGCTTCCAGCTCCTTTTCCTGCAGCTCCGTATGAATGTTTTGTATGCTGATAAGCTTTACCAGCCTGCCTTGCAGGCGAATGGTGGCAGCGTGTATAGATAGCTGTTGCTCCTGGCGGGTGCGGTACAGGATCTTATTGCCGGAGCGTAGCTGTAGC
>NZ_DATCRF010000340.1:0-3043 GCF_036569125.1 Chitinophaga sp. | reverse complement strand
GGGTAGGCACATCCGCCTGCCACCATTCATCGATCCCTTCCGGGTGATCCTGCGCGTATTCACTTTGCAGGAATTTATTCTTTGGATTCAGCTGCGCGCCCCTGCCCTTATAATATGAATTTTCCGGCGCGCCCCCTTCCTGGAAAGGCAAAGTCATATACTAATTATTTTAGTAAAAATACTAAATTAATTAGCTATCTACCAAATTAAAATTGATGTGCTGATGTGCTAATATGCTAATGTGCTGGTGTATACTGATATATCAGGAGCATGTGGCAAACAACAAAAATCAGCACATTAGCATATTAGCACATCAGCATATTAAATAATCCCCATTTGCTGCATCAGGAAAGTAGCGTTCTTATTATGGGCAATGCCTTCGCGGATGCGGTAATCGAAGTACAAATGATTTTCCTGGATGGTGCTTTCAAAACAATAGTTCCGGATCTGCTGCGGGTATACCTGCTCCAGCTGCCCCAGCTCCAGGTCGTGGGTAGCTATCATGCCCAGGCAATTATATTGTAAAAGATGGGTGATCAATTGTTGTGAGCCGGTAAGCTTGTCGGCCGAGTTGGTGCCTTTCAGGATCTCATCCAATAATATAAATACGTTACCACCGCGCTGCAGCACTTTTACGATCTGCTGCAGGCGTAGCAGCTCTGCCTGGAAATAAGAGGTATGCCGGGCAATGGAATCCTTAATGCGCATGGAGGTCATGATGTGCACGGGCGTAAAGGAAAACTTTTCCGCACATACCGGCGCACCACACATGGCCAGCAGCAGGTTGCTGCCTACGCTGCGTAAAAAAGTGCTTTTGCCGCTCATGTTGGAACCCGTAATAATAAGGAAATGCTGGGGGCGGCCCACCGTAATGCTGTTGGTTACGCATTCTTTGGCCGGTATCAGCGGATGGCCGACTGCCGTGGCTTCCAGCCCGCCCTGTTCAGTAGCTTCCGGGAAGATATAGGCGGGATGGTTAAAGGCAAAAGTAGCCAGGCTGCCCCAGGCTTCCATGCGTGCGATCACCTGCATCCAGTCCTGCACCTGGTGCTGGTAGCGGGCTTTCCACTTTTCCAGGCTAAACATGCAATGCAGGCTGTATAGCACCAGAGAGTTCAGCACAGTAGCTACTATCAGGTTCAGGCTTTGATCCAGCGCATTGCTGATGCGGGCCAGCCGGTGCAGCGCATCCCCTGCCACTGCAGCCTGCTGCTGTTGTGTTTTAAGCAGCCCGGAGGTTTCAAACGGCTCATTTTTGACCAGCTGCAGCAGCGCGGCAAATTTGCGTAATACCTGCTCCTTATTACTTAACTGATGATGCTGCGCCAGCATTTGCCTGGACTTTGATCCCAGCAGCACCCAGTTTAACGTTAAGAAAAAAGTGGCGGGATAATAATTACCGGTATAGCTATATATAATGATGCTAATGATCAAACAGGCGGGGCTCACCCAGCTAAGGATGCGCAGCCATTTCTTATCTATAAAAGAAAAAGGCATTTGCAGCCATTGCTGCAGGGAAGCCCGGTCAGCAGGAGTTTCATGCGCCAGCATGGCCTGCGCGGTGAGCAACTGGCGAAACTCCACTTTAGGCGCTAATTCTTTTACAGCCGCCTGCATTTGCTGTATGGCAGCGGTTTCCTGTAAAGGGAACTGCAGCGCATAGGCCAGCTCCCGCCGGCCCATTAAGGTACCGGTACGGTTTATATGCTGGTATAAAGAGGCCGGGCCGAAAACATCCAGGTCCGTACCAAAGGGGTGCTGCTCCTCTACAAAATCATTCCCGGCTTCAAAACGGGACTCGTAGGTAGTTTGCAGGTGCAGCTCCTTTTCATTCAGCTGCTGCAATGTTTGCAGCAGCTCCAGCCTGTCCTTTACTTTCTGATATTTTGCCAGGGCATATATAAAACCCGCCAGCAGTGCCGCAATGGGCAGCCACCATACGGATTCAAAATTCTTTGCAATGTATTGCCAGGCGCATACCAGTATGCCCACAAAGCAGCCCAGGCGCACCCAGCCCAATACCTGCAGCTGGCTGCGGGCCTGTGTGATCTGTTGCTGTAGCTGGGCTAAACGGTCGGCGTAAATTTTTTCCGGGGGCATGGCGAGGGAAGATAAAAGGTGAAGCGTAAGCGTGCAATGTATATAAAAGTGGAAGGGAGCTGTCCAGTGCTCCCTTCACTTCAACTTTGAATTATAAACTGTACTGTCTTTTTAGTAGTTCCGGGTATTCCTGGCTCACTTTCATGATCAGCTCACCAAACAGGGTGTTGGCCCATGAAAACCAGGGCCGGGTGAACTTGGTCGGATCATCCTTCTGGTAAGATTCATGGATAAACCCTTTATCCCCATCCGTATTACGGATGGTGCGGATGCATTCTGCAATCTCCTCCTTATTCTGTGTGGTGAGGGCTTTCATAATAATGCTCATGGGCCAGATGTAGTCTACACCCGTGTGCGGGCTGCCTACGCCATCGCCATACTTACCCTGGTAAAACCATGGGTGAAAGGTGCTCCATACAAAACGGCGGGCCGTTTGGTACAAGGGATCATCTGCCGTGGTATATCCCAGGTAAGGGATGGATAAGAGGCTGGGTACATTGGTATCGTCTATAAACAGGCGGTTGCCAAAACCATCTACCTCAAAAGCATACATATGGCCCAGCTGCGGATGTTCTACCACGGCATAAGCCTTAATGGCACGGTCTACCTCATTGGCCAGGTCCGTACATTCTTTGGCAAAAGCGGCATCTTTCCAAACGGTGCTGCTGATCTCTGCCAGCTGACGCAGGGATACTACGGCAAACATGTTGGAAGGGATCAGGAAGGGGAACACCGTAGCATCGTCCGAAGGACGGAAGGTAGATACAATCAGCCCTACCGGGGAAATGGGCGCGCCATAACCGCTGTTGGCCACTGTATCTGACTGCACCGGCGTAACACGCTGGAACTTGTAAGGGCCTTTGCCATCTTTACGCTGCTGCTCTTTGAAAGTTTTTACGATCAGGGCAGATGACTTGCGGTAGCTATCGTCCAGCACCTTGGT
>NZ_DATCRF010000339.1:0-8183 GCF_036569125.1 Chitinophaga sp. | reverse complement strand
CTGCAGGCTTTGGCCATGGGGCCTTTTGCTTATCAGCAACCGGCTAAGGCTAAAAATGCAGACAATTACATTTTCACCAAAAGCAGCTATGCGCTTTCGCCGGATGTATATGCCGCCACACTCTCCGGCAAAACACCGTCTTTTAACAAAGCCATACAGCTCAGTCATATAAACCCGCAGCAGCAGCAATATAACTGGGGCACTGCTTCCCTGTTTAAATGGACGGCCTACAACGGGCAGCCTGCAGAAGGCATCCTGTACAAGCCGGAAGATTTTGACAGCACCAAACACTACCCCATGCTCATTTACTTTTATGAAAAGCTGTCGGATGGCTTGTATAATTATTCGCCGCCCGCGCCCACCCCTTCCCGCCTCAACATCCCCTTCTTTGTAAGCCGGGGTTACCTGGTGTTTGCGCCGGATATTATCTATGAGAACGGGCACCCCGGTAAAAGCGCCTACAATTATATTGTAAGCGGGGCCCGCGCACTGGCGCAGCATCCCTGGGTTGACAGCACCAACATTGGCATACAGGGGCAAAGCTGGGGCGGTTACCAGGTAGCTTACCTGGTTACACAAACGCATTTGTTCAAAGCTGCATGGGCCGGTGCGCCGGTAGCCAATATGACCAGCGCCTATGGCGGCATACGCTGGGAAAGCGGTATGAACAGGCAGTTCCAGTATGAGCATACGCAAAGCCGCATTGGCGCTACCTTATGGGAAAAGCCGGAGCTGTACCTGGAGAACTCTCCCCTGTTCCATTTACCCAATGTAACCACTCCCCTGGCAATTATGAGTAATGATGCGGATGGCGCCGTACCCTGGTACCAGGGTATTGAGCTGTTCACCGGTTTGCGCCGCCTGGGCAAACCTGTTTGGCTGTTAAACTATAATAATGAGGCCCATAACCTGGTGTTACGCCAAAACCGTAAGGATATTCAGCGCCGGGAGCAACAATTCTTTGATCACTTCCTGAAAGGCGCTCCGGCCCCACAGTGGCTGCAATACGGAGTACCGGCTACGGAAAAAGGAGTGAACTGGGGTTGGGAGGTCAACAATAATAATCCATAAGCAATCGTTCTAATGGTTAGTGGCCGGATTTTTACCTTGAAAAACCTGAAAAACCTATTGCCAAACGGCCACTAACCATAGAACATTGATCTAAATCCCTGATGTTGAATGTAAAAAAAGTATCATACTATTTATTATCACTATATAATATATTTTACCTATATTTACATTAACAAGAGAATCTGTTAGAGTTTTCCGGGGAGTGATCAGATAGATGTTCCTATAATCTTTAGAAATTTTTTCCTATGAATTTCCATATCTATCGTCCTGCAGCCAACTTACATCCTTATGTAAAGCATTACTACTACTGGCACGATGATACTTCAGGGGTAATTAATTTGCCACAGAACCTGTTATCATTAGGTGATCAGTATATGGTGTTCCTGCAACAAGGCGAAGTAAGCTGTCAGCCTTGCCAGCATACCACTTTTACTTTACCGCAAACTTCTGTGGTAGGGCATTTCACCTGTTCCAGCCAGTTAAAGGTAAAAGGTCCGGTAAAAGTAGTGATCGTGCACCTGAATGCTTACGGCAGCTACCGCATGCTGGGCATTAACATGCACGCCATCAGCAACTACTACCGTGATCTGGGCAAGCTGCCCGGCCAGAACTGGAATGCGCTGGCTACACAGCTGGCAAGCGCGGATGCCGCGGGCATACCGGCCCTGCTGGACACTGCCCTGCAAGGCGCTATGCAGCAGCAGGCTTACAATAAACAGGAAGTAGAAGAAGTAGCCAACTTCCTGCAGGAGAAAGATGGACATGTGAACATCGCTGAGCTGGCAGCCCGTTTCCGCCTGTCAAGGCCCACCCTGGAAAGATTGTTTATGGAAGTAGTAGGTTTACCACCCAAGCTGTATGCCCGCATGCTGCGCTTTAAAAAGGCTATGCAGCTGTTACAGCAAACCAGCGTACCGCAATGGCAGCCTATGACCGCTAATAACAGCCAGTATTATAATGAAGCCGTGTTCCGCCAGGATTACGTTTATTTTAACGGGCAAACACCTTCTTTCTTCAATACTTTTGGTAACAACAATAACAATACTGCCGCAGTGGCACAAATGCCGGTACCCGCTACAGGCGTTGCCGTGGCATAAAAGAATATTAAAGTGAAAAATTTAAAAATGGAAGCTGAAGCAATTCATCTTCCATTTTTTCTTTTAAGCCCACACTGTTACATTCTTTCCCGCTGCACCTTTCTGCTTTATGCTTTCTGCTTTCTCCTTTATGCTTTCTGCTTTCTCCTTTAAGCTTTGTGCTTTTTTATCTATTTTGTTCCTAAATACTTGATAATGGAGATTATGCAGGTACAGCAGGGCGCGTATACCATTAGCACAGACCGCGAAAAACTGGATATAGATCTGATCCATCATTTCCTGAGTAATGATTCGTACTGGGCCAAAGGCATTCCGCTGCAAAAGGTGCAGCGCTCGGTACAACATTCCCTTTGTTTCGGCGTTTATCACGGGCAGCAGCAGGTAGGCTTTGCACGGGTCACCACAGACTATACCACCTTTGCCTGGATAGGCGATGTGTTTATTGTGCCGGCTCACCGCAAGCAGGGCTTGTCCAAATGGCTGGTGCAAACCATCCTGGCCCACCCTGACCTGCAGGGCTTAAGAAGGTGGCTGCTGGCCACTGCCGATGCCCACCAGCTGTACGCGCAGTATGGCTTTACACCACTGCCGCAGCCGGAAAGATTTATGCAGATCCATAACCCATATATGTAGCAGTCCATGGTCCATAGTCGATGGTCCATGGCATACAACGCAGGAAAGAGCAGCGTACAATGTGTACCCTGGTTACGTAAAACAACCATATATACGCCATGGACCATCGACTATGGACCATGGACTAAAAAATATCCAATGATCACAACCCTTAAAACAGCTGAGTACTGGCGCGAACAACTGCAATTACAGCCGCATGTGGAAGGTGGCGCCTTCCGGGAAACCTACCGCTCCTCCTGGGTATTACACAAATCCACCCTGCCGCCGGGCATGAAGGGCAACCGTAATGCCGCTACCTGCATCTACTTTTTACTGGAAGCCGGACAGTTCTCCGCCTTTCACCGCATTATGGCCGATGAGATCTGGCATTTTTATGATGGAGAACCTTTAAGTATATACGAAATTGGCTCAGACGGCCGCTTAATGGTACACAAGCTGGGACGTAACCTGCACCTGGGCGAGCAGCTGCAGGTAGTAGTAACGGCCGGCAACTGGTTTGCCTCCCGCCTGGACACCGATGCCGGTTTTGCCCTGGTAGGCTGCAGCGTAGCCCCGGGCTTTGATTTTGAAGATTTTGAGCTGGCACAGCGCAAAAAGCTGCAGGCACTATACCCGCAGCATAAGGAGCTGATCTTTTCGCTTACACGGGAAGATTAATAACGGCTTATCAATACGAGTTGAGTAGAACATTACAGTATACTGCGTGGAACGCTTCGCATTCATTGCCTGCCCCTGCAAACAGGGAATGCCTGTGGCAACAATTATTGCCGGCAGCAGCATTCTATATGCCAAAGAGCCTGCTAAATACCAAATGCAGGCTGCAAAACGTTATAAAAACGCCCTATATAGTATACAAAACATATTACGTGCATCTGTACCCATTACCTATAATTCGTAATTTATTTCTAGCTTGCCTTAACTATGAAAAGATTCCTCTATTTAGTCGGCTTCGCACTTCTTGTTCTGCTGGTATTCTGGTTGGGTAAGCAATTCGGCAGCCGGTCCGTAAGCCAGCAGATCCTGAGCAACAGTACGATCGTAAGGGAAATAGCCGAGCTGGCCAGCCTGGAAGTGCAGGGCGTAGCCAGCATTAAGCGCAGTAACCTGGAAGATGACGGCGGCTGGGCCGACAACTTTAAAAAAATGTTCCTGGAAAATACCATCTGGGTCTCTATACCCTACCTGGCTAAATATGGGGTAGATGTTAATGAAAAGAATTTCCGTGTGTCCGTTACCGATAAAAAGATCACCGTACAGCTCCCGGCCCCCCACCTGCTCAGCTATGAGCTGAAAGTGGACAAAATGGAAACTGCCAACCGCAAGGGCTGGCTGCTTTTCCAGGATGATGAAACCTATACCGCCGTGCAGAAAAAGCTGTACCAAACCTCCCGCGATCAGCTGGCAGGCAATACCCTTTACCTGCAGCAGTCCAAAGACAAGATCAAAAAGATCATTGTACAGTATTATCAGCCCTTTTTACAGGATCATGAGCTGGAAGTGGTATTTGATGAAGGAGGAAGCGTATTGCCGCTGAAATGATGTGCTAATGTGCTGATATGCTAATATGCTGGTTTTTGTTGGTTGGATGATTGTATCCTATTAAATCAGCATATACCAGCACATTGGCATATTGGCACATCAGCACATTAAGCAGCATTCATCGTTATATACTTCACCAAACATCTTTTGGCAATAGGCAGCAGGGTTTCATTCAGCGGAAACACCAGCTGTGTATCTACCCGGTATACTGCCGGGTTAGGTAGCTTTTTACGCTGCCTTATCAGGATGGTTTTAATATGCTCGCAGGAGTGCACCAGGTCTTTCCGGTAAGTTTCTATCAGCTGGGTATGAATGCCCCGGTACTTTTCATCATGCCGCTCAAAAATGGTCAGGCGGTATTCATACACCAGCGTATCCTGGTGCCGCCCGTCAGAGAGGAACAGGTATCCTTCCTGTGTATCCAGCGGTATCAGGCCTACCGGCGCTATATTCATGCTGTCTTCCACCATTTCATAGATCTCCGTTCCATCCTTAATGGTCAGGTTCATCCGGTTCATGGCATAGTAGATAATGCTTTCCAGCTCCTGCATCAGCTCATCGTCCGCAATCATCTGCTCATACAGGATCTGCAGCTTCTCCATGTTCAGGGAAGTGAGCCTTTTGGGGAATTGCTGCTGAATGAATTGTTTGTTGTCCCGGAAAGCCACTAAGTTGTTGAAGTGGAAAATAACATCCGCCAGCTGCGGGTAAAGCTTGTTCTCGTTGAAGTAATGGTTGATCTCCTGCAGGTAAGCCAGTAAGGTATATTTTTTCTGTTCAAAGTCTATATAACCATCTGCAAACCAGGTTTCACTTAATACACCCATAACAATAAAATTTAATGGATTATAGACTAAATTTACAAAAAAAAGTGCATAAAAATAGCGCTATAATGCATTTGATTTCATTTTAATGAATATTTAAAAAACCCCGTAAATGCTTGACTGTACCACGTTTGGGGTATACCGTTACTACCCGCGGGCCCTCTTTTTAGAAAATGTTGCCAGGGTAAGATATTTTATCAATTTAATTTCTTTATCTTCAGTATTATTTTTCATTTTTTTAATCTTTTAGTCATGAACATTTACGTAGCCAACCTGCACTATAGGTTGAACGATGAGGACCTTCACCAGATATTTAGCGAATTTGGGGAAGTAACCTCCGCGAAAATCATTAAGGACCACGAAACCGGCCGTTCACGCGGTTTTGGATTTGTGGAAATGCCTAACCAGGAAGAGGGATCCAAGGCTATGAATAGTTTGAATGGCACTGAGATAGAAGGCAAACAATTAATGGTAAACGAAGCAAGACCTAAACAGCCGAATAATAACTTCAGGAGTGGTGGTGGTGGAAACCGTGGTGGCGGTGGATATGGTGGCGGTGGCCGCGATCGTCGCTATTAATTTAGTTATTTATTCTATTGCGCCAGGTTTTCAAGGCCAAATGAAATTTGAAAGAGCCGTCCTGTTCCACAGGGCGGTTCTTTTGTTTTAGCCCTTTCACCCGCCTTTCATTAACCCGGTACAAAAAGAAAATGGCGCCGGTGGTGTACGACGCCATATATCTTTTACTTTGCGATGGTGTTAACAGCAGCCAACTGGTTATATTGCGCTACTGTGTGTATCATCCATGGGGGATACCCTTAAAATGGAAGCACACTGTATTGTTCAGAGGATATGGAACACGAAATAAAAAGCAACGTTGCAATATTACAGCAAGTACCCTTTCGGTAAACCACTAATTATAGTGGTAGTTGTTAACAGCACTGCTTAGCCCCCTACTAATTATAGTGGCACCTGTAAATTGTTCAAACAGATCCTGGATACCAGCTCTGATTTGGATGAAACATTTAGCTTCTGGTAGATCTTCTTCAGGTGATGATTGATGGTGAACACAGACAAATGCAAACGGTTCGCCATGGTTTTATAGGAATGCCCCTGCTTTAATAAATGCAGCACCTCATATTCCCTTTCCGTTAGCTTATTCCGCAGCTGCTGCAACGGATCTTCATTCATATAGCTGATCAGCTGGTAGGCAACTCTTGGAGAGAGGGTGCTGCCGTAATTGAGCGCATCCATCATGCCCTGGTAAATATCCGCCAGGCGGCCGGTTTTCATCAGGTAACCATGCGCGCCTTCCTTAATAGAGGATACAATATGTTCCTTTTGATCGTGGGCAGAGAGCATAATGATCTTAGCATCCGGGAAAAGACAGCGCAGCGGGTAAATGCCCTGTATGCCGGATTCTCCGGGTAACATTACATCCAGCAGGATCACCGCAACATTCATTTCATAAGAAGGCAGCGCCCTGAATTCCTCCATTGATTTACACGTAAACACGACCCTGCAATCCTGGAAATCTTCTAAAAATTCTTTGTAGCTGTTCAGCTGAAAATAGTTGTCTTCAATGATACCAATATTGATCATGAGAAAAAGGATATGTCGGGTGTATTATCATTAGCTAACGAACATCAGGGATCACTTCATAGGCCATTCTCTTCCTTATACGCAGGGGTCATTTTATGCCCCGTGATTCATGTACTTTGTGCCCGCGTAAATTACGGTCCATTTAAATAATTGATGGTTAACCAATTGTTAACAGGCTGATAACGTTCGTGTTAGAAAGTGTATATGAGTATCAATAAAAAGGCAGGGCAACCGTGAAGAAAAGTAAAAAAGTAAAAGTTAAAAAGCAAAAAAGGAATGCAGCGTAAGCGTACAACTGCGTTTACTTTTTAATTTTTGCTTTTTTACTTTTTACTTTTCTTCACGGTTGCCCTGCGCAAAAGATACCTGCACACTTTACGCCTGCAGGGATGGATCTGATTAATATACTTTTTCCGGATCAAAGTGCTCCAGCTCCTGCGCTACTGCGCTCAGGAAGGTAGAACCCAATGCACCGTCAACAATGCGGTGGTCGTATGAGAGCGACAGGTACATCATATGGCGGATAGCAATGGAATCGCCTTCGGGGGATTCAATTACTACCGGGCGCTTTTTAATAGCGCCTACAGCCAGTATGGCTACCTGCGGCTGGTTAATAATAGGCGTGCCGGCCAGGCTGCCAAAGGTGCCCACGTTGGTAAGCGTAAAGGTACCGCTCTGGGTATCTTCCGGTTTCAGGCGGTTGTTGCGGGCGGCATTGGCCAGCTGGTTCACCTGCCGGGTAAGCCCTACCAGGTTCAGCATGTCGGCATTGCGGATCACGGGAACGATCAGGTTGCCGCTGGGCAGGGCCGTGGCCATACCTATGTTAATGTCTTTCTTCAGGAGGATCTTATCGCCTTCCAGGGAGCAGTTCACCAGCGGGAAACGTTTAATACATTTCACCAGCGCTTCTATGAACAGCGGGGTAAAGGTGAGCTTCTCCCCTTCCCGTTGTTCAAAATCCTTTTTCACTTTATCGCGCCACTTTACCATGTGCGTTACATCTGCTTCTGCAAAGCTGGTTACGTGCGGACTGGTGGCCTTGCTGCGCACCATATGCTCTGCGATCAGCCTGCGCATACGGTCCATTTCAATGATCTCCACATTACCGCCGCTGCTGCTGCCATTAAAAGTGTGTACCGGTGCAGCCACCGCTTTGGATGCTTCAACAGGGGCCGGCCTGCTTTCAGGAACCGAAGTAGTTGCAGCTGCTGCTGGCCGTGCAGCAGGCTGGTGGCCCTGCTGGCGGGCAGCTACATATTCCAGTATATCTTTTTTGGTAACACGGCCTTCGCTGCCGCTGCCCGGTATATTTTCCAGCTCAGCAAAGCTTACGCCTTCCTGCTGTGCAATTGTAAGTACCAGCGGAGAATAGAATCTGGTTCCACCGCCAGCTGGTGCAGGCATAGGTTCTGCT
>NZ_DATCRF010000338.1:0-10079 GCF_036569125.1 Chitinophaga sp. | reverse complement strand
GCGGATAGGACTATCCAATCCAGTACACTCATGAGAATGTTTTGGTGAATAAAAAGAATAACAGGATCAGTACAGCCAGCCAAACAGTCACCAACAGGTACCAGATCCACCATGCCCTGAATAACGGCGGCTTTTCATTTTCCATGAACAGGAACGGAGGTTTAATTACGAATTGTTCAATTACGAATTACGAATGGATTGTGTTTTGTTAATGAACATGGTCCCCTGGTCGTAATTGATAATGGCGTAATAACGTGATTGAATTACAGTGAATTAAGAATACTTCCTTAGCTATTCTATTATTGATAACTACATTACGAACTTCATATACAAATTACAAACCTACGTACTTCAGGTACTTCCCTCATTCGTAATTCGTAATTGAACAATTCGTAATTGAACCTATCTTCTCCTCAACAATCCTCCCCCTAAAAGCCCCAGCGCCAAACCAATGAACAGGCCTACCTGCACACGTTTGATCACAATGCCTATAATAAGCCCCAGCGCTATACACAAACCGGCGGCAATGGTAAGGCGGGGGCGGTTTTCCTCGTGCTTTTTACTCATATTACTTTTTTGCCGAAATAAGATTTACAAATAAGCGGTATGCACCGGGTACACCTGCCGGCAGCTCACGGAAAAAGGCCAGGGAAGTATACACGTACCTGCCCTTACCATAATTGGCTACCAGGGTGCTGCCATCCAGCGGCTGCTCTCCTTTATCGTTCATGGCAAACAGCCTGCGGTATTCAGGCGCTGCATTTGACGTAAAGTATAAGCCCCGCTCCTGCACCCAGCCGTCAAAGTCCTGCTGCGTGATCTCGTTGGGATAATGCATTACTTCATCATTCGGCTGCAGCCAGGTCACTTTTGCATTTTCGTCCGTAACCCGGTCGCCACGGGAAAGGCTAAACGGATATGGACCCAGCTGGCTGGTAACCAGCGGCCCTACGGTATTGTATTGTATCAGCAGGGTGCCGCCGTTCTTAACATATTCCATTAAGCGGGGCTGCCAGTATTTTAAACGTTCATTGGTGTTATAAGCGCGTACGCCGGCAATAATAGCATCGTACTGCTGCAGGTGCCCGCCCATGATATCTTTTTCACCCAGCAGGGTTACTTCATAACCTACCTGCTGCAGGGAAGCGGCCACCAGGTCGCCGGCGCCGGCAATGTAACCCAGCTTGTTGCCATTGTGCTTTAAACGCAGGCTTACTACCCGCGCTGCTGCCTGCGGAAACAGGGTAATGGGCGGTATATGATCGTAGTGAATAGTTTGCAGGCTTTGCGTATATACGTGACCGTTTACAGTAGCCGCTACGTTAAACGTATCTACCCTGCTGCGGTCATTCGCATAAATTTGTACCGGCGCCAGGTTAAACTGCACTTCGGTTTCATCACCTTTATGGTTAAGGGTAAAGGATTGCTGCTCCGGGCTGGCTTTAAAACCACTGGGCACCTGTAGCTGTACGGTGCCATTGGTGCCATCTGCCATGGCCTTTAACTTTACTGTTACCGGCTGTGCCTTTGGTTCTGTGAAAATGAACACCTGGTTATTCAGGTTAGCCACCACGGGTGGCGCTATTACCAATGGCTCATACACCTCTCCTTTTACAGGATCGGTATGTTTGTATTGCAGCGGGCGTTGCACCGTAAAGGCCTGCCCGTCGATTTCCAAATGAATGGCTGCCTGTAAGGCCGGTATATTTTCCGGGCGGCCTACCAGCTGCTGATCAGCTATCTCATACATGCCCAGCGGATGTGGAGCAGCCAGCCAATAGGGCTGTGATAAAGCGGTATTAGCCGGTACAGTGATCATTTGCGGAATGCTCACAAACTGATCAAATTCCAGCTGTTTATTTAAAGTAGTATCCTTGTCCTGCAGCTGAATGCTTTGCAGGCGCACCGGCACATGGCTGTTATTGATCAGCTGCACGCTGGCCTGTAATGGCTTTCCGGGCACTGTTTCGGCGGTGGTGCTGTAAGCTTCCATCCATAAACCGGCGCAGGCCAGCACCAGCTGTTCTGTTTCTTTCAGCTTCTGCGTTTTCCAGTAGCTATCCGGTAAGGCGCTAATGGCTTTTCGTATAGCCAGCAGCGCGGGTACGGATGCTGCGGGATCTTCTACCTGGTAAGCGGCAATCACTTTATCTACCATTTCCCCGATGGCTTTACCGCCGGGTACACGGCTCCAGGAAGTATTCACGCCATCCATGAGGCTTTGTTTAGGCGCCTCGCCCTGAATAGTGGTAAAGTATTCCAGGGAGCTGCCGCGGGTGGCGGCTACGCCAAAACCCTGGCTCTTGTGCTGGGAGCGGCTTTCGGCGGCTATTTCCCCATATCCCCTGCCCAGCAGCACGTTAAAGGCGCCTACATCTATCTTGTATTGATCGGGCGCCGTAGTATTATTACCTCCAAAGTTGAAGGTGTTCCATAACAGGCGTTTGACCTGCCAGGGCTTTACGAATTTCAATTGTTCCGGAAAACGTTTAGGATCGGCAGCTGCGGCAAAAGCTTCTGCGGCCAGCATAGCGGAACCGGTATGGTGCCCATGCCCTGCCCTGCTATCTGCCGGGAAACGGCAAATGATCACATCCGGCTGGAACTGGCGGATCACCCAAACGGCATCGGCCAGGATCTTTTCCCGGTCCCAGATGGAAAAAGTTTCCTGCGGGTTCTTGGAAAAGCCGAAGTCCTGCGCACGGGTAAAGAACTGCTCTGCACCATCAATACGGCGGGCAGACAGCAGCTCCTGGGTGCGGATCAGGCCCAGTAACTCTCCCTGCTCATTCCCTACCAGGTTTTGCCCGCCATCGCCACGGGTGAGGGACAGGTAACCGGTGCGGTATAATTTCTCCTTAGCCAGGTAACCCAGCAGGCGGGTATTTTCATCATCCGGGTGAGCGGCCATGTATAACACGCTGCCCAGGGTATCCAGCTTACGGAGCTGCAATTTTATATCTGCTGCATTCAACACAGGCGAGGGCTGCGCCCATGCGGTTAGCTGGGCCGCCAGGGCGGTAAGTAATAAGCTGATCCTTACAAACATGTTGTTGATTCGTGGTTTTCAGATGGTCAAAAATAAGCATTAAATGTGCGAATGCACCGGTGGTATACCGTCAAATGTGAGAATGGACCGATAAAGGGATGAGTGGAGATCACTTCTTAAACATAAAGTACACGGCTGCCAGTATAAACACAAAGGAAACCAGGTAATTCCAGCGTAAAGGCTCTTTCAGGTAAAATACGGCAAACAGGCAAAACACGCTCAGGGTAACGATCTCCTGGATGGTTTTCAGCTGAAAACCGTTAAACCCTTCCTGCGATCCCAAACGGTTGGCCGGCACCATAAAACAGTATTCAAAAAAGGCAATGCCCCAGCTGATAAGGATCACCTTCCACAATGCCATGTCCTGGTGTTTAAGATGCCCATACCATGCAAAGGTCATGAAGGTGTTGGAGACTATGAGAAGAAGTACGGTGCGCATGCGTTTTAATTAATAATGAAGAATGAATAATTAATAATCGTTGTGCCGGTTGTAAAAGTGATCACTGGTATTACGGAGTAATTGTGAATGAAGGTAGTACTGTCATACGATTATTAATTCTTAATTATTCATTATTCATTTTTTTACCTGCCAGCAGGTACAGCACCGCCATGCGTATGGCCACGCCATTCTCAACCTGGTTGAGGATGATGGACTGGCCGGAATCTGCCACATCGGAATTGAGCTCTACCCCGCGGTTAATAGGCCCCGGGTGCATGATCACAATGTCTTTCTGCAGGCTGTCCAGCAGGCGGCGGTTTACGCCATATGCCAGGGAGTATTCCCGCAGGGAGGAGAACAGCGGGGTGTTCTGCCTTTCCAGCTGAATGCGCAGCACATTGGCCACATCGGCCCAGGCCAGCGCTTCGCGGATGTTATAGGTAACGTTTACGCCTAAAGCTTGTTCAAGGTGTTTAGGTATGAGTGTAGGCGGGCCTACTACGGTTACTTCTGCGCCCAGCTTTTTAAGGCAGTAAATGTTGGATAAGGCTACGCGGGAGTGCATGATATCGCCACAGATGGCTACTTTTTTGCCGGTAACGCTGCCCAGCTTTTCACGGATGGAGAATGCATCCAGCAGGGCCTGTGTGGGATGTTCGTTAATGCCATCGCCTGCATTTACAATGGGCGCCTGTATGTGTTTGGACAGGAAGTGCGGCGCGCCGCTGGCTGAATGCCGCATCACCACCATGTCTACCTTCATAGACAGGATGTTGTTAACGGTATCTATCAGCGTTTCGCCTTTAGAAACTGAAGAACCGGAAGCGGAGAAGTTGACCACATCCGCTCCCAGGCGCTTTTCCGCCAGCTCAAAAGAGATGCGGGTACGCGTGGAGTTCTCAAAAAATACATTCACAATAGTAGTATCACGCAAGGTTGGAACCTTCTTAATCGGGCGTTGTAACACCTCTTTAAACTGATCAGCTGTTTGAAAAACAAGCTCTATATCCTGACGTTCCAGATCGCGTATGCCGAGTAGATGTTTTACGGAGAGTGACATTCTAAGGTGCAAATATACAGGTGAAAATTAAAATCCGGCTACCGAATTTTTACTATTCCAGTATGATCACTTCATCTTTACCGTCGCGCTCCTGCCAGAGCACCCGTACTTTTTCACTGATAATAGCATCAATGGTACGGCCGGTATAGTCGGGCTGAATGGGCAGCTGGCGGGTAAAGCGGCGGTCTATCAGCACCAGCAGCTCCACCGTAGCCGGGCGGCCAAAATCCAGCATGGCATCCAGTGCAGAACGGATGGTACGGCCGGTGTACAGCACATCATCTATGAGCACTACCCGTTTATTCTCAATGGAAAAATCAATATCTGTTTCACTGGGTACATGCAAAGCCGTGCCCTTATTAAAGTCATCGCGGTAAAAGGTAATATCCAGCTTACCATAAGGGATGGGGGTACCTGGCAGCAGCTTTTGCAGGGTATGGTGGATCCTGTCTGACAGGTAGATACCCCGGGGCTGCAAGCCTATCAGCACCGTATGCTCAAACTGCAAATGCGTTTCTATGAGCTGGTGGCAAAGCCGGTCTATAGTAATGGCCAACTGCGTTCCATTCAGTATGGTTTTCAATGCTTGTAAGTTTAAGGACCAAAAATAATAATTAAAACGCATTCACACTTTTTAACATTCCCTAAGGAAACAAATAACATTCTTTAACAATGTAATAGCGGTTTACTGTTTAGATTGCTGGCTGTTAATCAATCTATATTCACTCACTCAAAACCCATTTACCGTATGCGAAAAATTCTATCATTAGTTTGTATGGTAACCCTTTTCTTGTTTGTTCAATCCCAGGCCCGGGCGCAGGAACAAGAGCCGTTTAAGAAGAATTTGATCGGAGGCAGCCTTGCCTTTTTTACCTCCAATGCTGCTGGCACAGATCCCAACGGTGGTAATTATGATGGGAATACCTTTGCTGTTTATACAACCTATATTCATTATTTAAAGAAAAATATAGGTATAGGCGCATCCGTTGGGTACAATCATAGTACAACGGAGTACCAGAATCCCGTTAGCTCGTATAAAATAACCAGCTACGTTTTCCGGCCTTTCATCCGTTTTGATATCCCCCTCTGGCAAAGCCGCTTCTCTATTTTTAATGACCTGGGCATTGGCGGCGATTATTCCAAAACGGTGAACGACGCAGGTACCGCTGAGGAGCTAAAGCGCAATAACTGGGGGCTGGAAGCATTTTATAACCCCGGATTAATGTTCCGGCTTAAAAGTAACATCTCGCTACAGGCATCTTTTGCTTCCCTGGTGAGCTATAGCTACAGGAACCGGGGAACTGCGGGCGCCTATTCCCATTCCTTTGGCATTACGCCTAATCATAGTTTTAACGATCTGCAGTTCGGTATCAACTTTCTGTTTTAACTTGCTGCCTGTACCGGTTGTGTTGCCTTTACCGGCCGTACAACTTAAATACATGGCTTATGCAACTCAGAAAATTCAGGCTTAGCAGCCTGCTGCTGGCAGGGATCCTGCTGTTAGGCAGCTGCTCTTCGCACTCCCAGGTAAAGGTAGGCTCTAAGGTGCCGGTGTTCCGGTTAAAAGACCAGGATGGAAATGTATTTGACCTTTCAACGGTCTTAGGCAAGCAGCCGTTAGTCATTTACTTTTATCCGAAAGATGAAACCAGCATCTGTACCAGGGAAGCCTGCTCTTTCCGGGATGCGTTTGAACAGTTTAAACAGTACGGCGCTAAAGTAATCGGGATCAGTAACGATGGCGTGCAATCCCACAAGGCATTTGCACAACACCATCAGCTGCCTTTTACTTTATTAAGCGATACGGCCAATGATGTACGGAAATTATTTGGTGTGCCTAAAACCTTTGTATTCCCCGGGCGGGTAACGTATGTGGTGGATAAGAACGGCGTGGTGGTGCACCAGTTCAACTCCATGCGGGATGCGGAGAAGCATGTGAGTGAGGCGCTGGCAACGCTGAAGGGAATGAAGAATTAATAATGAATAATTAAGAATTAATAATCGTGGGATAGTTAGATCGCGAAATGTGATCGCTGCAATTATAAACGAAAAAGTCCTGCATATAACACGCAGGACTTTTTCTATTGATGAACTAATATTAATTATTAATTATTAATTATTAATTATTAATTACAAGCTGAACGCTTTCTTCACCTGATCAACATAATCCAGCTTCTCCCAGGTGAACAGCTCAACTTCTACTTTCTTCTCTGTTTGCTTGCCTTTGTTAAACACCTTGGTTACTACCTGGCTATCGCGGCCCATGTGGCCATAAGCAGCAGTTTCACTGTAGATAGGATTACGCAGCTTTAACCTTTGCTCAATAGAGTAAGGACGCAGGTCGAAGATCTCCTCTACCTTGCGGGCAATATCACCATCATTCAGGTTCACTTTTGCAGTACCGTAGGTATTGATGTACAAACCGCAGGGTTTAGCTACACCAATAGCGTAAGATACCTGCACCAGCACCTCATCGCACAAACCGGCAGCTACCAGGTTCTTGGCTATGTGGCGGGTGGCATATGCGGCAGAACGGTCTACCTTGGAAGGATCTTTACCGGAGAAAGCGCCACCACCGTGTGCACCTTTACCGCCATAGGTATCCACAATGATCTTACGGCCGGTTAAGCCGGTATCACCATGCGGGCCGCCTATTACAAACTTGCCGGTAGGGTTAATGTGGTAAGTGATCTTATCGTTGAACAGGGTTTGCAGCTCCGGTTTCAGCTTGGCTTTTACGCGGGGTACTACAATCTTGATCATATCTTCCTTGATCTTGGCCAGCATCTGCTCGTCCTTATCAAAATCATCGTGCTGGGTAGATATAACGATGGTGTCTATACGCACCGGTTTGTTATCGTCGGAATATTCAATAGTTACCTGTGATTTAGCATCGGGGCGCAGGTATTTGATCTCTTTATTCTCGCGGCGTACAGCAGCCAGCTCCAGCAGCAGCTTATGCGCCAGGTCAAGGGCCAGGGGCATATAGTTATCTGTTTCGCGGCTGGCATAACCAAACATCATGCCCTGGTCGCCGGCGCCCTGCTCTTCAGGATTCTTACGGTCTACGCCCTGGTTAATGTCAGGTGACTGTTCGTGGATAGCCGACAGGATACCGCAGCTATTGGCTTCAAACATATACTCGCTCTTGGTGTAGCCGATCTTGCGGATCACCTCACGGGCAATGTCCTGCACATCCAGGTACGCGTCTGATTTTACTTCACCTGCCAGCACTACCTGACCGGTAGTTACCAGTGTTTCGCAGGCAACCTTTGACTTTGCATCGTATGCAAGAAAATGATCGATCAGCGCATCGGAGATTTGATCGGCAACTTTGTCCGGATGTCCTTCAGATACAGATTCTGACGTAAATAAATAAGGCATAAAATATCCGTGTTTCGTTTTAAAGTTTCGTATAAATGATCCTCAGTTTCAGATTAAACTGGGAGTGGTTGCCTCCGCCTGCTCTTACACGATGCACATCAATATTCCTGGGTGAAAGCGCCTCCAGCTTAAAGCTTGTATTGGTTTCCTGTTTACGCAACAAACGCTGCATATACCGGGAAATGTTAAACTTGTATTGTGTATACTTCATCCCGCCAAACAGGGTTACCACTGTTTTGTCGCCACCAAAATATGGCTGGTTAGGATTACTGGGGTTTCCGTAATCGATGAGGGGCCTGGTGGTGTCCCCGCTTACGTACTGCTGTAAAAATAGGAAATCCGGCGCAGAATAAATATCATTTAGATCTGAAGGTGCAGGTGTAATTTCCGATACTACCAGCTCCGCCTTATTAATAACCGCGTTGGGGAAGTTTTCCAGGTTGGGTATGGTCACTTTGGTGAACAGGCCCGGTGCATCTTCCAGGAAGATGATACTATCCCCTGCCGGCGTATTGGTATTAATATACTGTGCGGCCTGTGAGCCTGCATGGTTGCGTACAAAGTAATTGGCATGTGCGGTAAAACCGGCGGCAAAGGGAAAGCTGGCGCTCAGTGAATCGTTCTCCGTGTTCTTATAGAACAGGCGGATGCGGGTCACCGGATCGTTCAGGTTCAGGTACAGCATGGTACGGTTGGTAGCCAGCGTGGTATCCGGAACAATGGCCAGCCCTTTCAGGAAAGCGTAAAAGGAAGAATCGTTTTTAAAACCGGTGGTAGCGGTTTGCTGCAGGAACTGGTTACCCAGCGCAGTGCTTAACCGGATACGCAGCTGCGGCGCCTCTTTAGCGCCGTAAACAGATACGGAATCCTTTAAGGTACGCGGTACCACAGTGGCGGTGCCCAGCAGCTCACCGGCACTATATTTTAAAGCCTGGTAATAACGGTAGTTGGAATCTATCTTAAAATCCGGTTCCGCCATGCGGTACACCCTGAAGGTTTGGGCGGCCATGGAATCCCCATAGAAACCCCGGTAGGCAATGCTCAGTACAATTGAATCCAGCGTTTGGCCGGTGCCGGCAAAGCTGTAGGCATTACTGGGCAGGCTCATTTGCGTATATACGAAACCGTGGGCACGGCCAAATAAAGGATCGCCCACGATAGAACCCAGCACTTTGGAATAGTTACCCTGGCCGGTATATACAGCGGAATCTGTTTTCCAGATGTTCTGTGTAATGATACCGGTGAGGGTGGTATCAACCCCATTTACGAAATCCTGACCGGGTATAAGCTCATTTCCTAAAATGGTAGCTTCATTACATCCCGATCCGGCATACATAGTAATAAAAAAAGCTGCTATCAGTCCCAGATTCCTTATAATAACTCTCACGCGCGATGTTTTGTGGGTTTTAATTTAGTCCATGGTCCATAGTCGATGGTCCATGGCTTACTCCGAAGAGCGAATATAACGCAAACTGCTATGGACTATGGACCATCGGCTATGGACTCTTTTACTTCCCCATCAGCTGGTTATACAGCTGCAGGTAGTCGGCCAGGTCTTCGTTGTCTTTTTTATATGGGAGAATGATCTTACCCTTTTCCCCCTTTATTTCCTCAACCAGTTTTTTATCGGCTTTATCGCCGGCTACTACTACGGCATCGGCATATTTGGCGGCGCCGCGGTTTAGCGCAGCGTTGGTGCCTTCTTTATACAGCTCAATATCCTTTTCCTTGATCAGGTTACTGATGGTAGCCTTCTTTACAAAAGTGGGGCCCAGTTTTTCCTTAAAACCATTGGGTTCCAGTGAGTACACTACTTTGGAGTGTGCAAACACCGCTTCTTTTTTGTAGGCGGTTTTCAGGTACATCGGTATCAGTGAGGTCATCCAGCCACTGCAATGAATGATGTCCGGCGGCCAGCCAAATTTCTTCACGGTTTCCAATGCTCCCTTGCAGAAAAATACGGCGCGGGCGGCATTATCGTCATAAAACTGTTCGTTTTCGTCGGCGAAAACGGCTTTGCGCTTGAAATAATCTTCATTGTCCAGGAAATACACCTGCAAACGGGCGCTTGGCAAAGAGGCCACTTTAATGATCAGCGGATAATCATCGTTATCTATCACAATATTGATCCCTGACAGCCTTACCAC
>NZ_DATCRF010000337.1:0-3368 GCF_036569125.1 Chitinophaga sp. | reverse complement strand
GAACGGCCGGCAGATGAGGTGTCTGTTACAGTGAGCTTAGTATCGCAATTGGGAAAAACCATTACTACCGGCTGAATTTTACCATCTGCGATCAGGTTATCCACAACATTATCTGCCTGGCACCACTCCGTCCATTGACGGTAGTCCTGGCCCAAACCATGCAACAGATATAACACGGGATATTTCTTATCAGCGGAATATCCCGGAGGTGTATATACCCACATTTCCCGGAGCTTCCCGAGCGTTTTTGAGCTATACTGAACCACTGCTAATTTTCCGTGAGGTACATTACTGCGCTGCACATTAAATCCGGCAGGCGGATCAGGGAAAGTGGGTACAGTGTCTGCTTTAAATGAACCCTTATCTGTTTGTGCCTGGCAGATATGGCCGGCAACAATAAATACGATCGAAATAAACAAATGCCTGTAACTCATTTCATTTTTTATAACGTTAATTTATTTGTTCCAAACCAATCACTCAAGCACCATTACAAACCCACCGCTTGCATTCAAAGTAAGATCAAGCTGCTTTTGTTGTGCTGTGTTCAGCTCTGTTTTTGAAAACAGCTCATTTTTTGCACCGTCTGTGAACAGGGTTGCCTTTCCTTTCTTAAATGAGGTAAGGTCAAGATTAATTTTCTTTTCACTGTTATCTCCATTAATGCCGGCAATATACCAGCGGTTACCGCTTCGCCTGGCTATGACAGCGTATTTCCCGGGGTAGCCATCCAAAAATCTCACATCATCCCAGTTGTCGGGAAGCTTTTTTAAGAACGATTTCACATCATCAGGTACCTGCACCATTCCTTCCGGTGATTGTGCATAATGCTGTATGCCCGATAAGAATAAAACCGAAAGCGCCAGCTCAAAGGCGGGAGTGGTTCTCCTGGTACAATTAGACGATGTAAGCCCCGTAAGGTTCATGGGCGTAAAATCCATTGGGTCAAATGCGTTCCTGGTGAACGGCAGCATAGCACAATGGTTGGCCTGCAGATCGGCTGCTTTCTGGTCAAAGGTTACCATCTCCATCCCATAAATTGCTTCGGCTGTCATCAGATGAGGGTAGGTTCTTTGCCAGCCTCTGGGCAATGTAGCGCCGTGAAAGTTCACCAGCAGCTTATGTTTTGCAGCATCATTCAAAATGTCAATGTAGTATTGGATCATGCTCCGGCCATCGCCACCAAAGAAATCAACCTTTATGCCTTTAATGTCCAATGCCTGCAGCCGGCTGAATTCTTTCTCCCTTCCCTCCTTTGTAAGCAAAACATCTTTAGGATGATATTTGATCGTGTTCCAGTCTCCCGCAGAATTGTACCATAACAGCAATCCAACATGCTTTTGTTTTGCATAGGCTGAGAGCTCCGCAACTTTATCATACCCGATCTTGGTATCCCAGTCGGCATCTATCAGGCAATATTGCCAGTGCATGTCATTGGCATAGTCAATATACTTTTTTTGCTCATCGAAAGTGATGTTATCATCCTTGCTGTTGATCCAGCTCCAGCTGGCTTTTCCGGTTTTTACAAAAGAGGCATCCTTTAACACTGCTGACGGCGCCAGATCGGTACCCAATGTTGATTCTGCAATTGTTTTTAAACTTCCAATGGCTATAATACGCCAGGGTGTACGCCAGGGCTTATTGTTTTCCGGTAAATAGCCGCCACCGGTGAACACTTCCCTTGGATCGGCAAAGCCGATCGAATAAACAGCTGAGGCAGAATCGTTGATCAATCTTGTACCGCAATAAGTGCCATCCAGCGCTGCTTCGCTGATCAACACCCAGGTATCATTGGTTTTAAACAAAGCAGGGTATACCCAGCCTGACTTTAACGGCGATACGGTGCCAACAGGAATGTCCTGCAAATAATGTTCTTCATAAGACGGGTGACAATGCTCGAAACCTGTTTTTGCTTCACTCATGGGCTGCAGCCAGGCTTTTGTTCCTTTATCAAATGTAAAGGAGGAGCTTTCTTTAACGATCGTTTCATTATCTTTTATCCAGGGAAAAGAATACCGGAAAGCCACCCCGTCGTTGGATAAGCGGAAAATGATATCCATTTTCTTCTTTTCTTCATTCGCAAAAGACAACACCAATTGATTGGCCTGGTAAAGAATGCTGCTTTTCTTTGCATTCTTCGTTTGATAGCTATCCGCTATACGTTGCGGTTTGGATACCGTGACCAGTTTCATGCCTTGTGTAAAATCATGCCCCTTCATCATCACTCCCAAAGCCGAAGGCTGAATGATATCAACACCGGACCTTTGGATCCTGTATTGAATTTCACCTGCAGCGGATAAGGATACATTGAGCGCAATGGACTTGTCCGGACTTTGCAATTGAGCCAGCTGCTGCGCCTGCAGCTGATCCATTGTTCCCATGCCCCAGGTATTCATGCCCACCAGGAGCCAAACTAAAAGAACTGTACTTTTAAAACCCATTTTCATAACCATAATAACCGACAATTTTATCAAATTCAAAGAAATTTTCCGTAGTATCTGTACATACCTCATTTGCACAAGTATAACCCTGCCCCACACTGCTATTATCTGGTTAAGAAATAAATTAGGAAAATGGGAATGCTTTGTTGGAAGCATTCCCATTTTCCCGTGTAAGACCTGTTAATGAACGATCAGCTTCTTCGTGAAGCTGGATCCGTTCGAATCTATTGTAACAATGTAAAACCCTGCATTCAGCCGGGCATCAACCTCTATCTTGTTACTGCCCTGCGTTTTCCTTTCATAAAGCATTCTGCCCTGGTTATCATAGACCCGCACGATCGCATGTGCCGGGATCTCCTTAAGCAGGATGCTAAACCTTCCTTCACTGGCAGGATTCGGATAAATGCTAACCGCATCTTCATTAACGCTGATCTTCTGTGATATGCCGGCAGCTGAAGTATCGCTCATCCCTGATCTCATTAAAGAGCCGGTGAGGGTGATGTTAAAGGTCTGCGTGCTTTTGCATCCCCCGCTGTTCGTATAGGTGGCCACGTAGTTGCCTGCCTGGCTGGACTGCACATTTGATAGATATATTTCCCGCGTAGCTGCGCTAAAATTATTGGGCCCGGTCCAGCTCCAGGATCCACCCTGCGTGGGCTGAGGGCCAAACTGTACGCTGCCGCCTGCAGCTAAAGAAGCGTTGGCGGTCTGCTGCCAGGTTCCGTTATTAATATTTACATAGGGTGTGATGGCAGTAGGCGTACAGGCGGCAGGCTCCCAGTAAATCAATCCTCTTCCGCCGCCGGCGCTCATGTATACCCTTCCGGCAACGTTCATATCACCAACCAGCAATGGCGCGCCTGCAAACTCGTGGGCGTCGTCATTCAGCCTGGTCCAGGTAGCACCCTGGTCTGTTGATCTGAAAAGACC
>NZ_DATCRF010000336.1:0-5625 GCF_036569125.1 Chitinophaga sp. | reverse complement strand
ATACGACCGCTGCCCATTATGAAAGAGAGCTGTCTTTGAATAATGCGTTATCTACCACCTCCTATGAGCTAAACGGCGTTACCTATAAAAGAGAATACTTTACCAGCTTTGGGGACGATGTAGGCATCATACGCCTTACGGCCAACAAACCCGGGCAGCTGAATTTTCGTGTATCCATTGACCGGCCGGAGAATTTTGTGGTGAAAACCGAACTCAAGGAGCTGCAAATGAGCGGGCAGCTGCCCAGCGGTACAGATACACCGGGCATGCGTTACATAGCCCGCGTACAGGCAAAGCTAAATGGTGGTACTTTAACCACGGAAGGCAAAAACCTGGTAGTAAAGAACGCCACGGAAGTAACGTTGATCCTTTCCATGGGTACGGATTTCCGCAACCCTGGTTTTATGGCAAAAACAAAGCAGCTGATGGCCGCTGCAATGCAAAAACCTTACACTGCGCAAAAGCAGCAGCATATTACCAACTATCAGAAATTATTCAACCGCGTGCAAATGCAGCTGGGCGCCACGCATGCCGAACAGCTGCCTACGGATGAAAGGTTGGCCGGCTTTAACGCCAATCCTGCCTCAGACGATGCGCTGCCGGTATTGTTCTTCCAGTTTGGACGTTACCTCACCATTAGCAGCACCCGCGTAGGTTTGCTGCCGCCCAACTTACAGGGCCTGTGGGCTAACCAGGTGCAAACACCCTGGAATGGCGATTACCACCTGGATGTAAATGTGCAGATGAATCACTGGCCGGTGCAGGTAAGCAACCTGCCGGATTTGGACCTGCCGCTGGCAGCGCTGATCAAGGGTTTGGTGAAACCCGGTGAAAGAACGGCCAAAGCCTATTACAATGCAGAGGGCTGGGTAGCGCATGTGATCACCAATGTATGGGGCTTTACGGAACCCGGTGAAAGCGCCTCCTGGGGCGCTACCAAATCCGGCTCAGGCTGGGTATGTAATAACCTGTGGGAGCACTATGCATTTACCAACGATAAAAAATACCTGCAGGATATTTATCCCGTGCTGAAAGGCGCTGCGCTGTTCTACAGCAGCCAGCTGGTAACAGATCCCAAGAGCGGTTACCTGGTGTTGTCGCCCTCTTCTTCACCTGAGAACAGCTTTGTAATGCCTAACGGTAAACATGCTGCCATTTGTGTAGGGGCTACCATTGATAACCAGATCGTACATGAGCTATTTACCAACGTTATAACGGCCACGAATGTACTGGGTACAGATGCTGCCCTGCGCGCCAAACTGGAAGCGCAGCTGAAAAAAGTAGCGCCCATAGGCCGTATAGGCAGCGATGGCCGCCTGATGGAGTGGATGGAGGAATACCCGGAATCGGAACCCCATCACCGGCACCTGTCACATTTATATGGCCTGTTCCCCGCGCCGCAGATCACACCGGAAGGTACACCTGACCTGGCGGAAGCCTGTAAGAAAAGCCTGGAAGCACGCGGCGACGATGGCCCCAGCTGGTCTATTGCATTCAAACAATTATTCTGGGCCCGCCTGCATGATGGTAACCGCGCGTATAAATTATTTGCGGACCTGATGCGGCCTACGCTGAAAACCAATATCAACTATGGCGCAGGTGGTGGCACCTATCCGAATATGTTCACAGCAGGGCCTCCGTTCCAGATAGACGGTAATTTTGGCGGCGAAGCAGGGCTGGCAGAAATGCTGCTGCAAAGTCATGCCGGTTTTATTGACCTGCTGCCTGCTATCCCGGACCAATGGAAGTCAACCGGCAGTGTGAACGGTCTTAAAGCCCGCGGCAACTACACCGTTAGCATGACCTGGAAAGACGGTAAGGTTACCCGTTACACCATTGCATCACCCAACCCGCGTAAAGTAAAAGTGAAAGTGAATGGAGAGATCAAAGAGGTAATGGCAACAAAAATTTAGTATCTTGAACGTCTTAACTAAGGATAGGAACAACCGTCAAATCATGCAGGTAAAACATTTAGCCACGTTACTAGCCGCACCTTTTATAGTGTGCGAGGCACAAGCCCAGAACATTAACATTCCCGTTCAAACCGCGCACAATGCGCTGGTATTACAGGTGAATAACAGCAAGGACCTGAACACTATTTATTTCGGGGAAAAATTAGCAGATGCCGGTGAGTATGAACAGGTACCGGGCGTGTACAAACAGGCCGGTGATTATACCGGTTTGCTCAATTCTGCTTACACGCCCTCCGGCTCACGCAACCTGGTGGAGCCCGCCATTACCGTAACCCATGCGGATGGCAATAATTCCCTGGACCTTAAATACGTAAGCCATACGGTTACTAAAACAGATGATAATGTTTCCTTACTCAGCATTGTGCTCAAAGACCCGGTGTATGACTTTGAGGTAACACTTTTTTATAAAACCTATTTTAAGGAAGATGTGGTAGAGCAGTGGAGCGCCATCCGCCATAAAGAAAAAGGCAGTGTGGTGCTGCACAAATTTGCCTCTGCCAACCTGCACCTGAAAGCGGCAGATGGTTTCTGGCTTACGCAGTACCATGGCGACTGGGCCAGGGAAATGCAGCCGGAAGAATCTAAGATCACGCACGGCATCCGCACGCTGGATACCAAGCTGGGTACCCGTGCCAACCTGTTCCAGCCATCGGTGTTCATGGTATCTATGGACAAACCGGCTACCGAAGATGCAGGGAATGTGTTGTATGGCGCGCTGGAATACAGCGGTAACTTTCGCGTAGACCTGGAGCTGGACCCGCAGGATAACCTGCGGATTATTGCCGGTATTAACAATTACGCATCTGACTACACGCTGCAGCCCAATGAAACATTTACCACGCCCGCTTTCCTGTATACTTTCTCCGATAAGGGCAAAGGCAATGCCAGCCGCAACTTACAGCGCTGGGCCAGGAACTATAAACTGCTGGATGGCAAAGGAAACCGCCTTACATTGCTGAACAACTGGGAATCCACCTACTTTGATTTTAATGAAAGCAAGCTGTTTGAGCTGCTGAAAGAAACCAAATCATTAGGCGTGGACCTGTTCCTGCTGGACGATGGCTGGTTTGCCAACAAGTATGCCCGTAACGATGATCATACAGGCCTGGGCGACTGGCAGGAGAATAAGACCAAGCTGCCCAACGGCATAGCCAGCCTGGTAAAAGAAGCGCAGAACGATGGTGTGAAATTTGGCATTTGGGTAGAGCCGGAAATGGTAAGCCCCAAAAGCGAGCTGTATGAAAAACATAAGGATTGGGTAGTGCGCCAGCCCAAACGCGATGAATATTATTTCCGTAACCAGCTGGAGCTGGACCTCAGCAACCCACAGGTGCAGGATTTTGTGTTTGGTATTATCGACGACCTGTTCACCAAAAATCCGCAGCTAGCCTACATTAAGTGGGACTGTAACGCGGTGATCTATAACGCGCACTCTGCCTATCTTAAAAACCAGTCGCATTTTTATATTGAGTACATGCGCGGTTTATACAAAGTGTTGGAACGCATCAGGGCTAAGTATCCCACTGTGCCTATGATGTTGTGCTCCGGTGGTGGCGGCCGTGTGGATTATGCTGCGCTGCAATACTTTACAGAGTTCTGGCCCAGTGACAATACAGATCCTATGGAGCGTATTTTTATGCAATGGGAGTACTCTTATTTTTACCCGGCCATCAGCAGCTCAAACCACGTAACAGACTGGGGTAAACAGCCGCTGAAGTTTCGCACGGATGTAGCCATGATGGGCAAGCTGGGGTTTGATATTGTGGTAAGCAAGCTGCCAGCCAATGATCTGCAGTTTGTGCAGGGCGCTGTTAAAACCTACAATGCGCTGAAGTCAATCATCTGGCAGGGCGATCAATACCGTTTATCCAATCCGCGGGAAAGTAATGTAGCATCCATCTTGTATGTAAATGAGCAGCAAAGCACCGGCGTTATTTTCAATTACCTGGTAAATAACCGCTATGACGTGCATAGCGCCATGCCTATACGCCTGAAGGGGTTGAAACCGGCCGGCAAGTATAAGATCAAAGAAGTGAATGTATACCCGGGCGCCAAATCTACCATTGATGAAAGCAAAACTTATTCAGGCGATTTCCTGATGAAAGTAGGTTTTAACCCGGATGTAAACAGCGGCAGAACCAGCGTGGTGCTGCAGATAGATGAAATTTAAACCATGAAGCTATTATACCTGGCCCTGTGCCTTACCGCCGCTGTTAGCCTGCACGCGCAAGTGCGGGTAAAGGCGCCGTTGAAAAGTGAAGATTACATTATACGCAATGCAGGGCTGGATAATGTTTGGTACCGCATGCAAAAGGATAAAGAGGCGCATGTGGTGTTCCTGGGCGGCTCCATCACCAATATGAGTGGCTGGCGCGACCTGGTGTGTAAATACCTGAAGGATACGTACCGCGGTACCAAATTCACTTTCCTGAATGCGGGCATTCCGTCCCTGGGCAGTGTGCCGCATGCCTTCCGTTTTCAGCGGGATGTAATTGAAAAAGGACCGGTAGACCTGTTGTTCTTGGAATCTGCTGTGAATGACCGCGGTAATGGTTACACGGAAGCGCAGCAGCGCCGGGCCTTGGAAGGTATTGTACGGCATATGCTGGCAGTAAACCCCAATGCCAATATTGTGCTGATGGCTTTTGTGGACCCGGATAAAATGGCCGATTACCACGCCGGCAAAATACCGGTAGAGGTGCAGGTGCATGCAGCCATCGCTAAAAAGTATGGCCTGCCATTCATTAATCTTGCCAAAGAAATTACAGACCGTATTGATGCAAAGGAATTCACCTGGAAAGATGATTTTAAAGATCTGCATCCATCGCCCTTTGGACAGAAATTATATTTCAATAGCATTAAACAGCTGCTGGATGGTGAATTTAAAAAACCAGTACCGGAAACCACTGTAGCCGCACTGGAGCTGCAACGTCCTGCAGATCCGTTTAATTATGCATTGGGCTACTATGCGGATATTCACGATGCTACCCACCTGCAGCATTTTACTATCAATGAATCATGGCAGCCGGCAGATAGTACACCTACACGTAAGGGTTTTGTAAATGTGCCGGTGCTGGTATCAGATACCACGGGCACTGCTTCCCTGGACTTTCCTTTCAACGGCCGTACCATAGGCATAAGCGTACTTTCTGGTCCTGATGCGGGTTTCATCAAATACAGCATTGATGGCGGCATTGAGCAGGAGATAGACCTGCATACCCAATGGAGCAACAGCCTTTACCTGCCCTGGTATTTGATACTGGGTGATGAATTAAGCAGGGAAAATCATAATTTGAGATTGCAAACAGGCGGGCCGCATCCGGGCAATACAAAAAATGTGTGCCGGATAGTTTACTTCCTGGTGAATAAATAGGCCTGCCGCTGCGACAGTAGCGTATGGATAAACACAAGCGACGAGACGGATTTGAAGGGCAAAAGCTGATCAGCTTACCGGAGGCAGTATGCCTTAACCACGCAAAGAAAAACACGGCCCTTAGCCCGGTATACCTTACTCACATCGGGTACTTTCCTAAAGCCATAGCACATTACCGGCTGCGCAAAAGCGGGTGTAAGGATAATATCCTGATCTACTGCCTGCGCGGCAAAGGCTGGTACCGCATTGGCAACCGCACTTACCAGGTAGGCCCTAACC
>NZ_DATCRF010000335.1:0-10584 GCF_036569125.1 Chitinophaga sp. | reverse complement strand
GCGGCGTACAGGACCACATCACCAAGGAAGTATGGGAGGAGGTAAATGCCATTTACCATCTCATGAACCAGCCTTCGGTAGACCAGCGCCTCATGAGCTATGAAGCGCTGGAAGTGCTGGACGCCATTACCAGGCATACTGTTTTGTATAACGGCGTTACAGACATTACCATGTCGCGCGGGCTGGGCTGGAACTTTATGAACCTGGGAAAATATGTGGAGCGCTGCCTGGAAACCATTGTGCTTACCAACAAGGAGTACCAGCGTATCAATTATAACCTGGATACCGTGCAGGACATTATGCAATGGCGTTACCTGCTGATGTCGCTCTCCGGTTATGAGCTGCATTTAAAAACATACCGCACCGCTAATTATAATTCAAATGTATTGCACCAGGTGCTGTTCAATGATAACTTTCCGCATTCCGTAGCCCATACCCTGGGCAGGGCTGAACGGCGCCTGCAGGAAGTTATAAGGGGCAATCCCATGGCGGAGAATGATGCGCTCACCCGCTGTTTCGGGCGCCTGTTCAGCAAGGTGCGCTACACCGACCTGGATACATTGAATAACGGATCTTTACAGCAGTTCCTGGAAGAAATAAGGCAGGACCTGCAGGAATTTACCATTCAGCTGAGCCGCCAATTCTTTTCTTACGTATAAGCTTTATCAGATAGGATTATGTCTATTTTCAAGATACATCATATTACCCGTTACGAGTACGACCGGCCGGTAAAGGAAAGCGCCAACGAAATAAAGATCTTTCCTTACCAGTGTGCCGACCAGGAAGTGTTACAGCACGACCTGTTCATCACAGATCACCCGAACGTACAAACGTTCTCCGACTACTGGGGCAATAAAACCGGCTTGTTCAACATTCTGCCTTCGCATAACCTGCTGGCAATTGAAAGCAAGCTGCTGGTGCGCACCACGGCATCGTCCCAGCTGGGAATAAATTTTCATTCCAATTTTAAACAGCTGCAGCAGGAAATGGACGGCCAATTACAATTGCTGGAGCTGGGTAACCGCGATGCTATACAGTCACAGGCCGCCATAGACGCTATTGCCATTGCTGTGCGCCGCGGCGAAAGTGTGGCAGGCGTAGTAGAAAGCTGCAGCGAATACATTTTTAAACATTTCAAATACATTAAAGGCATCACCAACGTAGAAACCACTGTGGATGAAATATTGCAGCATGGCGCCGGTGTATGCCAGGACTTTGCCCACCTGATGCTGCAAATATTGCGCACCTGCCAGATCCCTGCCCGTTATGTGAGCGGGTATATTTGCCCGAATAAGAACGGGATGCGGGGCGAGGGCGCCACGCATGCCTGGGTAGAGGCCCTGATCCCCGGTTACGGCTGGGCCGGCATAGACCCTACCAATAATATCTGGGTAACCAATAAGCACGTAAAATTATCCGTAGGCCGCAATTTCCGCGATTGCAGCCCTGTACGTGGCACCTTCAAAGGCCCGGCCCGCCAAAAGCTAACAGTATTTGTTTCCGTTGGCTATGAAGATGGTCAATTCTTCGAAGAAATGAATAATGTAGATACCGTAGGCAGCCAGCAAGCCCCGCTGGAGCATCCGGATGGAAGTTTTGCAGGGCAGCAGTAATAATTAAGAATGAATAATTAATAATGAATGCGTACTGCGCATTGAGTTGTAGTTAAATGATTGTATGTTATATCACAGCATATACTAAAGTTTAGTTAAAATAATTACATACTGTTGCATCCCGTAAGTATTTCAGGACAACTAATTCCTGCCGTAACATTCTCTGAACTAATTAATAATGAAGACTAAACAATAACCCGGGTTACCTGCCACACGATTATTAATTATTCATTCTTAATTATTAATTACTCCGCTTATCCAATTCCACTTTGATCCCTGCGCACTATGATATACCTTTGCACCACTAATATTTGGGGACTTCTCTTAAAGCGTGGTAAAGAAAATGCACATACCGGTTAAATGGCTCTGCTGTATGCTGTTCTTCAGCTTACGGCAGCTGGCAGGCTTTTTCCCCGACGCGCAGGCCCTGCAAACACCCGCTGCAGCTGCAGAAAAACACATTCAGCAAACAAAGGTTGATCTTTTTGACGATACCGCTTTTACCCGCCTGGCAGCAGAGCTGCTGGCAGATGAAACTGCGGACAATAACGGGGAGATCTTACGCGCCACCGCCCCCAGAGGCCGCAAGCAGCGCTATTACCTGAACGCCACTACGCAGCAGTTCAGCTGCAGCCCGCGCATCCTTTACCTGGATGAACGGCAATACAATTACATTCTCGAAAAAGAAAATAAAAGCGGCGTATATCAATGGCAGGATTCCTTTCTGCCCGCCTACTATAACTTCCTGTTCCGCTTAGCCCTTTTCTGAGCCTCCTTCTCCCCTTTCTGATCTGATCCGTTGATAATAAAGTACCTATTCCCTAACAGGAACCCGGCAGTACTTTGCATGGATCATACGGGCATTCAGATCCTGCAGGTTTATTAATTATGCAGGCATATTAATTATTCATTCTTAATTATTAATTATAATAATGCAGCAGCGTTTTATATACGCCATGCTGGTGATAGTCCTGTGGGGATGCACCACCAACGGCAATACCAATAACAAAAAGGAAAAGGCGCAGCCCTTCCCGGTTACAAAGCTGGTGATGAAAGACACTTTGCTGAAACATAACTATGTAGCCGGCTTACAGGCCGTTCGTAATGTAGAGATCCGGGCCAGGGTAAATGGTTTCCTGGAAAAGATCTATGTGGATGAAGGCCAGGAAGTGCAAAAAGGGCAATTACTCTTCTCCATAAATAACGAAGAGTACAAGGCACGGCTGGCAGAAGCCAACGCAAGCTTAAGCAGCGCCATTGCAGAAGCAAAAGCCGCGGAGGTAGATACCCGCCGCGTGAAAATGCTGGTGGATAAAAAGGTGATCGCACCTACAGAGCTGGAAGTGGCCACAGCCAAGCTCACTGCTGCACAGGCAAAAATAGATGAAGCGCGGTCGGCCACAACCACCGCTACCATGCACCTGAACTACACCAACATTTATGCGCCTTTTGATGGCACCATTGACCGTATTCCGCTGAAAACAGGCAGCCTGGTAACAGATGGTACGCTGCTCACCACCGTATCAGACACGCATGAAATGTATGCCTACTTCAATGTATCGGAAACAGAATACCTGGAATACCGGAAATCACAAAAAGGGCCCAGCAACAAAGCGGTAAACCTCATCCTGGCCGACGGTACTAATTATAGCTACCCCGGCAAGGTAGAGACCATAGAAGGGGAATTTGAATCCTCTACAGGCGCCATTGCCTTCCGCGCCCGCTTTCCCAATCCGCAAAAGCTGCTGAAACACGGCGCCAGCGGCAGCATTCAGCTGGAGAATACCCTGGAGGATGCATTGATCATTCCCCAGAAAGCCGTGTTTGAAATGCAGGATAAGAACTACGTTTTTGTAGTAGACACTGCCAACCGGGTAAGCATGCGCAGCTTTATGCCCGGCTCCCGCTTATCACATTGTTATATTGTGAAGAACGGGCTTAGCGCCGGTGAGCGCATTGTGTGCGAAGGCACGCAAACCATCCGCGAAGGCATGCACATTCATCCGGTTACCATTCCCCTCGACAGTTTGCTGAAGATGAAAATGTAGGGAAACAAAAACAACAACACATGTTTGATACTTTTATAAAGCGGCCGGTACTGTCGCTCGTTATCTCATTGATCATACTCCTACTGGGCCTGCTGGCATTGTTTACCCTGCCGGTTACCCAATTCCCGGATATTGTGCCGCCCTCTGTAACGGTAACGGCTAAATATACCGGGGCCAATGCAGAGGTGTGCGCCAAAGCCGTATCCACCCCGCTGGAACGCGCCATTAACGGCGTGCCGGGCATGACGTATATGTCGTCCGTATCCAGTAACAACGGTATTACGCTTATACAGATCTTTTTTAAGGTGGGCACCGATCCTGACCAGGCAGCAGTGAACGTACAGAACCGCGTAGCCACCATTATAGATGAATTACCGGAAGAAGTAATTAAAGCCGGTGTAACCACAGAAAAAGAGGTGAACAGTATGCTGCTGTACCTCAATGTAATGAGCGAAGATCCCAGCCTGGACGAACAGTTCATTTACAATTTTGCCGACATCAATGTGCTGCAGGAGCTGAAAAGAATTGACGGTGTTGGCTTTGCAGAGATCATGGGCGCCAAGGAATACGCCATGCGCGTATGGTTAAAGCCCGACCGTATGCTGGCCTACAACATTTCAGCAGAAGAAATTATTGCCGCTATCCGGCGCCAGAATATTGAAGCAGCACCCGGTAAAACCGGTGAAAGCTCTGACAAAAACCCACAACTGTTACAATATGTATTACGCTACACGGGTAAGTTCTTTGAACCTTCCCAGTACGCCGGCATCATCCTGCGCACAGAGGCAGACGGTGCTATGCTCCGCCTGAAAGACGTAGCAGAGCTGGAGTTCGGGGCATTAAGCTACGGCATGGTATCCAAAACAGATGGCAAGCCCTCTGCATCCATCATGCTGAAGCAGCGCCCCGGCTCCAATGCGCGGGAAGTGATCCAGAATGTAAAGGACCGTATGGCAGAGCTGAAAGCCACCTCCTTTCCTCCCGGCATGACGTACAATTTCAACTACGACGTATCCCGCTTCCTGGATGCCTCCATTCATGAAGTAGTGCGCACGCTGTTTGAAGCCTTCCTGCTGGTATTCCTGGTAGTGTTCCTGTTCCTGCAGGATTTCCGCTCCACCCTGATCCCTGCGCTGGCAGTGCCGGTGGCATTGATAGGCACTTTAAGCTTTATGCAGATGTTAGGTTTTTCCATTAACCTGCTTACCCTGTTTGCCCTGGTGCTGGCCATTGGTATTGTGGTAGATAATGCCATTGTGGTGGTGGAGGCCGTGCACGTAAAAATGAGTGAAGAGCACCTGCCTCCATTAGAAGCCACCATGGCTGCTATGAAAGAGATCAGCGGAGCCATTGTAGCCATCACGCTGGTAATGTCGGCCGTATTTATACCTGTAGCCTTCCTCTCAGGGCCCGTGGGCGTGTTTTACCGGCAGTTCTCACTAACGCTGGCATTCTCCATTGTAATATCCGGCATCAATGCAGTAACCCTCACGCCTGCACTCTGCGCCATCATGTTAAAGAATACGCACGGGCAGCCGGCAAAGAAAAGTTTACTACAGCGCTTTTTTGGCGGGTTTAACAAAGGTTATGATGCTACGGCTAACCGCTACCGGCAATTCATAGGCCGCATAGCAGGCCGGCGGCTTATTACCGTTGGATTGCTGATCCTGTTCTTCCTGGCTACCTGGGGCGCCAGCGCTATATTGCCATCCGGGTTTATTCCTTCGGAAGATCAGGGTATGATCTACGTAAATGTAACCACCCCGCCCGGCGCCACGGTAGAACGTACGGAGCAGGTGCTGGAACAGGTGTACCAGGTTGCGCGGAATATAGATGCTGTGGAATCCGCATCCACACTGGCCGGCTTTAGCCTGGTGAATGATGTTGCCGGCGCCTCTTACGGCATGGGCATGATCAACCTGAAACCCTGGGAAGACCGTAAAGCATCCGTAACAGAGCTAATTGCGGAGCTGGAAAAAAGAACCAGTCATATCAGGGATGCCAACATTGAATTCTTTCCGCCGCCCACAGTACCCGGCTTTGGGAATGCCAGTGGTTTTGAATTACGGGTACTGGATAAAACCGGCAGTGGTAACCTGCAGCAAACAGCTACTGCTACCAATAATTTTATAGCTGAATTAAAAAAGCGGCCCGAAATAGGTGCAGCCTTCACCAGCTTTGATCCCAGCTTCCCGCAATACATGATCCATGTAGACCAGGAGCGCGCCGCACAAAAAGGTGTGAGTATTGAAACCGCTATGAGCACGTTGCAAACCTTGCTGGGCAGCTACTACGCGTCTAACTTCATACGCTTTGGGCAAATGTATAAGGTAATGGTGCAGGCATCGCCACAGTACCGCGCCAAACCGGAAGATGTGCTGCACCTGTATGTTAAAAATGATAAAGGTGAAATGGTGCCCTTCTCCAACTTCATTCGTTTGGAACGGGTGTATGGGCCGGAGCAGCTTACCCGCTATAACATGTACACCGCCGCCATGATCAATGGAGATGCGGCGCCCGGCTACAGCAGCGGCGATGCTATTAAAGCCATCCAGGAAACCGCTGCGCAGCTGCCACGCGGCTATAGCTATGAATGGAGCGGCATGACGCGCGAGCAGATCCTTTCCGGCAACCAGGCCATTTATATTTTCATGATCTGCCTGGTGTTCGTGTACCTGCTGCTGGCCGCGCAATATGAAAGCTTCCTGCTACCATTACCGGTGATCCTGTCGTTACCCGCCGGTATCTTCGGCGCTTTCTTATCGCTGAAATTATTCGGTCTGGAAAATAACATTTATGCGCAGGTAGCATTGGTAATGCTCATTGGCTTGCTGGGTAAGAACGCCATCCTGATAGTGGAGTTTGCCATCCTGCGTAACAAGCAAGGCCTTTCGCCACTGGAGGCAGCAAAGGAAGGCGCGGTATCCCGCCTGCGTCCCATTCTCATGACCTCCTTTGCATTCATTGCGGGCTTAATACCCTTGTGTGTAGCGGCTGGCGCAGGCGCTATGGGTAACCGTTCCATTGGTACGGCAGCAGCAGGCGGTATGTTAATAGGTACTTTGTTCGGGGTGCTGGTAATACCGGGTTTGTATGTATTGTTCGCCAGCTTATCCCGCAAACGTTTAAAAGCAACATCATGATGGATCAAACTAAAATAAAGCGGCTTATTATAAAGCAGCTCAATATAAATAAAACAATACACTCCGCTGGATTCAGCATTCTGCATTCAGCGTTTAGCCTTAAGCGCCCGGCATTTAGCATTAAGCTTTTAGCTTTTAGCTTTCTTCTCCTTGCATTCGGCTGCCGCATGCCCAAACCACTGGTGCTGCCGGATAACAAAGCCATGCCGGATACTTTTGCCATTAGCAGCGCAGATACCGCCGGCATAGGCCAGCTGCCCTGGCAGCAGTTCTTTGAAGATGCACCTTTGCGCGCATTAATAGATACCGCCTTACAATATAATTATGCATTGCAAAGCAGCCGGGAAGAAATGAAGATTTCCGAAGCGGTATTACTGGCTGCCCGGTATGCATGGTTGCCAAATGTAAACCTGTCTGCCACTGCCGGTATTGATAAATATGGTAAATATACCCTGAATGGAGTAGGCAATTTTGACACGAATTTGTCTACTAACATTAGTAAAGATCAGCGCATTCCGGATCCTACGCCTGATTTTTTCCTGGGCCTGCGCAGCAGCTGGGAAGTGGATCTCTGGGGTAAGATAAAAGCGCGCAAACGGGCCGCCCTGGCGCGGTACCTGGCCAGTGCGCAGGGCCGCCGCCTGGTAACTACCTTATTGGTATCAGAAGTGGCCGCGCATTATTATACATTGGTAGCTTTGGATAATGAGCTGGCAATTATCAAAAAGAACATTGCGTTACAGGAAACCGCATTAGCCACCGTGCAGATCCAGCAATCTGCCGGGCGGGCAACATTACTGGCCGTACAGCAGTTTGAAGCGCAGCTGCTGGACACACGCAGCCTGGAACACATTACCCGCCAGCGCCAGTTAGTGGTGGAAAGCCAGCTGAATTTTCTATTAGGCCGTTATCCGCAGCCGGTGCCGCGTAGTAAAGCATTAGCAATAGATACGCTGGCAGCGCCCTGGAAGCCCGGCCTGCCCGGTAAGCTGCTTACCAACCGCCCGGATATTAAACAGGCGGAGCTGGAGCTGGCTGCATCCAAAGCAGATGTGCAGGCAGCCCGCAAAGCTTTTTTACCTTCTTTGAATATTACACCATACGGAGGCTTTAATGCTTTTAAAGCCGGCCTGCTGCTGGAGCCTGCATCCTTTGCCTATGGCGTATTAGGTGGTATTACAGCGCCGCTGTTCAATCAAAAGCAATTACAGGCGCAGTACCGCATTAATGAATCGGGCAGTAAAATATCTTATTATCATTACCAGCAAAAGATCCTGCAGGCTTACCAGGAAGTGTCTGTTGCATTGGGTAATGTGCAAAATCAGCAGCACATCTATGCCTTACGTGAAAAGGAAGTAAGTGTGCTGCAAAGCGCAGTATCCACCGCAAATGACCTGTTCTTAAGCGGTTATGCTTCTTATTTAGAGATCATTACCGCGCAAAAAAGTGTGCTGGAAGCAGAGCTGGCGTTGATTCATGCCCGCCGTGATATGCTGGCCGGCACGGTGCAATTGTACCAGACCTTAGGAGGCGGATGGCAGTAATTAATTAATAATGAATAATTAATAAAGCAGCGGGAATAATTGTCAAATGCACAGTATTTGTATTTCAAACCTTGTGCTGTACAATACTTTATTTCCTGCTGCTTTTTTTGATAGTTATTAATTTAAGTAATACGTGTATCCGTGCAAATTGTTTGCGTTAAGATACAGGTTAACCCCGGGAGATTTCTTCATGCAATGTTTCATCTTATATCCCCCTCAAAAAAGTCAATAACAAATAAACCGGCTTCATAAACATTCACTATGCCCCTTTTTACTGGCATTCTACAGATATTATAAAAATGTATATTCTTCTCAGGAATGAAATTAGCGTGTTAAAAACATGTTACCACGGGATCGCCGTTTGCTTTTTTTGTAAATTCATGTAAGAATTAATTAAAATATGCACCTATGAACAGTAAATTTTACCACCTTGCCCTTGATGAAATACAAGCCATCGTTGTTTTAGCATCACCTTTCGATTGATCATGCTTTTAAAGAACCACCACAATAAGAATGCATGTCAGCAACAGATGTACGCATGTGAAATAACATGTGAAGTGTGAAATAACAGATTGGACTTTAGAACCAGTGGACTATATCTTTTAAATACGGCCTTATTTAATCTTTACTCCCTTGAAGATTGGAAACCTTTTCTGTCTTTATTGAAAGCGCCTTGCCTGGTTATACCTATAAGTAGTTTTAATATATTTTTTTTTGAGAACCCATCCAGGCAAACAGACCGTATATATAGGAACAATAGAACCAACTATTTGTAATAACCATAGAACTATCCGGTATAAAACATAAAACCCTTGTAGCTAACAGCCTTACACTACCTGTTTACATTGGTATGCCTGCCGGAATAAAACCATAACCCATGGGAAAAATAAAAATTATCGGAGTGACTCCCCTGGAGCAACCGGATGCAGGCCTTGTATTGGCCCTGCTGAAAGCAAAAGCCTTTCCTGTACTTCATTTGGGCCGTGATCTGTCAAAAGCCCGGGCCGCGCTGAACACCATTACCGCAAAAAGCGACCAGCCCTTCGGTGTGTGTTTTGCAGATGAGCAGCTGGCCTCCATTTCCCTGCCGGCACAGGTTACACTCGCAATTATTCCTTATGGTTTTAAAATAACGTTACCCAAACACGTAGCAACTTATTACCAGGTGCATACCGTTGGCGAGGCGCACAAAGCCAAAGCAGCCAATGCACAGGGCATTATTATAAAAGGAAATGAAGGCGCAGGCGCCGTGAGCGATGAATCATCCTACATCCTGTTCCAGCGCGTGGTACGGGAAATAAGCGGGCTTGAAATATGGGTGCAGGGCGGCGTAGGCATACATACCGCCGCAGCGCTGGCAGCTACCGGCGCTACCGGTGTGGTGCTGGACAGCCAGCTGGTATTATTCCCCGAAAGCAATGTACCTGCCGCCATTAAAAATATATGTGAAAAGCTGAATGGTAATGAAACCCGTGTAATAGATCATTACCGTGTGCTGGCAAGGCCCAATTCACCTGTGCTGCCTGAAAAGGCCACCCAGCAAGACTTAGCGCCTTACCTGGGCATAACGGATGTGGATAAAGGTTATTTGCCCCTGGGCCAGGATATAGCCATTGGCATTGACCTGGCATTACGTTACAAAAAGCTGAACCGTTTAGTATTTGGTTTGCAGGAAGCCACTTACGGCCATCTGCAGCAAGCCAAAGCTTTAAATGTGTTAAGCCCGGGTAATGCTTTATCCAAAGAGCTGAACATACCCTACCCGATTGCACAGGGGCCTATGACCCGTGTGAGTGATGTACCTGCCTTTGCTGCCGCAGTAGCGGATGCAGGCGGGCTGCCCTTTGTAGCGCTTTCCTTATTAAAAGGCGAACCCGCCAGAAAGCTCATCCAGCAAACCAAAGCACTCGCAGGCGACAAGCCCTGGGGTGTAGGCATCCTGGGATTTGCGCCCCCTGAATTACGGGAAGAGCAGATCGCTTATATTAAAGATGAAAAACCACCCATTGTATTAATAGCCGGCGGCCGGCCTTCACAGGCCAAATCGCTGGAGCAGGCAGGCATTAAAACCTACCTGCATGTACCTTCCACTTCTTTGCTGGACATGTTCATTAAAGAAGGCGCCAAACGTTTTGTGTTTGAAGGGCGGGAATGCGGCGGCCACGTAGGCCCCTTATCCAGCCTGGTATTATGGGAGCGGCAGGTGGAACGTTTGCTGCAGGAAGAGCATGCCGAC
>NZ_DATCRF010000334.1:0-5797 GCF_036569125.1 Chitinophaga sp. | reverse complement strand
ATTTTAGGGTGGACTAAAAATGAATTTTTAGCAGAAACAGGCATTAAGAGACAAACATTGGATGCATATTTATTAGGAACACGTGGAAAGAACAAGGCTCATAAGGCTTTCTATATCCCTTTCCTGAACAGAACCGGTATTGATCTTAATATATCAGCCGCCAAAGGACATATTGTTATTGTAGATCCACACAAATTACCACCAGGCAAAATTGCACGACTGAAGGAGGCAGGAGCTGAAATCCTTCAAACACCATTAACTAGTGATAACAACAGATCTGCTTCGAAAAGGAAAAAATAGCCACTGATATACGGTCAAACATCCAATAACCTCCGGTGATAATTTATTTGCCCGAGATGATAATCCAAGTGCATGGCCAAGTGTATTAGTAAATACCCGGTAGATGTTTTCTCCTCAAACACCACTATCGGGTATTCCTTTTCCAGATCCTCCTCCGTAAGCTTATCCAATGCAGCATCCACCACAGCCATCGTTTCTTCAACCTGTTTTATTAATGCCGCCTTAGGAACATTCTTCAGCGCAAATTCCGAAGGCCGGTCGCGCACAAAATCAGTACCGCCAAGCACTTTACCAATGAAGTGTTGGATATTACCTACCAGGTGCAGGCAAAGATTGCCGGCGGAATTAGGAATATTCTTTTCTACAACCCAAAGCTGCTGCTCGCTTTGGTAGGCGCTGATCTCCTGTTGCAACTTATTGAGATCACGCTGGAAGAGCTGTTTTAATACCTGTATCTGCATGGTGGTGGAATAAAGCACCAAATATACATAATCAGTTATTCGGATTGCAGGCTTTTTACCGGGTTAGTCCATCCGGCCTTTAAGGCCTGAAAACCGATGGTCAATAAAGTAATGCCCAATGTAGCCGCCCCTGCAGCCAGGAATACGCTTACGCCTATATGAACGTGATAGGCAAAACTTTGCAGCCACTCCCCTGCAGCCCACCAGGCCAGCGGAAAAGCAATACAAACGGCGATCAATATTAACTGCAGGAAATCTTTGGATAACATCACAGCTACATTAGCAACTGTGGCGCCCAATACTTTGCGGATGCCGATCTCTTTACGGCGGCGTTCTGCCGTAAAGGCAGCCAGCCCAAACAGACCAAGGCAGGAAATAATAATGGTGAGCCCTGCAAAATAACCCGACAGCTGCGCTACCAACTTTTCGGATGTATACTGTGCCTGGTAATCGCTATCCAGAAATTTATAGTTAAAAGAATAACCGGGATTAAAAGCTTTATACAATTTTTGTATACCTGCCAGTGTGGCTTGTTCCCGACCCTTTTGAATGCGGGCCATTGCCAGCAGGGTTTGCTCAGGCGCTAAATTAAAAATGAATGGCCGGATCTCTTCGTGCAATGAATTAAAATGAAAATTCCTTGTTACGCCAATAATATGCAGCGCGGTATTGCCCCGGTTAATGATCTTACCCACCGGGTCTGTAAGTCCCATCACTTTAACAGCCGCTTCATTTAATACCACCGCAGTGCTATCGGTACTATAATCTTTGGAGAATGTCCGGCCTGCAGCCATCCGGATCCCCAGTGTTTCTATCAAACCGTAGTTCACAGGCATCTGGTAAAAACGGATCTGGTTATCCAGGTTCTTTCCTTCCCAGCTGATATTGGAGCTTGGCAGGAACGATGATAATACGATCTTTTGTTCTATGCTGGATGCATTCACTACACCTGGCAAGGCTTTCAGGCTGGCCAGAAAAGTCTCCTTCTTCTCTCCTGCCCGTCCTTCCATCTCAAAATAAACGATGTTGTCTTTATTATATCCCAGGTTCCTGCTTTGTACAAATTGCACCTGCTTATACGCTACCATTACCGCAATGATGAAAATTACCGATACCACGAATTGAAAAACTACCAGTCCTTTTCGTATCCACATAGTGTTTCCGGCATTACTGAACTTTCCTTTAAGTGTAACAGATGGCGCAAAGCGGGAAAGATATAAAGCCGGGTAACTGCCCGCCAGCAGGCCGGTGAACAAGGTAATACCTAATACGGCAGCTATAAATCGTATATCCAATTGCGGTAGCAGCTGCTTGCCCGTCATTTCATTGAAACGCGGCAACAACAGGGCAACCATTAATAATGCTATTAATAATGCAGCAATGCTCATGAACAGGGATTCTCCCAAAAACTGCAGCACCAGGGTATGCCGTGCAGCACCCAGGGATTTCTTTACCCCAATCTCTTTCATTCTGCCGGAAGCCTTTGCCGTAGAGAGGTTCATGAAGTTAATGCAGGCAATGACCAGTATAAATAAAGCGATGATGGAAAATAAACGCAGGTACGAGATCCTCCCTCCTGCCTGTACACCATTTTCGTATTTATTATACAGGTAGCCATCTGCATACTTTCTCATGAACATAACAGAACTGGAATCCTTAAACTGGCTTTCAAGAAGGGCCGGCAGCTTTTCATTAAAGCGCTGCACATCGGTTCCCTTCCTTAACATTACATAAGTATTAAAAGGCCCGGTAGAGGTAGGCGCCAGCGTAACGGGCATAATATCTTTCCATATATCCAGCGACAATACAAAATCAAAGCGGCTGGTAGAATGTAGCGGCATATCCTCAAAAACGCCGGTAACCGTACATTGACGGCTAAGGGATGCCCATTTCCATTCCAGCGTTTTACCGATAACGTTATTAGTGGTGTTAAATAATTTACGTGCCAGCTGAGCGGATATTACTACGGAATTTTTGTCGGTCAGCACATTCTCTTTATTTCCCTGCAGCAACGGGTAAGAGAACATTTTGAAATAGTCTTTACCCACCAGGTTGCCCGTTGCACCTACGGTACGGTCTTTCCACGAAATACTGAACTGCTGGAACCAGGCTGCCGGTGTAGTTGCCACCGCATACTCCACTTCCGGCAGCTGTTTTTGCATGATCTCCCCTACCACTCCGCCGGTACCCTGGGTAGTGGTAAACACGTCTGCATTCTTTTCATTGATCATTACCTGGAAAAGGCGTTGATCATGCTTATGAAACCGGTCTGTTTGCCATTCGTCATTTACCCATAAACAGATGAGCAGCGTACAGGCCATGCCGGTAGAGAGCCCTATCAGGTTAAGCACGGTAAACTGGCGGTCTTTGAGCAGGTAACGCCAGGTGGTTTTGAGATAGTTACTGAACATCGGCTTATTTTAAGGGAAATACTTATTCTGACCGCAAACTTTTTACCGGGTTCATTAACCCCGCCCGTATGGCCTGTGTGCTTACGGTTATGATGGCAACCACCATTGCAAAAATGCCGGCTGCAATAAACATCCAGCCACTGATGGATATACGATATGCAAATTCATCGAGCCATTTATGCATACAATACCAGGCCAGCGGGCTGGCAATGCACATGGCCACCAATACCAGCATAACAAAATCTTTTGACAGCAAGGCAGTAATATTCAGCACAGAGGCGCCCAGCACCTTACGGATGCCGATCTCCCGTGTACGCTGGCGTGCGGCAAAAGCAGCCAGACCAAACAATCCCAGGCAGGATATGAAAATGGAGATCCCGGTAAACCAGCTTACTATCTGTGCTGTTCGCGTTTCTGCGTGGTAGTTATGCTGAAAATCCTGGTCGAGGAAAGTATATTCAAAGGGTTCGTCCGGGCAAAGCGCTTTCCATTTATCTGCTAAAAAGTCCAGTGTTTTCCTCATTTGAGCAGTGTTCACATGCACGATCAGATAATTATACTCGTTATTGCTACTGAGGAAAAAAGCATAGGGCTGAATAGCATGGTGCAGATCCTGGAAGTGAAAATCTTTTACCACGCCTACTATTTCATAGGTTTCAGATGCCTTCCCGTTAAGCTCCCACTTCAACCGCTGGCCAATTGCTTTATTCATTGGAATATTAAGCTTGCGCAGGGTGGTTTCATTTACTACTATCTGGCCGCTGGTATCGCTCATAAACTGTTCGGAGAACATGTGCCCTTTCATTAACTGAAAGCCCATCATTTTCATAAACTGCGGCGATACGAAATTGGCCTGAATGGGCTGCCCTTCGTTCACGGTTTCTTCCAGCTTATGTACGCTAAAACCCATTGGATTCAGAATGCCCGGGTAAGATGAGGTGCCCGCTGCGCCCAGTACCTGGTTATTTTGCAGCAGCTCGCCACGCAGGGCCGTATATGCCTTATGCGCTTCATCGGTACGAAGTGGTATCACCACCTGCTGATCCTGCGTAAATCCTAAGGGACGATTGCGCAGGTAAGACATTTGCTGCTGAATAATGATGGTGGCCAGCACCAGGCCAATGGAGATCACAAACTGGAACACTACCAACCCGCGGCGTAACGTTACGGCAGACATGGTATTATTAAAACGGCCCTTCAATACCTGCACCGGGTTAAACACTGCCAGATAAAATGCCGGATAGCTGCCTGCCAGCAAGCCGGTAATTAATGCCAGCGCCACAAAAGTGCCTATGATGGAAGGTTCCATTAATTCAGACAATGCCAGTGTTTTTCCTGTAAGCTGGTTAAACAAGGGCAGCGCACCGGCAACACCTGCTACTGCCAGCACTAATGCCATCATGGATAACACCATGGATTCCCCTAAGAACTGCCTTACCAGCGCAGCTTTGCCCGCTCCCATCACCTTACGTACGCCCACTTCTGCTGCACGCTTAGCAGAGCTGGCCGTAGCGAGGTTCATAAAATTGATACAGGCAATTACCAGCGTAAAAATGGCAATACTGCCAAGGATATACAGGTAAGTTTTGCTGGTGGTATCTGTTACTACGGAGGATACTTTGTCATAAAGATGAATATCTGTAACCGGTAACAGGGAGATCGATTTGGTATAACCAGCTGCCTGCAGATCTTTGTTGGCATGCCGTTCCATAAAAGCGGGGAACTTACGTTCCAGCTTTTTCACATCGGCCCCGGGGCGTAAACGCACGTAGGTAATAAACATGTTGTTGAAGGAAAAGTTCAACCGTCCGCTACGCAAAAAACTGCCTACCCAGCCGGCAGACAGCGGCACAAAAAAGCGCGCATCTATGTGCGAGCGATGGCTTTCATCTTTATATACACCGGTCACTTTAAACAGCTCACCATTACCGGTGCCGCCGCCTACTGTAATGGTTTTTCCCAAAGCGGATGCATGTCCGAAGAGCTTACGCGCCACTGGTTCTGACAGCACAATGGCATTAGGCTCCTGCAAAGCGGTAGCTGCATTGCCTTCCAGGAATTTATAGGTAAACAGATCAAAAAAAGTGGAATCAACATTGTAGCCCCGGGTTTCATAAAACGACTGTACGGGTTTGCCGGCCTCCCGCACCTGCAGCAGGGTTTTAGGTTCTACGACGTTGGCCCACAGGCGGGACATCTGCGCTATTTCCGGGAATTCATTTTTTAATGTGGGGCCGTATAATGCGGAAATAGTGGTAAAGGAACGTACCTCGCCGGTAGAAACGGCGCTTTCACTTTTCAGGAAATACAGATCAGCAGCGTGCTGCTGATGTTTATCGAACATCAGCTCACTGCGGATGTAAAGCATGAGCAGCATGCAGCAGGTCATGCCAATGGCAAGGCCGAATATATTGATCGCTGAAAAAAGCTTATTCCGCTGCAGGTTGCGGAGAGCAATGCGGAGGTAGTTTTGTAGCATAGCTGTTTGCAGCACTAAGGTAGTGCCAAAAGCGGGAGCAATTGGAAATCAATTTATTGAGAGGGGGAAAATTGTGCTGATTGTCCGTATTCGTACAAGGGTGTCCGGTTTCAGATGGTAGAGAAATCAGGGTGTGATGGGATATT
>NZ_DATCRF010000333.1:0-4624 GCF_036569125.1 Chitinophaga sp. | reverse complement strand
TGGGAATTCTCTATGTTCTTGGTAAAGATCTCCATATCCCCGTCTCTTGCTTTCAGGGTCCATTTCTGCTGCCCTTTTACCAGGAGGGATAACAACATTGCCACGCACAGTATCAAGGTTCTTTTGTTCATACGCATAATGCCAGATTGATTGTAACTAGTTCCTTTCTGAGTGCAAGTTACGGAGAAATGTGCAGATGTGAAGGTGTCCAGATGTGCAGATATGCAAATGTGCGGATATGCAAATGTGCGGATGTGCAAATGTGCTGGTTTGGAGGGGGATGTGCAGGTGTGCAAATGTGCAGATATGCAAATGTGCTGATGTGCTGGTTTGGAGGGGGATGTGCAGATGGGAGTGAATGTGGGGAGGGTTTGGGAGTTGCGGATTGGGGCTTTGTGCCCTCAGCTTTATGCTGTATGCTTTGCGCTTTATGCTTTATGCTTTATGCTTTATGCTTGCGCCGGGCCTGGCGGGCGTGGGATAAAAAATTGGGCCAGCCAAGAATAACCGGCCCTTTTTTCACGCTATTGAACAATGAAAAGCGCAGGGGTCACTGCGCTCAGAGTAAACTCAACGATGGGTGAAGGGTTGGGTAAGCTGTGCGGATGATGTTTAAACCCGGGTTTATGCATCACCGTAATGTTCCCATGCAGCTCCTTTACTTTCCGCTCAAACAGCAGGGTGTTCTCTGCCGGCGGCACTGCCTCATCTGCATCTGCACATAGTATAAGTATCGGGTACTTACCCTTCACAATGTCCTTTACCTTATCTACCGGGCTGCCTTTGAACTGCTGCAGCTGCGCATCGGTGGTAATGCCGTAATCTGCTTTCAGCTGAGGCAATACATTGGCATCCGGTTTTACCTGCCCTAAACCACCGGGCCAGCTTTTGAGGTCCAGCACGGGATTATCCACGTATACACAGGCTACCTTGTCCGGGTTTTCCGCGGCCCAGTTAAATACATATACGCCTCCCCTGCTCATGCCTTCCATGGCGGCTTTGCGGGCCAGCCCGGCTTTTTGCAGCAGATCGTAAAAATGGTTCCAGGTTTGAATGGCCACCCGGTTACCCAGCAGCTCTGCTACATCGCAGTACACCACATGATAACCCCGTTCCAGCAATGCAATATCCGTTTGCGGCTCATGGCCCCAGAAACGGGCGCGCCAGATCCAGGGATGGCCTTTAGCCGCCCATTTCGGCTTTACCACTTTGCAGGCATGGTTATCCAGTGTAAAGTCGGCACAGGCATAACCGTAAAAAGCGCTGACCGTGGTGGGTACCGTAAGCTTTTTGAAAATATCGAAACCAGCATCGCGCTGTACCATCAGCTGATCGTACAGGCGTTTGGCCATAATGCCCGAGCCCGCGGCATTGGGGTGGATATTGTCGGGCAGCAGCTCCGGTTTGTCGATCAGCAAAGGGTGCATGTCCAGCATTTCAAGCCCCTCCTGCAGGGCTACCTGCTGCATGTGCGGGATCACCTGCTTTACGATCACCGCGTCCCAAATACCCGTGGTATCTGTTACAAAAGACACTACCGGGCCTAATAAAATGATGCGCGGGTGCGATGGCAGCTGTGTAAATGATCTGATAAGAGCGTGATAGTCGGCTTCATATTCCGCCATATGCACGCGGTTAATGAGCTTACTATCATTGCCGCCAAGGTCAATGAACACGATATCCGGATTGCTTTGTAAGGCTTGTTGGTATTCGTTTGTTCTTATGTAGGGATGATCGCCGCTGCTTAATAAAGTGGCGCCGCTTACACCGTAGTTGCTTACGATGTAATCCTTACCCAGCAGGGCTTGCAGCTGCGAAGGAAAGGAGTTGTGCTCCCGGTCCGGCACCGTAGCGCCATAGGTAATGCTGGCGCCTATGCAGGCGACCTTTTTTTGTGCGATGGCGGGTGCGGTGGCACAGAGGGTGAGGAAGATTATGATGAGTTTTTGCATGTTCAATAGCGTTTGTGCGGCTATATGTCCCGCTTGCGGGACGTTAGCGACTTAATACATATGTTTTTCCTGCTTGTGTTGCAAGATCATATAACAACGTTTCCTTCAGCACCGGTGCTGTTAGCTTTGCCTTTTCGTTAATGAGCGGGCGGGGCGTGATTTCCGGCTGAAAGAACGGGTTGTTGTTATCGCCCGTTGCGGCTTTCAGGCCCTTGCCCTGCAGCGCATTGGGCACACGCAAACGGCAGCTGCCGCCCAGCGTAGAGCGGATAGTGAGCTTACTCAGCTTACCATCTTCCCACTGCATATTTACAATCTCAAAACCGCCCCTTGCACGCAGACCGCTGATGCTGCCGCTTTTCCAATCGTCCGGCAATGCGGGCAGCAGGTCAATGGCGCCGTCGTGGCTTTGCAGCAGCATTTCCGTAATACCTGCTGTGCAGCCAAAGTTGCCATCTATCTGGAAAGGCGGATGCGCATCAAACAAGTTGGGATATGTACCGCCGCCGCTGTTTTCCTTTGCGCGGTTCTTTCCCGCCGGCGTAAGCTGGTTTTTGATCAGCTGCCAGGCATGGTTACCATCCAGCAGGCGGGCCCAGAGGTTTACTTTCCAGCCCATCGACCAGCCGGTAGAAATATCGCCCCGCTGTATTAAAGAGGTTCGGGCCGCATCAAACAGCTCCGGTGTGCGGTAAGGAGAGATCTGATTAGCCGGGTACAATCCAAACAGGTGCGACACATGGCGGTGTTTATCTTCCGGATTGTCCAGATCCTGCAGCCACTCCTGCAGCTGGCTGTACTGGCCTATTTGCATGGGTGGCAGCTTGCTGCGGCCGGCCTTTAGCTTAGCCACTAATTCCGGATCGGTATTTAATATTTCCGCAGCGTGAATGGTATTGGAAAACAGATCAAACACCAGCTGGTTATCCATGGTGGCGCCTGCGCTGATGGAGATGCCGGGATGCGCTTTGGGCGCGTTCTCCGGCGACATGGAAGGCGATACCACCAGCCATTGATGCGTGGGTTCGGGTATTAAAAAATCAAGGTAGAACTGTGCAGCGCCTTTCAGTGCCGGATACACGCTTTGCAGGTATTTTTTATCGCCGTTATACAAATACTTTTCCCATAAATGACGGCTAAGCCATGCACCGCCCATGGGCCACATAGCAGAATAAATACCATCCACCGGGCCGGTAATACGCCACAGGTCTGTATTATGGTGTGCTACCCAGCCACCGGCGCCGTACATTACACGCGCGGTTTCCCGGCCGGTAACAGACAGCTCTTTTACCATTTGCACCAGCGGCATATGCATTTCCGGCAGATTGGTTTCCTCTGCCGGCCAGTAGTTCATTTCCGTATTAATGTTAATAGTGTACTTGCTGCCCCAGGGCGGATCCATCTTGTTATTCCACAGGCCCTGTAAAGTAGCGGGCTGCCCGCCGGGCTGGGAAGCGGAAATAAGCAGGTAACGGCCAAACTGGAAGTACAGCGCCACCAGCTGCGGATCATTGGCCTGCGCAAAATCGCGTATGCGTATATCCGTTGGGTTCTTAACGGAATCCGTGGCGCCCAGGTCCAGGTGAACGCGGTTGAAATATTTTTGATACGCCGCTATGTGCGCGCTGCGCAGCTGCGAAAAGTTTTGGGTTAATGCTTTGTTCAGATGATCGGTAGCTCGTTTGCCTTCATCGGCGCTGATATCCTGGTAATTTACATAGTTAGTGGCCATGGAAATATACAGTGTAACCGTGTTAGCGCCGGTTACGCTGATGGCATCGCCGGTTGCAGTTACCTTACCTCCTTCATTTCTGAACTTTACCAGCGACTGGAATTTTACTTTGCCGGGCACATTTTCCTTATCGCTGCTGATGCCGGAAAGCTTCAGCACATCATTTCCCACTACGCTAATTTCCGACTTATGCTCACTATGAAACGATGCCCGGAATGTAATACTGCCGGGCGTTGTGGCGCTGAGGCGCACTACTATTACCTGGCCGGGTGTGGAGGCAAATACTTCACGTGTGAAGGTGGCGCCGTTCACCTTATAGCTTGTTTTGGCAATGGCGGTTTCCAGGTTCAGCTCGCGGTAATAGTCTGTGTATTGATCGTGACCTGCAAAGTCCAGCAGCAGCTCGCCTGCGGTCTGGTACTTCATGCCGTTGTTCTTTTTGGACTGTATGTTTTGCGCAGCCATTTTACTGGCCTCTTTATACTGCCCGTCGAAGATGAGCTTACGGATCTCCGGTAAAGCAGCCAATGCATCCGGATTATCGTTGCGGTTAGGGCTGCCGCTCCAGAGCGTAGCTTCATTCAGCTGTAATATTTCTGAGCCGGGGTTGCCATACACCATAGCAGCCAGGCGACCGTTACCCACTGGCAGCGCGGCTTCCCATACTTTGCCCGCTGGCGCATTGTACCAGAGCTTTAGTGTTTTGTCCTGCGCGGCCGCCGGCAGCACCAGCAGCAGCGTTATCACATAAATGCCTATACGTTTAATCATACCCATGGTTTACTTTTTCAAAGACGTTGGAATATCCGGGCTGTTGGCAGCCTTACCCCGTACAATATTGCTGGTAGCCCCGGCCAGCTGCAGGTACCAGTCTGCCGGTAATTGTTGCCCATCCTGGTCAAGCGATACAAATTGTGCGTGTACCGGTTTTTGTGCCGCT
>NZ_DATCRF010000332.1:0-20457 GCF_036569125.1 Chitinophaga sp. | reverse complement strand
GTGCGGTGGCTGCCCCTGCCTGCAGTAGCATTTTTCTTCCGCTAACCGTTTGTATAGCGCTGCCTTCTGCCTCACAGCCCACTGCATCTATACAAACATCCGCTCCATAAAAGTCTGTTGCCTTTTTAAGGAACAGCACAGGATCGCCGATGGATTTGAAATTATATACTTCGCACTGGGCATACTGCCTTACAAAATCCAGCCGGTATTCCACATGATCTATCACTATCACGCGGCCCGCACCAAAAAGCCAGGAACATTTTGCGGCCATGATGCCAACGGGCCCGGCGCCGAATATCACCACAGTATCACCTTTTTTTATACCGGCCATTTCGGCGGCCTGGTAGCCTGTAGGCAATACATCCGTAAGCAGCACCGCATCGTCCGGATCCATACCTTCAGGTATTTTAAACGGGCCTATGTCCGCATAGGGAACGCGCACATATTCAGCCTGCCCGCCATCATATCCTCCTGCAGTATGCGAGTAGCCGAAGATGCCGCCAACAGCCGTGGCTTCGGGGTTTGATTCATGGCAGTTACCGTAGAGCTCCTGTTTGCAGAACGGGCAGCTGCCGCAGGCAATGTTAAAAGGCACCAGCACATGATCACCCGGTTTCAGGCTCTGTACTTCAGACCCTACATCAACTACTACGCCGGTGAACTCATGTCCGAAGGTCATACCCACCCGGGTATCCGGCACCAGACCGTGATAAAGATGAAGGTCGGACCCGCATATGCACGACCGGGTAACACGTACGATCGCATCGCGCGGATGCAGGATTTCCGGATCTGGTTTGTTCCTGTCTGCCCGGATCCGGTAAGGGCCGCGGTAATTCATTGCAAGCATATTCCGTCAGTTATCTGCAAATGATCCATCACCTGCAGTTGGTTAAACAATAAAAAAATTGTAATTAAAAACGTGCCGGGTTTACGTTCTTTTGCGCCATCGTCCACTCCCTGGCCGGCCTGCATAGGCTTAAAAAGGGTACCGGAAGTATCGGCCACCGGCGGAGCATCTTTTATCTGGTATTTATGAACAATATTGGCGGATACTTTTTCAGTAAAATGAGGCATCATACGATGCGAGTGATAAGAGAGGCGCGCCTTCCATCCAACGGGCAGCTCCCTGTTGCGATGCAGGGAAGCGAATATAATGGCGTTGACAACTTTTTCCGGCGGATCCATAGCAGCCATACGCGCTGAGCCACCACTATGGTTTGCAGCATGCCGCCAGAAAGGCGTGTCTGCAGCCCAGGGCATGATGGTAACCACCCTGATCTTTTTCTTTAATCCGTTTAAACGCAACTCCTGGTACAACGTTTCTCCAAGGCTGCGCACAGCCGCTTTGCTTGCAGCATATGATGCATGGTAGGCAAGCGGCACTTCGCTTTCTATGGAGCCGGTATTGATAAGCGTGCCGTAACCCTGTGTTCTGAAAAGCCGTATGGCTTCATAACTGCCGTAAATAACACCTTTCAGGTTAACATCTATCAGCCGTGAATGCTCTTCAGGGGGGATTTCCCAAAACGGGCCAATTGCCCCCACTCCGGCGTTATTGATCCACACATCTACATCGCCAAAAGCTTTAACTGTTGTATCTGCCAGCCGTTTGATGTCTTCCGGTACACTTACATCTGTTGTTACAACCAGCGCCCGGCCACCTGCCTTTCTGATCTCTGCTGCCACTTCTTCAAGCGCCTCTGTTCTTCTCGCAGCAAGCACCACATTTGCCCGGTAGCCCCCTAGCTTTAACGCAACGCCTCTTCCAAACCCGCTGGATGCACCTGTGATCACGAAGGTTTTGCCGGCTGTTTTTTGCCTTCCGCGCGATGAAAGATCTGCCGTAGCGCAGCCAGCTGATAAACAGAAAAAAAAGAGAAGCAGGATGCCTATAGGCAGAGACGGGTAACACAGCCGCACAGCCGTTATGGGCGTACTGCAGATTAAATGTTTTTCCATAAAATATATGTATTATCATGGAGGCCCTAATACCATGCCATGGCAGCTTGTAGCGTTCTGTGCCTGCTGGTACTGCAAAGGCGGAGGCGGAGAAAAGAATAAACGCTATGCTTAAAATTGTAGCAGAACGTGAAAAAGTACAGGGTCCCAAAAAGTATGGTGGAAGTTTTGGTAAATGGCCTAAACTGTATAATTTATGTCCTTTGAGACAGCACCCCAAAGTGCTACCTTTACCCCATGAACCATGACACCGAAGGCAATAATAACTATCCCCAAAAGAAACGGGTAGTGATTGTGGCATTGACCAGGCTCCTGTTGCTTGACTTTGCCGGCCCGGCAGATGTATTTAACTATGCTACAAGATGCCTGCAGGAAGCAGGAACAGCTGAAGGATATGAAGTATTAGTGGTAGCTCCCACCTCCGACAAGCTGGTGGCAATAGCAAGCGGGATAGATATCCGTTGCAAATTATCCGCAATGGAAGTTGGATTTCCGGTAGATACGCTCATTATTGCCGGCAATGATTTCAGTGAAGATATGGCGGCCGCGCTGGTGCCTTTTTATCAGTGGCTATCAAACGTTAGCGAAGAAAATACCCGGCGGATCGCTTCTGTTTGTGGTGGCGCATTTGCGTTGGCAAAAGCCGGCTTATTAAATGGCCGGAAAGCAACCACGCATTGGGACCTAAATGAAAAATTAAAAAAGACCTATCCCCAGGTTGACGTAAATACGGATCCTTTTTTTACGAACGATGGTAATGTTTATACCTCCGCCGGGGTATCCGCAGGAATTGACCTGGCGCTGGCGCTCGTGGAAGAGGACTTTGGAAAAGATCTTGCAGTAAAGGTTGCGCGGCAGCTGGTATTTTACCTGAGCCGGCCGGGCCTTCAATCTCAATTCGGAAACCTGCTGCCCGTTTACGAAAGCGCAAACATTGCAAATAAGCTGCAGGAATGGCTAAAAAGCCATTTACATGAACCATTGGATGTAAGCAGAATTGCCGCACATCTTAACATGAGCGTACGCAACCTCACACGCGTATTTCAGAAACAAACCGGTATGTCGCCCGCAAAGTTCGTTGAAAAAGCGAGGGTGGAAACCGCCAGAAGGCTTTTAGAAGACACAGACCTACCGCTGGAAAGGATCGGGGAACAATGCGGCCTGGGTGGCCTGGTATCCATGCGGCGAATATTCTTAAGGCATCTCATGACCACCCCCTCTGATTACAGGCGGGCCTTCCGTACTTCATTAAAACAAACGGAACATTTGCTTTCCTGAGGTCATAAATAAGATCCAAACTTTCAAACTACTTGAAATGCACTCCCGTGCGTTAACGGGTAGCCATTGCCGTAATCGCTGTACACTTAAATATTAATTGAAAAAATAAGGATATGAAAATTGCAATCAATGGACTGGGCCGCATCGGAAGAATGACCCTTCGCGCATTACAAAACCATCCCGGAGTTGAAGTAATAGCGGTAAATGACCTGACAGACGCCAAAACACTGGCGCATTTATTAAAGTATGATACGGCGCATGGCCGCTTCCCCGGTGAAGTAACCGCAGAAGATGATGCGCTGACCGTAAACGGAAAACGCATTGCGCTGCTCAGTGAGCGCGACCCGGCCAAACTGCCCTGGGCGTCTTTGGGAATCGATGCTGTTATTGAATCCACCGGCCGCTTTACCGATAAAGCAACCGCACATGCGCATATTGATGCAGGAGCAAAAAAAGTGCTTATCACGGCGCCTGCATCAGGCGGGGTTAAGACCATCGTGCATGGCGTTAATAATGAATTGATCGGTGATGATGTGATCTATAGCACGGCCTCCTGCACAACCGGCGCTATTGCACCGGTGCTGTCTGTGCTGGATAAAGAATTTGGCATTGAATCGGGCTATATGGTTACCATCCATGCCTTTACTGCAGATCAGAACCTGCAGGATGCTCCGCATAAGGACCTGCGCCGTGCCCGTGCAGCTACCTGGTCCATCATTCCAACATCAACAGGCGCGGCCAAAGCCATTGGCGACATACTCCCAAACCTCAAAGGAAAAATGGATGGATACTCATACCGCGTACCGGTGATTGACGGCTCCATCGTGGATCTGTCCATCAATCTAAAGCGGGAAGTATCTAAAGAGGAGGTTAAGAACATGCTGAAGCAATATGCTGAAACATCGCTGAAAGGCATCCTGGAATACACGGAGGAGCCCTTCGTATCCTCGGATATCCTTGGCAATACCCATTCTTCTATTGTGGATGGCAGCCTTACCAAAACCATTGGCCGCCTGGTTAAAGTGGTTGCCTGGTACGATAATGAAGTGGGCATATCGAACCGCATTGCGGAGCTGATAAGTAAATTATAAGGAGCGGATGGCGTAAATATATTTTCCTGAAAAGAGAATATATTTACGTCATGAACGGGCATGCCAACACATCAGGGGTAAAGCAGGATGAAGGTGCTGTTGCCATCCTTCGCTACCGCAACAGTGCGCCCCCTCCCAGGGCAAAAATAATGCTGCAGCAAAACCTGATCTCCTTTTTGCTGGAAGGTGAGAAAACGGTTCATTTTGCCGGTACACAGGTTACGGTAAAACCGCACCAGTTTGTAATGCTGGCTGCCGGAAATTGCCTGATGAGTGAAAAAAAAGCTGCAAACAATGCAGACTATCACAGCATACTTATTTTCTTTGACAATAACCTGCTGGCCGACTTTTTTAACCGGCATGCTTTATTGCCGGATAAACAAACCAGGCCGTCAGACAATCCTCCCTTCCTGCTGTTTGAAAAGGATGAGTTCCTGGTGAATTTCACCCGATCACTTGACTGTATGCTGAGCGGGGACAAGCCTGTATACCATGGCCTGCAAAAGGTAAAGCTGGAAGAGCTGTTCTTATATCTTGCCATGCAATACCCCGGGCAGATCCAGCAGATCAGGAACATGAGCTATGAAGCAAATGATGACCTGATAGTGCGCCAGGCAGTTACCTCGCATATAAACAGCAATATCACCGTGGAGGAGCTTGCCTTTTTATGCAACATGAGCCTTTCTACTTTTAAACGCAGGTTCGCCCGTATTTATGGCAACAGCCCTAACAGATGGCTCCTGGAAAAAAGAATGGAAAGAGCCGCTAAAATGCTGCGGCAGGATGATTGTAAAGCAAGCGAGATCTATTATGAGCTGGGTTATGAGAACCTGTCCAGCTTTATTCAATCCTTTAAGCAGATCTACGGTATAACGCCCAAACAATACCAGCTATCGAATTGAACGTTTAGCCATACTTTCTGAATGATTGCCTATCATTTGCAGCTGGTCTTCGCAGCTACCTTTGAGCAATAATTCAAACAAAATGGAAACGATCACGGCAACAGAAATTGCCGCCGGCACATTGGGCGGCAGTGCATCTGCACAAACATTTACCCTGAGAAGCAGGGAGCTTGGTGGTCAGCTGACCCAAAAGCAATATGCAAGCGGCATGGGTTTTAATGGCGAGAACCAGTCCCCACAGCTCTATTGGGAAAATGCTCCAAAGGAAACACAAAGTTTTGCGGTAACGGTCTATGACCTGGATGCCCCCACCGGCAGCGGCTTCTGGCACTGGGTGGTTTTCAATATCCCGCAGCATATCCACGAGCTGGCTCCTGGCGCCGGCGATCCGGATAAACACCTGCTTCCTCCGGAAGCCATTCAAAGCAATACGGATGTTGGTGCGCCCGGTTATGTTGGCGCAGCGCCGAATGAAGGCCCTGCCCATCGTTACCTGATCACAGTGTATGCGCTTAGCAAAAAGCTGGACCTGGACAAAAACGTTACGCCCGCTTTTGTAGGCTTTAACATGCACTTTGCAACATTAGCCCAGGCTTCGCTGGTTGTTTACGGCCAAAAGCAGCAGCATTAAAACGATTTGCCCCGGCACTAAAAAAATGCCGGGGCAATTATTGCTTGCCATTGCATTGGCGGAAGGGAACACTTAAAGGATCTCTATATACCCATCGGTGCCGTTTACGCGTATCCGTTGGCCGTCTTTTATGATCTTCGTGGCGTTCTCCACGCCAACAACGGCCGGCAATCCGTACTCACGCGCAACAACGGCTCCGTGGGTCATTAGCCCGCCCACTTCAGTGATCAGGCCTTTTATGGATACAAACAAGGGTGTCCAGCTGGGATCTGTAAACGTGGTAACTAAAATATCTCCCTCTTCTATATTGGCATCTTCCATTTTTAAAATAACACGTGCGCGCCCTTCTATAGTTCCGGAAGAAACAGCCAGGCCCACAATGGCTTCGGCGGGGATATTTTCCCGTTTGTACTGACCTGTAATTATTTCGCCATCAGAGGTGATAACACGTGGCGGCGTCATTTTTTCATATAACCGGTACTCATCTTTCCGTTTGTTAATGACCTGGTAATCCAGCTTATTGGTGCGGATGACCTCCTGCAATTCTTCAAAAGCGAGATAGTAAATATCTTCTTTTTCATGAAGCAGGTTGGCTTGCACCAGCCGCTCCGCCTCCTTTAGTAAAGCCTGCTTGTAAATGAAGTAGCGGCTCACAATGTCGTATTTCGGATATTCACGGTAACCAATGAAATTCCGGATCAGATCGATCATTTGTTTGGTTTCTCCGGCCTTTTGCTCACCATCCGGTAATTGTTTCAACCGTGCTAACAGGTCCTGCTCTTTTTTCAGCGCTTCCTGCTTCCCCTGCTCAAATTTTTGTTTGCTGGCGCCAGGTTCAAGGTTCTTGATATTACTGAGGATCATCGGTATCAGTATAGCCGGTTTTTCGCTCCAGCGTGTTCTTGTAATATCGATCTCCCCGGCACAGCGCATTCCGTATTTGTCGAGAAAAGCTGTAATAGCATCGCGCACCTGCTGCCCGCCTTTGAATCTCACCAGCTCATCCGGGAAGTTATCATCCTTTACCTGTTGCAGGTACTCAATTATTTCCGGGTAGGGACGGATCACATCTGCAACATCCAGCAACGCCATACCCATTTCAGATGTAACGTTGTTAGGTACAGAGAGGGAAAGTGTGTCTGCCACGTTCTTTTCACCTAACCACTCATTCATTTTTTCATTGATCCATGCCGAAGCATGAATGCCGGCCATGATCACGTTCAGACTTTTCTGATCTGATGCAAACTGCCTCCGTTGCTGCGTATCTTCCAGGATGCAATCAAATACATCCAGTCCCGATTTCCCGCGGATCTTATGTTTTAAAGCGGATAATGCTTCCTGGCTGCTTTTAATCAAATGAGCTGCAATTGCCGGATCGTCTCCCGCTTCTGCCAGGATATCTGCAGACGACATCCCCTCATGGCTTTTAATATGGTGCGGCTGGCTTTTGTCATTCGGATCCAGTTTTATAAAATCCCGCTCTATGATGGTAGTAAGCGCGCCTTTTATGAGCGGATCGGAGTGTCCTAAAACCCCCAGTAAATTTTGCCGGCCGGCCGCTGAGGACAGCCCCATCGTAATATCCACAAACAGCCTTCCGGCAGCGGTTTTAAACATGGGCCGGTTACCTGTTAACATCCAGACAGAAAGCCCCAGTGGTTTAAGAGGATCCGTCATCATTTGCTGATGGCCCACAGATACATACACGTGGTTCAGCTGATCATTTGCTTCAGGAATGGGAAATAAAGTGGTGACCGGCCGGCTCTGAACAATATAAAAGGCACCATCTGCCAAACACCATTCAATATCCTGCGGGGCCCCGAAATGTTCTTCGATCTTTCTGCCAATACGTGCAAGCTCCAGGATCTGCTCATCTGTCAGCGCCTGCTTTTGCTGCATTTCAGAAGGCAACTCCTGTTGTTCGGTACCACCCTCTTTCAAAGCATAAATAGCCAGCTTCTTAGTGGCCACCTGCTTGTGGATCACCTCAGCGCCGCGCACTTTATAAATATCAGCATTCACCAGGCCGGATACCAGGGCCTCTCCCAGCCCGAAGCTGGCATCAACAGATAATACTTTCCGGTTACCGGTAACAGGATCCGCAGTAAACAAAATACCTGCTACCTGCGGGAACACCATTTTCTGAACAACTACAGACAGGTGTACTTTTTTATGGTCAAAGCCATTTTGCAAACGGTAGGTCACTGCCCTGTCTGTGAACAGGGATGCCCAGCATTTACTGACATGTTCCAGGATGGATTTTTTGCCGGTTATATTCAGATAAGTGTCCTGCTGGCCTGCAAAAGAAGCGCCCGGAAGATCCTCTGCTGTGGCGCTGGAACGTACGGCATAAGCATTTCCTTCACCCAGCTGTTCAAGCTGCCGGGTGATCTCCCTGCTGATGCCTTCCGGAATAGCTATTTCTTCGATCAGCTTCCGGATCTTTGCACTGATCTCACTAATCTCTTTTCTGTTATCTGCTTTCAGCACGCTCAGCTGATCCAGCAGCGAATTAAACGCTGTGTTATTTTCAATAATCTCTTTATAAGCCTCCGTAGTAACGCAAAAGCCGCCGGGTACCTGTATACCCTCAATCCCGGATAGTTCACCCAGGTTGGCGCCTTTGCCGCCGGCCAGTGCCAGCTTTGCTTTGCCGGTTTCCTGAAAACCAAGTATGTAAGCGCTCATAATTTTGTTTTAGTGATTATTTACTATTGAGATCATTTATTGTTTCATTCATTATTTCAGTTGCTTTTAAAAAGTAGGTTTCAAGAGCTTTGGCCTCCTTGTTTGAAAAAGATCCGAGAAGCTCTTCTGACTTACTCCGGAAGTCCTTGTAAAGCGGTGCAAACAGCGCCATTATATTTTTAGTGATGGGCTCAATAATAACCTTCCGGCGGTCGTCTTCAGCAAATCGTCGTTTCACCAGCTTTTTCTTTTCAAACCGGTCTATTAAACCGGTTACCGCGCCGGTTGTAAGCCCCGTTAAAGTTGCAAGCTCACCAGCTGTCATTTGCCCCTGTACCATTAAAAACCCCAGGTACTTATGGTCAGTGCCCGGAAGCCCCGCTTTCCGGGCAACGGCTTCGTGCATCTGGATGGAGGTATATGCGTATTGCTGGCTCAATTTTCTGATGAGTGTGATTAGTTCGGCATCCATTTAATATCTTATTAAATAAGTATCTTAGTGACAAAGATAATATTTATTGGGAGAATACCTAATAATTTTTGAAAGAAATAATGGAAAGAGAATGGAGGATTGGTAAGGGTTGAAGATGTCCGGGCTTACTATTACCTCATCCACATAAACAGCAGCCACATAAAAATGCCGATTGAAATATTCTTCAGCATTACCCTTAAATGATGCAGCGCATGGGTTAATTGATTTTCTACTGTCCGTTTGGAGATGCCCAGCTTTCCCGCGATCTGGTCATTGGTGAGGTGCTGCTGCCTGCTTAAAATAAAAACTTCCCGGCAGCGCTTAGGCAGCTCCATTAAATGTTCATCAATATTATTCTTAAGCTCCAGGTAGCCCAGGTTTTCATCGCCCTGGTTGTGGCAAACAAGATCAGCTGATTCTTCCAGCGCATCACTATAGGTAACCGGGATGGCTTTTGCCTGCTTTATATATTTGTACACATGGTAACGTCCTGCGGCGCGCAGGTAAGCGGAAAATGAAAGGATCTGCAGCTGTTCCCGTTTCAGCCAGATGTTCAGAAAAATGTCGTGGGTGATCTCCTTACTGATGGTCTCATCTTTCACGTAGCTGTATACCGTGGTGTAAACGCTGGCCCAATACCTGTCAAATAATATTGAAAAGGCGCTATGCCCGCCCTGCAGAATGGCATTCCATAACTCGTGGTCTGATAATGTACGTGGAGACATAAGCGATACTAAATAAAGGTAAAAACTTTGGATTAGATTATAAAATATTCCAGGACAGGAATTTTTTTCTTAAACTTATGTGTGTGCCGCCTGAAAAAAGGCTCTTATTAATCAGAGGATCCATAAACTACCTGGATGACAACGGAGGAATACCTTTTATTATATGAAAAGTTCTTAGCCGGGAATTGCACGGAGCAGGAAAAGGAATTGCTGGCCGGTTATCTGGACGGCTTTGAGCTGGAGGAGCATCCCTGGAAAGAGGAAATGGGCGATAAGGAACAGGTGAGAACAGAGATCTCTAAAAGGCTGCAGGAGGAAATAAAGCCGGCAAAAAAGGTTTTATGGATGCCTGCTGCAAAAAGGCTCAGCGCTGTTGCCGCTATTCTGTTAATAGTGCTCACAGCGGGGCTATACAGGTTTTTCTTTCATCCATCTTCACGGATATCTATTGAAAAAAAAATAGCGCAGCATCCCGTTAACGGCATAAAACCGGGAAACAACCAGGCTGTGCTTACATTGGCAGACGGCTCAGAGATTGTATTGGACAGTACAAGGAACGGCCTCCTTACCAGTAAGAACGGGGTAGAGATCAAGCAAACGCAAAAGGGGCAGGTGCTGTATACCTGCCTCCAGCCTGCATCGCGGGGTGTTTCCTGGAACACTATTTCCACGCCGGCTGGCGGGCAATACCAGATCGTATTGGGAGATGGCACCCGGGCCTGGCTCAATGCCGCATCATCCCTGCGTTTTCCCATCACCTTTGAAGGCGCCGAAAGAGCGGTGGAAGTAACAGGGGAAGTATATTTTGAAGTGGCACAAGACAAGTCCAAGCCATTCAAAGTATCTTTTAACGGCAATACCATAGCGGTACTGGGCACTCACTTTAATGTGATGGCATATGATGATGAGGCGAAGAACAAAGTTACGCTGCTGGAAGGGTCAATAAAGATCAGTAACCATACAGGACAACAGTTACTTAAGCCCGGCATGCAGGCGCTCGTGGGGGATTCAAACAGCAGCATCACTATCCGTAAGGCCAACCTGGAGGAAGCAGTAGCCTGGAAGAACGGTTATTTTATTTTTGACAATGAAAACATACAAAGCATTATGCGCAAAGTGGCGCGCTGGTACAATGTAACTGTCACCTACCAGGGGAATATGACAGGCAAGGAATTCACAGGAACTGTTTCACGTTTTGAAAATGTATCGGAAGTATTAGGCATGCTGGAAGCAACCGAAATTATCCACTTTAACTTACAGGGAAGGAACATAAAAGTAACTCCCTGAATTTATTCTAACAAACCAAAGGCTAAACATATCTATTGAACAACATGCTGCTATTGGCGGCATATTCAACAATTCACATTCCAAACAGAACAATGTATGCAATTCTACCTACCCTTCAGGGAAGAATGGAGATTCCGCGTTCCATTAAAACTCCCGCTTAAGCTACGGCTTACATTTATCTTTTTCATGGCCGCCTTTATGCAGGTATGTGCATCCGGATTTGCACAAAGCATTACACTAACAGAAAATAATGCATCGCTGGAAAATGTGCTGGAAGCGCTTAAAAAGCAAAGCGGGTACAATTTCCTGTATAATACGCCCATGCTTGCCGGCGCAAAGCCTGTAACCCTCTCAGTTACCAATGCGCCGATAGATGATGTTTTGAAGCTATGTTTTAAAGATCAGCCGCTGGATTACACTATCCGGAAAAGGACCATCATTGTAAAGCCCAAACCCGCCGCACCGGCGCCTGCCGCCCAGGCCATCACGGTAAAAGGAAGGGTTACCAATGAAAATAATGAGCCCCTGCCCGGTGTAAGCATCGGCATCAAGGGAACGGCAAAAGGCACTACCACAGATGCTAACGGCGGCTATATCCTGAGTGTTCCTGAAGGCAATGAAACGCTGGTGTTCACCTTTATCGGGTACGCCACCCGCGAGGTGCCGGTGAATAACCGCACCACACTGGATGTGCAGCTCACCGCAGAGAACAAGGCCTTAAGCGAAGTAGTGGTAGTAGGTTACGGCCAGCAAACAAAGGCTACCGTTACCGGCGCTATCACTTCCATAAAGAGCGCCGATATCATCGTTACCAAAAATGAGAACGTAATGAATATGCTTACCGGTAAGCTTGCCGGCGTGCGTATTGTACAAAGATCATCTGAGCCGGGAACCTTCAATAATACATTTGATATCCGCGGCCTGGGCGATGCATTGGTGATCATTGACGGTATTCCACGCGATAATATGTCAAGGTTAAACCCTGAAGATATTGAAAGCGTATCCGTACTAAAAGATGCAGCAGCATCCGTATATGGTGTGCGTGCAGCCAACGGCGTAGTGCTCATCACCACCAAACGCGGTAAAGTGGGCGCCACCCGGATCAGCTACAGCGCTAACTTCGGGCTGCAAACGCCTATCGGTTCCCCTAAAAGCACCAGCGCAGCCGACTGGATGACGCTCGCAAATGAAAAATCCATGCACAATCAAAGCGGGGGAACTTTACGCTATTCACAGGATGAGATAGAAGCCTACAGGAACGGAACCAAAACAGGTACTGACTGGTACGATGCGGTGCTGAGAAAAAGCGCTCCGCAAATGCAGCATACCATCAGCACCAGCGGCGGATCTGACCGGGTGCAGTATTATGCATCCATGGGCTACCTGTCCCAGGAATCCTTTCTGCGCAGCAACAGCAATAGCTATAAACGGTATAATTTACGGTCAAACGTTACGGGCCAGATCTCAAACAGGCTGAAGGTAGATGTACAGCTGAACGGCATTTTTGACGAATCAGACAAGAACTATGAAAGCACAGACTGGATCATACGTTCTATGGAAAGGTCGGCCGCTATCCAGCCGATCTATGCCAATGGCAATCCCGATTATCTGCAGAACGGTTTTGTCGATGGATCCAATCCCGTTGCCATGGCCGATGCCGATGTAAGCGGCTACCGGAAATATACCAATAAATGGTTCCAGTCAGCCGTTAGCCTGGAATATGAAGCGCCCTTTCTTCCCGGCTTAAGGGCAAGAGGCATGTTCGGTTATGATTACCAGAACCTGGATAATAAAGCCTATAAAAGCACCTATAACCTCTATGATTATGATGATGCAGCCAGCAACTATAAGCCGGTAACAAACCAGAGCCCCAGCACCATCCGCCGGGAATACTACACCAAACAATCTATCCTGAGCCAGCTCTCCCTGAACTATAACCGCACCTTCAATAACATGCATAACGTAAGCGTGCTGCTGTTATATGAAGGCCAGTCACGCAAGGGGGATAACCTCTATGCACAAAGGGAATTAGCGCTGCCGCTGGACCAGCTCTCCGCAGGGAACAGCAACAACCAGCTGGGAAGCATGTCAACCAACGCCGCTGATCTGTACGACTATGCAAATGTGGGATACGTAGGCAGGCTCAATTACAATTTTAAGGGGAAGTACCTGGCAGAGTTCAGCTTCCGTTATGACGGCTCATCCAAATTTGATCCCTCCCACCGCTGGGGCTTTTTCCCTTCCGGTTTCCTGGGATGGCGTTTTACAGATGAAAATTTCTGGAAAGCGTTAAACATCAAATTTATTGACAATGCAAAACTCAGAGCTTCCTATGGGGTGCTGGGTGATGACAATGCATCTACCTACCAGTATTTAAATGGCTACACCTACCCTGCCAATGGCAACAACAATGAATTGCCCGGAGGTACTCATTTTGACGGAACTTTTGTGAATGCCTCCGCCAGCACAGGAATAGCCAACAAGAATATTACGTGGTACACTGCTAAAACGTTTAATGTTGGCCTTGATCTGAACACCAAGAACGGCGTGCTGGGATTGGTGATCGACTACTTTCAGCGTAAGCGTAATGGCTTACTGGCCACACGCAGTGTAAGCCTGCCCTCTGTAGTGGGAGCTGCTTTGCCCCAGGAAAACCTGAACGGGGATCTTACCAGGGGTATTGACCTGGAGATCAACCACCACTACCACATTGGCGAAGTAGAATATTCTTTGAGAGGAACATTCGGGTACACCCGCACCAGGTTCACCCACCAGGAAGTAGGCATTTATGGCAGCGGTTATGATGAATGGCGCAATAACGGCAATAACCGTTATTCAGATATCGTATGGGGCTTTAAAGGTATCGGGCAGTTCCAGTCATACGAAGAAATTGCCAACAGCCCGGTTAAGTATGATCAGAACACCCTGCCCGGGGATTATAAATATGAGGATACTAATGGCGATGGCATCATTTCTGACCTGGACCTGCAGCCCATCAGCTACAGCGGCCGCCCGCAGATGACCTTTGGCTTAACCATGAATGCTTCCTGGAAGGGCTTTGATGTAAGCCTGCTGTTCCAGGGCGCTGCAAAGGTTTGGGTGAATTATGTGGAGATACTCGCTGAACCCATCTGGGGATCTAACTATTCCAATGCGCTTGAAATGTTTATGGACAGATGGCACCCTGTTGATCCAACTGCCAATCCCTATGACCCCAATACACAATGGGTGAAAGGGAAATACGCCTACACCGGCACCGTGCCCAGGGGCAACTCAACATTCGCGTATAACAACGCCAGCTACCTGCGCCTGAAAACAGTAGAGCTGGGATATACCATCCCGGAACACGTGATGAAAAGAATAGGCATCAAAGGCGCGCGGGTGTATGTGAATGCATACAATGTGCAAACATGGTCCGGGATGAAGTTCATTGACCCGGAGCATCCGAACGACAGCTACGGGAATGTATACCCCCTGAACAGAACCTATAACGTGGGCTTTAACATCGACCTTTAATAACACTGATCATGAGAACATTCAAATATATCATCTTATTCGTAGCGGGTCTTTGGGCCATTTCATGTACCAAGCTGGATATCTCGCCAACCAACATCATACAGGACAATACCATTTTTGGCTCTGAAGACGGCCTTAAATCCTATATGGCCAGGATCTACAGCGAGCTGCCGGTAGAAGATTTCCGGTACGGGCCGGAAAGGCTCTTTCACCGTTTTTATGTACTGAGGGTGCCTGCTTCCATGACAGGTGAAGCATTGTGCCGTGAAGTAAATGGCTCCATTACGGAAGCCACCTCCTCCGATAACGGGGATACCTGGGGCGATCTTTATGCATTGATAAGGGAGTGTAACTACTTTCTGCAGAACATTGGCAATTATGAAAGCAAGTTTTCAGCAGAGAGCGTGAATATGTACAAAGGGGAATGTTATTTCGTACGTGCATTTACGTACTATGCGCTGGCCAAACGTTATGGAGGCGTGCCGCTGGTAACCCGCGTGCTCAATTATCCGGAGGAGTCCATCAAGGATATTGATATTGCCCGCTCCTCTGAAGAAGCTACCTGGAACCAGGTAGGCAATGATTTTGACAGCGCCATTGCGCTTTTGCCCGTAAAGAACCAGAGAGGCCGTGCTAATAAATATGCGGCTTATGCATTCAAGGCTCGTGCCATGCTGCATGCAGGCTCAATAGCCAAATACAATACCAGTAACTTAACCAGCGGCGGTATACGTTTATGCGGCATGAACGCCAGCCTGGCCAAAGATTTCTTTACCAAAGCGTATGAAGCATCGCTGGCAGTAGACGGTGGCGGGTATTCCCTTTACATGAATGAGTGGGCGGCCAATGACCGGGAGGCGCAGTACAAGAATTACCTGAACCTGTTCTCCAAACCAACCAGCTCAGAAGCCATTTTCGTGAAGGAATACGGTTACCCGGAATCAGTGCACGGGTACGACGCTTATAATGTGCCCGCGCAATATAAAGGCGCTAACGGCTACTCTGCAGAAACCAATCCTACGCTGAACTTTGTTGAAATGTTTGACGGGATGGATAAGGACGATAAGGGCCATTTAAATGTATACAACCCTGACGGAACATATAAGCTGTACGACAATACCATGGATTTCTTTGCCACAGCAGAACCCAGGTTAAGAGCTACTGTGATACTCCCGGGCGACTTGTTTAAAGGGGTACCCTGCCAGATCTGGAGAGGCATTTATAAAGGCCCCTCCACCACCTCTATCAGCAGGCTTATTCCTGAAGGCAGCACGGTAAAATATGAGAACTCCGGCAGCGCCAATTTGCTGGTCACTTCTTCAAGCGGCAGCCAGACAGCCTATACCCTGCATAACGGAGTAAAAATGAACCCGGCAGGCGCAAGCGGTATTTTTTATGGCGACAGAACCTGCGCTATGTCCGGCTTTACCATCAGAAAATGGCTGAATGAAAGCTTAACCCAGGACCAGGTGCTGGAGAACAGATCCGACCAGCCCTGGATTGAAATGCGGTATGCAGAAGTATTGTTAACACGCGCAGAAGCAGCCGCGGAGCTGGCATCCCTGGGAACTGCCACCTTCCTGGGCGCTGCATATGAAGCCATAGATAAAATAAGAACAAGGGCCGGTGCAACCCTGCTTACCGGGGAGGAAAAATCTTCCGTAAACACTTTCATCAGCGCCGTGCGTAAGGAACGCCGTAAAGAGCTGGCCTTTGAAAATAAGACCTGGTGGGACCTTAAACGCTGGCGGGTTATAGCCAGTGAGCAATCGAACACCCGCTGGCGCACCTTAATGCCCTTTTATGCAGATTTTGCAGGGAAGTACTTTTTTGATGCGCGGTACGACGAAACCGGGAATACCTACACATTTGATACCAGGTGGTATTACCAGGAAATACCGGGTAATGCTATTTCAACAAGCACCAAGATGATCCAGAATGCAGGGTATTGATCTTTTTCATTCATTCAATTCAGGAAAAATGAAGTCTTATTATATTATCATCAGCATATTGGGCCTGTTATCTTTTACGGCCTGTACAAAATATGACAACTACGAAAAACCCAGCATGACGCTGAAAGGGGCCATCACAGACTCTGTTACAGGGCAGGGCCTGCAAACACAGCTGGGCGATAACGGGGTACGTTTCAGAATGCGGGACCTTAGCTACAAGGCCTCTCCTACCCCCTGGTATTTTACCTGCAAACAGAACGGCGAGTTTGAATGCGCCATGGTGCCGGCCGGCACTTATAATGTAACGCCGCTGGGGCCTTTTATTCCGCTTGTTTTAACGGACAGCAACGGCGATACTACCCGTAACGGAAGCATCACGGTTGATATTAACGGCAGTGTAACTAAGAACTTTACAGTAGTACCCTTCCTGGTAATAACATGGATCGGCAAGCCTGTTGTTAATAATGATAAAACCATCACCGTGCAGTTCAAAGTGGAAAGAGGCACTACCGACGCCGCTTTTCAGCAGGAATGCACCAATATTTACCTGTATGTGAATTCATCCAGCTATAATGTAGGGGATAATAATTATGATTCCCGGTATACGGTTGCAGTTAATAATCCCAATGATGTATTGGGCCAAACGCTTACCGTAACTACTCCGGCACTGCCGTACGCTAATACAAACTATTATCTGCGTGCAGGCGCCCGTATTAATTATAGCGTTGAAGGCACCAACCGGTATAATTATAATGAAGCTATCCAGGTGAAGGTGCCTTAACCGGATATTGCAAACCACCGTCATTGCGGGGCGCAGCCTACCCCCGCGCAAACCTGCGCTATGCTTCGCAATGACGGATCATGTTACACTAAATAAAAATTAACGAATGAAAAAAGTCCTGATCTTTTTCCATTGCTTTTGTATTGCCTTTCCTGTAAGCGCACAGCAAACTGTGACAAAGGAAAAAACCGCGTTCCAGACCAGCAGCGCCTGGATGCCTGAAATAGATGTGCGCTCAGATATTGCCATCATCTACGGCGCCAATGACCGGGGCCGTCACACTTTTGAGGAACGTGTACGTTCCTGGCGCGAACGTGGTTACAATACACATTTTATGACCGGTATTGCCTGGGGCCAGTACGGGGATTATTTCTTCGGCAAATGGGATGGGCAGCAGCACCTTGGTGTGGGCCAGGTGCAGCAGAACGGGGATACCATCTGGCATGGCCATAATATGCCGTACATAGTGCCCGAAAAGTCTTTTGTTGAATACATGAAGAAAGGCGTGATCAAAAAAGTGATCGACGCCGGCATCAGCTCCATTTATCTGGAAGAGCCGGAATTCTGGGCCAGGGCAGGTTACAGCGCTGTGTTCAAAAAAGAGTGGCAGAATTATTACGGCTTCCCCTGGAGGCCGCAGCATGAATCGGCCGAGAACACCTACCTCTCCAACAAGCTGAAATACCACATGTATTTCAATGCTATCAAGGAAGTATCTGATTATGCAAAAGCATATGGTAAAAGCAAAGGCATGAACGTAAAGGTGTACATTCCCACGCACTCGCTGGTGAACTACTCTTCCTGGAAAATAGTGAGCCCGGAAGCCAGCCTGGCCTCCCTGCCCGGCATTGACGGGTATATAGCACAGGTATGGACCGGCACTTCGCGGGAACCGGTTTATTACAACGGTGTGCAAAAGGAAAGGGTGTTTGAGAATGCTTTCCTGGAATACGGCTCCATGGTATCCATGACAGCGCCTACCGGCAGAAAGCTGTTCTTCCTTACTGATCCTATAGAAGACTGGCCGCGTGACTGGAGCGATTATAAACGGAACTATGAAGCCACTTTCACTGCAGAGCTGTTATACCCCATGGTGGCGGATTATGAAGTAATGCCCTGGCCGGAGCGCATCTATACCCGGCCGTATAAGGTAGCCAACAGCGACAGCAGTGTGCTGATCCCCCGGTATTACTCCACCCAAATGCAGATCATGATAAATGCATTGAACGATATGCCTTTATCAGATAACCGCGTTTCAGGCGTGAACGGCATCGGGGTGCTGATGGGCAACTCGCTGATGTTTCAACGCTTCCCTACCCACAACGGGTTTGAGGATCCGCAGTTCTCTAACTTCTACGGGCAAACGTTACCCCTGTTAAAGCTGGGCATACCGGTGCAAACCGTGCATATGGAGAACCTTGGCTATGCCGCATCATTGAAAGGCATTAAAGTGCTGGTCATGAGCTATTCAAATATGAAACCCATGTCGGCGGATGTGCATCAGCAGCTGGCAGCCTGGGTGAAAAAGGGCGGAGTACTGGTGTATTGCGGCCGTGACGATGATCCTTACCAGTCAGTAATGGAATGGTGGAATACCAAAGGCAATCAATACAAAGCGCCTTCGGAACATTTGTTCAAGCTGCTGGGTATAAAAGCGGATACAGACGGCTCTTTCAAAGCAGGAAAGGGAACGGTGTACGTAATGCGGCAGCATCCCAAAGAATTTGTGATGGAGGCTGGCGCCGGCAGCAAATATGTGAACCTGGTAAAAGAAGCCTATGAGAAAGGCGCTGCAGCAGGCAAGCTTGAAATGAAGAATAACCTGTACGTGGAAAGAGGGCCCTATGACGTTATTGCCGTGATGGATGAAAACACGGACACAACGCCTTACACCGTAAAAGGCCCGGTGATAGACCTGTTCAACCCTGCGCTGCCCGTATTGAAAGAGAAAGTAGTAACACCCGGCACACAAGCCTTATTGTATAACCTGAACAGGGTAGCGAACCGGAAACAGCCCAAAGTGCTGGCAGCAGCCGCACGCATCTATAACGAACATGCAACTGCCAACAGCTACAGCTTTGTGGCCAAAAGCCCTGTAAAAACGCTGAATGCTATGCGGGTGCTGTTACCTGCAGCCCCACACGCCGGCGGCACGGTTATAAAAAACAGTGCAGGCGAAACGTTGAAAGACGTAAAAACCGGATGGGACGCAGCTTCCGGCACCTATTTCATGGAATTTGAGAACAGCCCGGAAGGCATTAGCGTGCAGATAAAGTGGTAGGGAGAACATACTCGTTCTCCCCTGCTTTAAGCGCATACTTTTTCGTTTTCCATATAAGCGTACCCGTAGTTTTTGCGGGCAAAACGATCTTTACTTTCCACTTGCCTGCGTCCAATGTATACGCCACGGCAACTTTTCCGTTTGGATGCGGGATCTCGCCGCTTACATTAGTAAGGTCGCCCAGGTGGGGTTCTATTTTTACTTTACGGAAGCCAGGCGCATCGCTGTCGATACCCAGCACCATTCTGAAAAATTCAATATTGGGGCTGGCTCCCCAGGCATGGCAATCGGAACGGCTGTTTGGCAGATCGGATATTTCAGCCCAGGTTGTTAACCCCATTTTTATATTATCCCTCCATACATCCAGCCATTTGAGGTAATCATTTCCCAGGCCGCCTTTTGTCAGCGCCTGGTGCAGATAATATTTAAAATAAATGGTGCACTGGGTCAGGGAATGATCGTTTAAAAGGTGCCTGCATACTTCAGGCAGGTCCTTTTGATCCACTAAGCCAGCCAATATAGCCAGCGAATTAGCATGCTGCGAATACACATCTTTTTCATTCGTATCCGCATACAATTTCCTGGATGCATTCCAGTATTTGGCCTGAATGGTTTGCTTTAATTGCGCTGCTTTTTGACGGTACAGCGCAGCATATGCCGGCATACCCATGCCTGATTCCAGCTCAGCAGCCCATTGATAGGCCATCAGCAATTGCAGGTCCAGGATGGCCGATGCGCCATCGCTGCCTTTTGGGGGCATGGCAAAATCCCATCCTTTCCCTCCTACCCAATCTATAAAATTCCAATAGGGCGTGCCTCTTAATGAACCATCTGCCCCCTGGTATTTGCTGAAAAAATCCAGCACGGCGCGTTCGCCGGTCAGCTTGTCTTTTA
>NZ_DATCRF010000331.1:0-19711 GCF_036569125.1 Chitinophaga sp. | reverse complement strand
ACACAAACCCGCCGCGATGCTACGGGTACCATCTCCTCTATCAAAGGCGCCGACATTAAGAACCTGCCCGTGAGCGATGCGGCCCAGGCCCTGCAGGGACGGGCCAGCGGTGTGGACATTGTGCGTTCCGACGGATCGCCCGGTACCACGCCCAGCATCCGTATCCGCGGTACAGGCACCATTAATAATGCAGAACCACTGGTGGTAATAGACGGGGTGCCCGCAAGCGGCATCAATGATGTAAACCCCAATGACATCGCCTCCATGGAAATATTAAAAGATGCATCTTCCTCCGCCATCTACGGTACACGTGCCGCCAACGGGGTTATCATCATCACCACTAAAAAAGGTAACTACGGCGAAAAGCTGCGTGCATCTGCCAATGTATACCGCGGCGTATCCAACGCCATCCGTACCATTCCTTTGCTTACCGCGCCCGAGCTGGTAATGCTGAAAAAAGAGCGGTATGCTAATTCCGGCGGTACAGTAGATCCGGTGTGGAATGATCCTTACTATTCCACCCAGCGCACCAACTGGCAGGATGCCATCCTGGGCTCCGGCAATGTAACCAATGCCGATGTAAGCATCCGCGGTGGTAACAACAGCTCAAACTATATGTTCAGCGCCGGTTATTATGATGAAAAAGGCCTGGTGGAAAATACCTATTTCAAAAGGTATTCCCTGCGTATTAATTCAGAGCATAAGCTGGGTAAACGCCTGAAAATAGGAGAGAACCTGCAGCTGAGCTACAAGCAGAACCAGGGTTTTGATACCTACTCATCCCAAACCGGTCTGCTGTTCAGCGCCCTGCGTTTTAACCCGGCCATACCGGTAATGAACCCTGATGGCAGCTACGGCTCCTCACAGGCCAGCAATGAGCTGGGGGATATTAACAACCCTGTGTTCACCGCGCAAACCACCGACACCTGGAATAAGAACTACCGCCTGCTGGGTAATGTGTATGCAGAGATCGAGATCCTGCAGGGTTTAACCCTGCGCGGCAACTACGGCTTTGACGGCAGCATCTATAACCAGTACAGCTTTGTACCCAAAGTGCTGGACCAGACCCGTACCCGCGACCACTCCGAGCTGTGGAACCGCAGCGAAAGCAATAAATCAGAGCTGGGCGAGGTGTTCCTGACCTTTAACCACCTGTTTGCACAAAAACATCGTGTAACCTTAACCGGTGGTTACTCCGTACAAACCACCAATGGTTATTTCTTCCGTGCAGAGAGCTGGGGGCTGAATGATGAAGCGCCCGATCAGCGTGTGCTGGATAATGGCAACGACTATCACGCCATTAACGGTAACTTTAATCCGCAGAGCGCACTGGCCTCCGGTTTTGTAAGAGGCTTTTACAGCTTTAAAGATAAATACCTGTTAACGGCCACCTTCCGTGCAGATGGCTCTTCCCGTTTCCCTGAAGGCAAACGCTGGGGCTATTTTCCTGCCTTTTCACTGGGCTGGCGCGTTTCAGACGAAACGTTCTTTAAAAATAGCGTATCCTTTATCTCTAACCTGAAAGTAACCGGTGGCTGGGGCCAGTTAGGTAACCAGAATGTGAACGATTTCCAATACCTGGCGCCCATGACCCGCGACCGCCGTTATTCATTCGGCGAAAATCCTTACACCGGTATATGGAACTCCCGCCTGGCTAACCCGGATATTACCTGGGAAAAAGCCGAGATGACCAACATCAGCGCAGAAATAGGCGTGCTGGAAAATAAGCTGAACGCTACTATCACTTACTTTAACAAGAATACCCGCGACATGCTGATACCTGCGCCGGAGCTGGATGAGCATGGAACTGCGGGTATCCCTGACCGTAATATAGGCCAGCTGAATAACCGTGGCTGGGAAATAGAGCTCAGCTACCAGGGTGGTAACAAGGAGTTCAGCTACAATGTAGCCGCCAATGCCTCTTTCATTAAGAACAAGGTAACGCAGCTGTATGATAAGGATTCCTATATCAGCTCCACCAACTACGGCCGCCAGGGTGCGGAAATTTCCCGTACCTATGAAGGGCAGCCCCTGGCATCCTTCTACGGCTGGAAAACAGGCGGTGTGTACCAGAACCAGGCGCAGATAGATAATGATCCCAACATTGCAAAAGATCCACGCCGCGCGGATATTAAGCCCGGTGATATGATCTTCCTGGATGTGACTGGCGATGGTATAGTAGATGAGAATGACCGTACTTTCCTGGGCAGCCCCAATCCTAAAATGACTTATGGCATCCAGGCCGGCGCTAATTACAAAGGCTTTGACCTTAGCCTGTCCTTCACCGGCGTGGCAGGTGTAAAGCTGTATAATGCCGACCGTATGCAGGGCATGGACCCCGGCTACCCATACAACATGTATGCAGAGGCGCTGAACCGCTGGCATGGAGAAGGCACCAGCAACACGGTGCCGCGCATGACCCTTTCAACCGACGTAGCCAATAACAACCTCCGCGTATCTGACCGCTTTGTAGAAAGCGGTAACTATTTCACGCTGCGCAATGTGGCGCTGGGATACACTGTTCCTGCAAAGCTGTGGGGCAATACCGGCATCTCGGATCTTCGTGTATACGTAGCCGCACAAAACCTGTTCATTGTTACCAACTATACCGGCTTAACACCTATGCTTGGCTATAACGGTACTGACGGCAACCGCCAGCGCGGTGTAGATGTAGCAGCTTACCCACAGGCCAGGAGCTTTACTTTTGGCGCAACGCTTAATTTCTAACCATATATGGTGAACTTAAAAGACAAGATTATGCAACGGATAATATATATAGGTACCTGCGCCCTGTTCCTGCTGGCGGCCTCCTGCAATGTGCTGGACGTAAAACCTAAAGGAAGCTATACTACCGGTAACTACTGGCGCAACCAGAGCGATGCGCTGGACGGCATTACCGGCATTTACAATATTTTGCTGGAAGAAGATTATACCGGCTTTAATGAGTTTGTGTTTGACAACTGTTCGGATGATCAGATCCGCGGCGGGGATCACGACTACGACCAGGTGATTGAAGAATTTAAGTATGATGCCTCCACCTATTCCGTAAGGGTAGGCTGGCGCTGGAAGTATGAGACCATTAACCGCTCCAACAATGCGCTCATCTACATTCCCAAGATCACGGACATTGATCCTGCTATCAAGAACCGCTGCCTGGGTGAAGCGCATTTCTTCCGCGCATTCGCTTACTGGCGTTTGCTGTTGGTATATGGCGAGGCGCCCATCATTACAGAAGATGATGTGCTGAACGGCAACTATAACAAGCCCAAAGTAAGCAGCGATACCCTGCGCACCCAGATAGAATCAGACCTGTTACAGGCTGCCGACCTGCTGCCGGAAACCCTGGCCAGCGGCGACAAAGGCCGTGTAAGCAAAGGCACCGCCTGGGGCCTGCTCACCAAGCTGTATATGGACTGGAATAAGCTGGATAAAGCCATTGAATACGGCACCAAGGTTACCACCAACGCTAACTATGCGCTGGCTACCAACTATGCCGATAACTTTTCGGTTGCTACCGGCAACAACTCAGAAATGCTGCTGGCCGTGCAAACCGTTGATGGCTGGGGTTACTCAGACTTCATTACTTACCACGCGCCGCGCGCATGGGGTGGCTGGAGCTTCTTTTATCCTGTAAAAGGGCTGGTAGATGAATTTGAAGCCAATGACCCGCGCAAAGCCATCTGCTTCATGGGCCCCGGCGATAAAATAGACATTGGTACGGAAGTAGCCACCTACACCGCCGACCTGTCAACCACCGGCCGCCATTACCGCAAGTTCTGCGCATGGAAACCTTCCGGCGGTTTGAACTATTCTCTAAAAACACCGCTCATGCGCTCCGCAGATATTTACCTGCTGGTAGCAGAAGCCAAGATCCGCACTGCCGGTGCAGGCGCAGGTGATGCTGAGATCAATGCCGTACGCAAACGCGCATCTGCCGCGCTGCCGCCCGTAGCAGGCGCCGGTATGCCGCAGCTGATGCATGAGCGCCGCGTAGAGCTGTGTGGTGAGAACGAACGCCACCAGGACCTTATGCGCTGGGACAAAGCCAAGCTCATTGACATCACCACTTACTACAACAAACCCAAGCTGGCCTATGATGGATCTGTAATAGAACCTGCACGTACCTTTGTACGTCCCAAACACTATTACTTCCCCATACCGCAGCAGGAGATTGACCGGAGTAAGGGTGTGCTGATACAGAACACGAATTATTAATAGCGAACAAAAAAGGTAAGGTTGATAACAGCGCCCTGTTCTCCGGATTAAACCGGAGGCAGGGCTTTTCTTATGCATAAGCCACAGGGCAGTAAGTTCTCCGTTAAGTGTCATTTGTACAATAAAAGAATAGTTGTATATTGTATGTCCCATCCGGCCCTGTAATACGGATGGCAGTTGAACCATTCAACCCACAACTATGCGTTATAAAAAACTGTTCGTACTCACCGCCGCTATTGTCACCGGTCTTACAGCCTTCGCACAAACCCAGCTCACCGTGCAGGCCAATAAACCCATTACCAATGTGCCTCCCAATATGTGGGGGATCTTCTTTGAAGACATCAACTTCGCGGCGGATGGCGGTTTGTATGCAGAGCTGGTGAAGAACCGCTCCTTTGAGTTCTTTACGCCGCTCATGGGCTGGAAAGAAATAAAACAGAATAAAGATACCGGTCATATCCTCATCGTAAACCGTACGGAAGCCAACACGGCCAACCCGCGTTACGCCGCCCTTACGGTAGATGCGCCCAATGGCAGCTATGGCTTATCCAATGAGGGCTTCCGCGGCATGGGCATTACAAAGGGGCAGCAGTATAATTTTTCCATGTGGGCCAATGCGCCTGCCGGCACCGGCTTGCAGGCCAGGGTAGTGCTGCTGGATGAAAAGGATCAGCCCATAGGGGAGGCTGCGCTCAGCGGTTTCCACGACGGCTGGCAGCCCTATAAGGTATCCCTTACCGCTACCGGCACCGCTGCAAAAGGTAAGCTGCAGCTGTTGTTCAAAGGGCAGGGGAGCATTGACCTGGATATGGTATCCCTGTTCCCGGCCAATACCTGGAAGAACCGGCCCAATGGCCTGCGCGCCGACCTGGCGCAAATGCTGGCCGATCTTAAACCCGGGTTCATCCGCTTTCCCGGCGGCTGTATTGTAGAAGGGCGCGACCTGGCCAACCGTTATCAGTGGAAGAAAACAGTAGGCAAGCCGGAGGACCGTACCCTGATCGTAAACCGCTGGAACACCGAGTTTTCACACCGTTCTACACCGGATTATTTCCAGAGCTTTGGCCTGGGTTTCTTTGAATATTTTCAGCTGGCGGAAGATATTGGCGCTGCACCATTGCCCATTCTTAACTGCGGCATGGCCTGCCAGTTCAATACCGGCGAGGTGGTAGCCATGAATGAGCTGGACCCTTACGTACAGGATGCGCTGGACCTCATTGAGTTTGCCAATGGCGATGCCGGCAGCAAATGGGGCGCGCTGCGTGCCGCTATGGGCCACCCTGCGCCGTTCCATTTAACCATGATGGGTGTGGGCAATGAACAGTGGGACCCGCAGTACATAGAGCGCTACAAGATCTTTGAGCAGGCCATTAAATCAAAATACCCGGATATTAAGCTGGTATCCAGCGCAGGCCCGTTCTCCAAAGGCCCTATGTTTGATTATTTGTGGAAAGAGCTGAAAGGCAGCCGGGCCGATTTTATCGATGAACATTATTACATGCCCCCGCAGTGGTTCCTTTCAAACGCATCCCGTTACGATAATTACGACCGCAACAAGGGGCCTAAGATCTTTGCCGGTGAATATGCCGCCCATACCAAAGAAGGTACGGAGCCCGAAAGCCGTAATACCTGGGGCAGCGCCCTGGCGGAAGCTGCTTTTATGACCGGGCTGGAACGTAATGCCGATGTGGTGCAGATGGCATCCTACGCACCGCTGTTTGCGCATGTGGAAGCGTGGCAATGGCGCCCGGACCTTATCTGGTTCGATAACCTGCGGGCCGTTGGCACCCCTAACTATTATGTGCAAAAGCTATTTTCGGCAAATAAAGGCACCCAGGTAGTGCCCATCCTGCAGAGTGGCGCCGTGCTGGCCGGTAAAGACAGCCTGTACGCCAGCGCAACTATAGATGCTGCCGCAAAACAGGTGATCCTGAAAATTGTGAATGTATCGGCACATGCGCAATCCCTGCAAATAAACCTGCAGGGGGTACAGGCCGCTAAAGGCGCTGCACAGCAACAGGTGCTTACCGCCAATACCTTAGCTATTAATACGCTGGATGATCCCGGGAAAGTAGTACCGGTTACGCACCCGCTCACTGCCGGTAACCGCCTGGCTATTAATGCAGCCCCTGCTTCCCTGAATGTAATAGCTATTCCGTACAAATAACCGGGAATGCCCGGTGGTGGCTTGTTTGAGCCAATACGCAATCAGGTGGCGCCGCCGGTAAAACGGTGATGCCTAAATACGGCAATTTTCGTATTTTGTAGAATGGAATTTATCCTCGACTTTGACCTGCAGGGGAAAAATCACATTGTTAACATCCACCTGCATCATGAACAAGGGGCAACGTTTTACCGGGCGGTGATAGATGAAGATCATGCTATAGATTACTACCGCCAGGAGAACGGTACGCTTAAACCTGTATTATCCAGTATTGTAGACAACGACCTGGTAAATGCAATTGCCACCCGTTTGCTGGAACAGCTGCATAGAAAAGGGAATGGTTTCTCTTCCGTTTCGTGATGCGCTGATAGTCCATGGCCGATGGTCCATAGTTCATTGCATAGCACGTGTGATGAATACTTTTGTGTAAGCTGATACTTACAGCCGATAGTCTATTGAATTGCTCATAAACATTATAAACATCTCCCTCCATTTCCCGCACCATCCATCCTGCGCAGTATGCAATGGACAATGGACTATGGTCCGTGGACTGTGGACTTCGTCCACACAAATCTCTTGTCCGTATTAGTAAACAATTCATCATTTACATCTTATTAACATTTTACCGTCGTAAATTGCAGAACTTGCACTGGGGCCTGTATCCGCTTGAAAGCAGTTCCTGCAGAACAACAGTAACCCTTTAACCAATACTATTATGTGGTGAAACAATGATGCAGAACAACGGATTGAAAAACTATCTTTTTTTACTGGAACTGGTGCGTGAGGAGGATATTGATACACTGGAATATTTATACCGGGGAGTACAGGAGCGTTACGAACAAGAGCAGGAGAATACTCCGGGCGACCTGGAAAAATATCTGCGGTACTATCCTATTAAACTAAAAAGTGCCTGGCAGCTGGCCGCACAATGGCAGGCCCGCTATCCGCAATCCTATGCAGCGCATATTATCCTTGCAGATTGTATCCTGTCCGACGCCTATACGAAAAGGGGCACACTGCCCGTAGCATCCGCATCTGTTTACAGTTTAAAAAGCCTGAAAGATGGCATGGACCATGCCGGCGAGCTGCTGGAAACAGCGGTAACGCTTTCCCGCAGGCCGTTCCATGCCTGGTTATACCTGGGCTATATGAACGCGGTAGACCCGCGTTATGGCACTGCCAAAGAATTTACGCTGGATGAAACCGGCGACCTGCACCAGCTTCCTTACTGGTATAAAAAAGCGCTGCAGCTGGAGCCCGGCTCCATTACTTTACGTATAGCCATGCTCGATGCTCTCCGCAAAACACCTCCCGAAATACACCAGGTAAATGTAAAGAACGGCGAACCGATGTACCACCGCCCGCCGGATGTATGGTCGGACAGTATGCAGGCTTACGCCTATCTTTTATACAGCGGCCTGCCCGCCGACGCCCGTAATGAGGTGCGCGCCGTATACCGCGGCCACTATGCATTTTACTGCTGGCTGGGTAAAAATGCACCCTCAGAGGCGCTTCCGCATATTGAAACCATGTACCGCCTGGCGCCCCACCGTGGCGCTGCGGCGCTGGCGCGGTTTTACGCCTGCCGTAAGGATTGGGGAAAAGCCCTGCTCTACTTCAAGGAAGCGCTCTCTTACCACCCTGAGAATATAGTGCTGTTATACGATTATGCCGGCTGTTTAAGCCAGGCCGATCCTGCCAGCCACCAGGCAGTGGTATACTACCGGCGTGCTGCCCGTTATGGGCATCCGGCTGCCATGATGCGTTTGGGCGATATCTACCGGAAAGGGCTAAACGCTCAATCCATCCATCTTTTAAAAGCGCTGAACTATTACCAGATGGCCCTGCAGGAAGGTTATACTTCTGCCGGTGAGCAGCTGGCGCAGCTATACTGGAGGGGTGAGGACGGTAATACCGGCATCATTAACCGCGTAAAAGCCATTCATATACTGGAAAATATTGTGCAGCAGGGCAATGGCTGGGCCTGCGCCCGCCTGGCTGAGCTGGAGCTGGAAAAGCGCTCCCGCACACACGACTACAGCGCCGCCACACATTACGTGAACCTGGGCATGCACTATGGCAGCATACATTGTTACTACCTGGTAGGCAAGCGCATTTATGAGGGCCGCCTGTTGTGGAGAGGGGTGCATGTAGTACCCGGTTACTTCTTTAAGCCTAATAAAGATGACCGTAAAATGGCGCTGGAATATCTTATGAAAAGCGCCTCCCTGGGCTACCTGAAGGCTATGGCCTGCCTGGCCCGTTACTTTGATAAAGGCTATGAGGAAGACCGCGATCCCTATGCCGCTGCAGAGTGGTATTGCAAAGCCGCCGACCAGGACCTGCAGGATGAAGAAGGCTGCTGCTTCCCTGCCTTTAAAGCTGTTTTTTATGGAGATCATAAAGCCCGCAACCTGAAGTCAGCCGCGCGTTACCTGCACCAGGGCGCTACCGTGGCAGGTTCCGAATGCCAGAACCGCCTGGCCTTTGAGCTGCTCAAAGGCACTTTTGCCTATGATAGCAAAGGGCTATTACAGCCGCAACTGGGTGTAGCCAATGACTATAATATTCGTATAGCCCTGGGGTTATATGAGCGCTCTGCCGCAGTAGGGCATGTAGAATCTATGTATTACCTGGCGGAATTTTACGAGCGCAATGCCGTTAGCAAAGCCGATCACCTGAAAGCATTCCGTTACTTTTTACAGGCCGCTGAAGCCGGGAAAACCGTTGCACAAAAGGAAGTAGGCTGCTATTATCTGAATGGGCTGGCCGTAGAAAAAAATGAAACCTATGCTATGTTCTGGTTAAGCATGGCGGCAGACAGCGGGGAGGTTACTGCGCGGGAGCTGCTGGATAAAGTAAAAATTAAGAATTAATAATTAATAGCGTAGAGCGAGGAAGTAAGTAAAAAAGTAAAAGGTAAAATAAAATGCAGCGATGTAGGATATATGTTCCATATCGCTGCATTTATTTTTTATATTCTTCTCTCATTTTAACCATATAGTAATCTTATTAAGCATCCCCCAATAGCTACCATATTATACTTTTACATTTATTGTTTTACTTTATAATTATTAATTTTTAATTATTAATTCGCCAGCGATACTGCAAAATAATTTCAGTCGGAAAGCCGTAATGGGCCTGCATTGCATAGGTTATCCCCACATTGATCAAATTTAGCTATATTATCCTCAAACAAAATTTATTTCCTATGGCACTCATTAAAAGCTCTACGGGCAATCCGGCATTGTATTGTCCTTTTCCTACCCGTTTAAACCCGTTGGTTGAACAGGCAGACGCGCATACCACTTACTGGGCAAGAGCGTTTCACCTTATCAACACCAATGAAGTAATGGACCATTACCGGCAGCAGCGGTTCACCTGGATGGTGGCGCGTATGTTTCCAAATGCTAACCTGGAAGCATTATGCATAGCTGCAGATCTGAACACCCTTTTATTTGTATTGGACGATCAGTACGACGAAGCTACCGCTGATACGGAAGCGGTGCGTAAAAAAGAGAACTTTGAATTGTTCCTTGAGCAGGTACGCCGCATCCTGGTGTTACATGAAACCAAAACCCTGGAAAAGCACGGCCCTTCGCTGGCGGCCATCAGCGATTTCTGGGAAAGGATCTGCCGCCTGAGCACAGCTGCCTGGCAAAACCGTTTTGCAGAAAGTATGAAACGGGCCTTTGTAGCAAACCTATGGCGTATAGAGCTGGTGAAGCAAAACCGCATGCCTGCAGTAGCTGAGTACATGCAGTTCCGGCAGGAGTTTGGCGGCGCTAATTTTTTTGCAGACCTGGTAGAGATCATGGAGGATATTCATTTGCCGGAGGAAGTACGCTGGCATACTACCGTGCAAACCCTTATTACGCTGTGCTCTGATACCATCTGTTATGCCAACGACCTTTTTTCTTACCGCAAGGAGCTGCAGCAGGGCGATGAAATGAACCTGGTGATGTTACTGAAAAATCATGAACACCTGACGCTGGAAGATGCTGTGTTTAAAGCCACCCAGATCCATGATGATAAGGTGAAGGAATTTATACGGCTGGCTGCACAGCTGCCGGTTTTTGAGGATGCTGTTAATAAAGAGCTGCTGCGTTTTGTAAATGCGCTGGCCACTATGATGCGCGGGAATATTGACTGGAGCTGGACGGATACTGCCCGCTACCGGATGGCCTGAGCCGGCGGCAGCCGCTTGTTATTTACCGGGGAAGTGAGGTATTTGCGCATCACGTCGCTCAGTGTTCTAAAGCTCACGGGTTTTAGCAGGTATTCACTGGCGCCGGCGGTAAGCAGCTCTTCACTTTCCCCGCTATAAGCATCACCGGAAATCACTATTATGGGTAAATGCGCCAGCTGCGGATGTTTGCGTATATGCGTGATCGTTTCCTTGCCGCTCATTACCGGCATATGGGAATCCAGGATCAAAAGGTCGGGCATTTCCTGCTGGGCAAGGTTAATGGCATTGGCGCCGTTATCTGCCAGCAGCGTAGTGCAGCCGGTTCTTTCCAGGAACTTGGCCAGGTATACCCGGCTTATTTCATCATCTTCACAGATCAGCACTTTTTTACCGCTGTAATCAGCGGCTGCAATGGCGGGCTGCTGCACATCCTGCGGTGCTGCCTGCCCGGTGGTGAGCGGCATATGAAGGGTAAAAACAGTGCCTTCCTTTGGGCTGCTGTTCACAGCGATCTTTCCGCCCAGCAGCTCTATAAAGTGGCGGGTAATAAACAATCCCAGGCCGCTGCCTTCCATCAGGTTATTCTGTTCTGTTTCAAACGGGTCAAAGATGGTGTGCAGGCGTTCCCGCTCAATACCTTTACCCCGGTCTTTTACTGCCATATACAGCAGGCCATCCTTTACGTAGGCCTTTACCGTTACGCGGCTTTTAGGGGCGGTAAATTTTACAGCATTCACCAGCAGGTTGCTCATTACTTTGGTGAGCTTGGCCTTATCGCTGATAATGGTAAGCGGCAGCTGGTCATGGAACTCTGTTACTATGCTTACCTTTTTGCGGTTGGCGGTATACTGGTGCACCTTGCACAGGTTCATCAGGAACTGCCGTATGTTAATGGGGCTGTTATCTACCTGGTTAATTTTCCCTGCTTCTATCTGCGACATATCCAGCACATTGGTCACCTCCTGCATGGCGGTAGTGCTGGCTGTGTACAGGTCCTCTGCCAGCGGCTTCAGGGAGGGGCTTTCATCCACCTCATCATTCAGCAGCAGGGTTTGGCTGATCTCGTGAATGGCATTTAATGGTCCTTTCAGCTCATGGTTGGTAACGCGTATAAAAAAGTTCTTGGAAGTATTAGCGGCTTCCAGCTCTTTGGAGCGTTTCATCAGATCGTTGTACAGCGCTTCGTTGGTTTTTTTGTAATACCACAGCACCAGGGAATCCAGCAAAATAATGCCGGGCCGGGCCAGCCAGCGCAGGAGCATCTGCTCGTAATCTGTTTTTAAGATGGGGTTTATAAAAGGGTAGGAGTAGTTGTATTCACAGATCAGTAAGGTAAGCGCCGTAATACCAATGCTGATCATGCGGTCCCTGTCTTTCCGGAAGAACAGCAGCGAGGCGCCGAACATCAGCAAAAAAGCCAGGTGCACTTCTATAATAGCGGCCAGGATGCCGCTGAAATATACCAGGGAAGCATTAATAATGCATATGTAGGCATAGCTGGCCCACAGGTGTTTATGCCGGCTGTTGAGCCATAATACGCCTGCCAGCAAAGTAGCTTCCGTTAAGCCGGCTGCCAGGATCTGCAGCTCTCCGGTTAGTATATAGAAAACAATTCCAAAGCAGGAAGTTAAAATGAGAGATACCAGGCTAAAGCGGTTTACCGCTATAATAGCATGTTTGGCTATGTCATCCACATTTTGGGTACCGGTTCTTATAATGTTCCTTAATATCGCCATAAGGGAGTAGCGTTAATTGAAGTCAGCGTAACCTGCCACAGGCATTCATACGAGATGGTTAAAGATTATGGTTATTGAGTATGTGCTGAGCTGAAGCTAATCACCAACAAGGTAAAGCATTTTAACTAAAATTGCAAAAAGTGCCTGCCGGGGTGCTTAAGCCCTGTGCTCCGGAGCCAGTATTGCCTGAATTATAGTGTCTTTCAATACTTTATGCAGCTGTTTAAAATCCACGGGTTTTACCAGGCAGCCTGCGGCTCCTGCATGCAGCAGGTCTTCCGTAATAGCCGTGTCTGCCGAGGTAATGATCACCGGTACATGGGCCAGGTACTTATTGGCTTTCAGGCGTGCCAGCAGCTCCCGGCCTTCCATGCGGGGCAGCCCTATATCTGAAATAATAAGATCGAAATGGTCGCAGGTGGCGCGGTAAAGCCCTTCCATGCCATCCTCTGCCACTATTACTTCAAAACCTTTACTGTGCAGGTATTTATGCAGGTATTGCTGGCTCATATGGTCATCCTCTACCAGCAGCACTTTTCGCCCATGGAAAAGATGGTTGTCAATATGTTCCGGGTGGCCATCTGCCACACTGATCTCTTTACATTCATGCACCGGCAGGCATATAATGAACATAGTGCCTTTACCCAGCTCGCTGAGCACCTGTATATGGCCCTGCAGCTGAACGGCCAGCTTTTGCGCTATGTTTAAACCCAGTCCCGTGCCTTCTGCAAAGTTGATGCGCTCCCGGGTAAATTCATCAAACAGGGTGGCTATCTTTTCCCGGCTTATGCCTGCGCCCTGGTCTGCTACTGCCAGGTGCCACTGCCCGTTCACCTGGTGCATACTAACGGTAACGGTTGTATTTTTCGGGCTGAACTTAATGGCATTGCCTATAATGTTATTAGCGATCTTGGTAAGCGTGGCTTTGTCCTCATACATGAGGGCGGGCAGCTGTTCTCCTGTTTCCACTTCTATCTGCACTCCTTTGGTGCGGGCCAGGTAGCTGTAAATGTTGCACACCTCCCGGATCCAGCTGCGTACATCAAAGGCTTCGCGTTTTACCTCATCGGGCTTGCCTGCTTCCATTTTACTGCGGTCCTGCACATTGTTTATAATGCTTAACACGTTATGGCAGGCATAGTGCAGGTGCTCATTGGTAAGGCTGTCCGGCGCATCCATCAGTTTCAGCTGTGCTATACTGTAAATGGCGTTCAGCGGGGTACGGATCTCATGCGTAAGCTCGCGCATAAATACTTTCAGGGAGCGGTTGGCGTTTTCCAGCTCACGGGTTTGCCCTTTTACGGCAGTTACCAGCAGCTTGTTGTATTGCAGGTAATGCATTAAAGTAAGCACTGTAATGAACAGTATTACGGCAATGGCGGAGTAATGCACTACCAGCAGCACTGCAGGCGTAAAGGGGAATGGTGTTATTACGGGGTAAAATTTATTCAGCTCTATCAATACCAGGGAAATGATGCCGCCTGTGAGGCTGATACGCCTTGCCACAGCGGTTTTCAGGAACAGGAAAGAGGTAACGATCAGGAACAGCGCCAGCCAAAGCCCGTCTATTGCTTTGCCCAGTAACAGGCCAAAATACAGGATAGCTGCATTTAGCACCAGCTGCAGGCCCAGTGCTGCCAGCGCATGTTTTTTATAATAGTTAAGGGCAATGATCAGCACAAAGAGCAGGCTTTCTACCGTGGTTGCTATTAGTATAAGCAGGTGCCCGGAAAGTATGTAGAAGAGGAGGCCGAAGATCAGGCTTAGCACGATCAGTGAACAGGCAACCCCATTAACTTTGTTGATGAGTAATTTTTCATGGCGGTCCCTGACCGGGCCGGTACCCATGTCGATAACAGTGTAGAGGGTTTTACGTAGGTTCATGTGCACTGCTTAAAGCGAATTAGGAACGGTTATTTGAGTATACGTGGTTTGAGGTGATGAATAATAATTAATCTATAATAACCTGTAATGTTGCTGCTGCTGATCTGAATAAGTCTGTTAAACCAAAGTAAAGGTTTTTAGCTGAAAATAAAAAATAATAGCATGATACCGATTGCAGTGGGGCCGCAGTGTTAAGTTAAAAGTTAAAAAGTAAAAATAAAAAAAGGAATGCAGCGAAGGTTTGAACCTGACCGCTGCATTCCTTTTTTATTTTTTGCCTTTTGCTTTTTTACTTTTCAATTAGTATTTCACCACTTTTAAAGTGACCTGTTTGTGCTCATTTTCTAATTTTAAGAGGTACGTACCCGGTACCAGGAAGCCAATGTGCCTGGTTACCCTGGTTTGCCCTTTACTGAGTACCCATTGTTTTACTACATTGCCCTGCATATCAAGCAAGGTGCATACGCGGTACACCGGTTCCTGCAATTCCAGGGTCAGCTGGTCGGTGGTAGGATTGGGGTACAGCCGCACGCTTTTTACATCGCCTGTTTCAATACCGGTTTTTACACTGCTGTAAGCCATACGGGCAGCGGAGGAGCCGGCCGCTGTATCGCAGTTACTGATGCTGAACCAGTTGAACTTAAACGTGCCCGACTGCACATGGATGCCTGTATAGGAGAGGGCCGGCAAAGTAATGGTATCTGTAATGGTTTGCCAGGTTCCGCCGGTGGAGGGGATATCAACACTGCCAAAGTTATAACCGCTATGGCCTACCCATAATTTAGCAGGCGCAGTGGCAGATACCCGGAAGCTGATGGTGTATGTACCCGCTGCAGGTACGTTCAGCGTGTTATATGCAAACCAGTCGTTTACATGCAGGTTGGTAAAATCCTGCCCGCCGCCTGTATCTGTGCAGGTTTCCAGCACGGGAGTGGTAGCGCGGTTGGAGGCGCTTTCCGCTTCATATTTATCATTAACGGAGCAGGCATAAACGGCTTTCACTACGGCTGTGGCAGTACCGCTTACAGCGCCTTCTGTGGCTGTAATGGTGTAATTGCCGGCAGCAGGGGCGTTTAACAGGCCACTGGCGCTGATGGTATTGCCTGTACCGGAAACAGACCATACCGGCTGGATCATAAACACACTGCTATCCTGCCCGTAACCGGTGGCGGTGAACTGTTTGGTTTCACCGGTGTTAAGGGTCACTGTATCCGGCTTAACGGCAATGCGTGTTAATGGAATAGAATCGGTGCGTATAAAGCGCAGCCAGTTAAAGTTCCAGCCGTCTTTATTAGCGGTGATGCGGATAGTTTTCTGGCCTGGTAATAAGCGTATAGGCAATGAAGTTACTGTGCTCCATTTTTGCCAGCCGCCGCTTGCCGGCAGTGTTACTGTTTGCAGGGTAGTAGTATCCAGCTGTATTTTCAGGCTGGAGGCTGTATTTACCGCTACGCGGAACTGGATGCGGTATTCGCTGCTGTCCGGTACATTAATATCATATTCAAACCAGGTGCCGCTGCCTATGTAGCTCACATCCAGCCCGCCGCCGGTATCTGCGGTGGTTTCCGTACAACAGGCGTTCCCGTTATCAAAACTTTCCGCCTGTATCTTTACGGGGATGGTTTTGTAATTGGCGGCGCGTTTGTTGGCGCGTACTACGCCTGTTTTGGTAACGCCGTTTACGGTTACGGTAGCGGTAATAATAGCGGTATCATTTAGCGTGGCCAGGCCATTGGCAGTAATGCTGTTACCTGCGCCGGTTATGCTCCATACCGGTGTGGCAGCTATGGGCCGCCCGTTCTGGTCCAGTATTTTGGCGGTGTACTGCTGCGTTTTACCCGGCAAAAACGATAGGGTGGCGGGTGTTACGGTTACGGTATCCAACACCGGTGTGCCTAACCCTTTCTGGGAAATGCGTACATAATCCACCACCATGCTATCCGGCCAGTCTGCTTCTACAATGGCGCCGCCCATGCCGCCGCCAATGGCCACATTCAGGATCAGGTAAAATTGCTGATCAAAAGGCCAGTCTTTCCAGTCGGTATGCGGGTTGGGGTAAGTAAGCACATGAATGCTGTCGTAGCTGAAGGTGATGGAATCGGCGCCCCATTCCATGCTATAGGTATGGTACACGGTATCTGCATCCATCAGCTTTTTGGTGGCCGATACCTGGCCGCCGTTGGTCCAGTTATGGTTTTGCGTGTGCACGGTAGAGAGTACGGTGCCAAAGTTATTACCTACATGCTCCATCATATCCAGCTCCCCGCTTTTGGGCCAGCCGCCATAGGCGCTGCTGGTAGGCATAAGCCAGATGGCAGGCCAGGAGCCGCGTGCACGGGGCAGCTTAGCGCGTACATCCACTTTTCCGTACTTGAAATCCAGCTTGCCCTGCGTGATCAGGCGGGCGGATGACCAGGGTTCTGCGCTGTTGCCGGTTGGGAAATCCTTCTTGCCTTTAATAATGAGCTTACCATCTTTTACAAGCGCATTATCGTGCGTGGTATCGGTGTATACCTGCTGCTCACCATTGATCCATCCTTTAGGCTGCGGATCTACTTTCCATTTGGTGGCATCGGGCTTGCCGTTTGTATTAAAATCATCGTAAAAGATCTCCGTCCAGTTGGGATTGCCTTCAAATACTACGTTGCCTTTGGCCTGGTAGCTGGTGGTGTTGGCGCTTGCCAGCTCGCCGCCGGCTACGTTCAGCTTCAGCGTAGTGCGGGAATAATTGGCCGGAGAGTTACCGCTTAACGTAATACGCGCAGTAGTATCGTTTATGCGCTGTACGTTACCGATGCTTACACCTGCGGGCAGGTTGGTGCTGGTCCAGCCGGCGGTGGTTAACACGCTGTCAAACTTACTGCCGCGTACTGTGGCTGTAAGCGTGGCGCCGTTTTCCTGGCCCATTAAAATGCTGGTGTCCTTCAGGGTAATGCCGGTGGAGTTGGGGCCCTGCACCAGGTCAAAGTACAGGATGCCATTGGCTTTTTTGCCATCAATAAAATGTACTTCAATGGTGTTAAAGTCTGTTCTGTTCTTTACGCTCTGGAAGTTGAAAGTAGCTTCTTCCCATTGATTAATGCGGCTTACTTTGTAGGTGAAGTACACTGCTTTTGAATAGTTGCTGCCGGGCTGCAGCTTAAACATGATCTCGTCCTGCGTGCTGCTGTATACCAGCATTTTAAAGATGCTGTTGGCCTTCAGGTCAAAAGAATCTCTGAGGCTGCAGGCCGCGGTCATGTATTCAAAGCAGGTAGTGTCTTTGGTGAATTTGGCCACCAGCGGGCTTGGATTCACGGTGGAGATGCTGGGATTGGGTACTCCAAATTCCACCTTGCCGGTAGTGGTATTTCCGGCGTAATAGGTCCACCTGCCTGCACAGGGGCCATTGCCTTCCATATCATCCAGCAGCAGGAATTGCGCATGGAGCCTGTTGCCGCTTAACAGCATGCCAAGCAGCAACACAAAGAGTGTTGAAATGTTTCTCATAACGTTTCATTTTTACGTGGGGAAATAAGCTGTGTGAGGGAATGTAAAATTTCAAATGTAAAATCTTAAACGTAAAAGTGGAATGCGGTCCCTTATCCGCTGCATCCACTTTTACATTTTACATTTATCTCGTTCATAAAGTCTTTTAAATGGTCTCTATGAACCTCCTTCGTCGGTTTAAGATTTTACATTTTTCATTTTTATAAATTCGGGTTCACCAATGCATCTACACCGGGTATGGGCATCCAGTAACTGGCCTGGCTGATGGCGCCTGCGGGCTGCAGGTCGGCAGGGTCTTTACCGGCATTGGCAGCGGCTACCTGGTCCAGCCGCACCAGGTCGAACCAGCGGTTCCATTCACCGGCAAATTCCCAGGCGCGTTCATTTACCACTGCTGCGGCAAAATCAGCGCCCGTCATATTTGCGGTCAGGGCAGGTAAACCTGCACGCTGGCGCACGGCATTCACCGCAGTATATGCGTCTGCGTTAGGCGTGCCTGCAGATCTTGCCTGCGCCTCTGCATAGATCAGCAGCACATGCGCATACCGGATCATGATCACCGGGTTGTTAGACATATACACGGCTTTATCGCCCGCCTGCTGTATGGTGAACTTTTTATAATAAGGGTGTTTGGTGGTGGTTTGCTGCCAGGGAATAGTATCGCCACTTACCACAAATTCGGTGGAGAAAGTAGCATCCTTCCGGGAGCCTGCCGGGAAGTTGTTAAAGAATTTCAGCTCAGGGAAAAAATCGCTCCAGCCGCCTTCATTCTCCGGCATGGTGGAAAGGCCGTAAAAGGAGTTGTAGGTAGACCATTGCCCGCGGGTGAAAAGCGTGAACACATCTTCTACCGTGCCACCGGCAAAGATCTTCAGAAAACCATCCTGGTACAGGTCAAAGCTGTAATCTGCTTTATGGTCTATCACCTCTTTGGCCTTAGCGGCTGCCAGGGCGTATTTGGACTGATCTTTCAGCGGCCAGCCGGCTTCTGTGAGGTACACATCTGCCAGCAGCGCTTTTACAGAGCCTTTGTTGGGTCTTCCCGGATCGCGCTTTTTGTTGGGCACCCATTCCTCCGCTCTTGCCAGGTCTGCCTCTATCAGCTTGTATATTTCAGCAGGCTTGCTTTTGGTAAGGGTCAATAATTCCGGGGAGTATTGCTCAGAGGGAATAATGGGCACCTCGCCCCAGAGGCGCGTAAGCCAGTAGTAGCTGAGCGCGCGCAGGAAGCTGGCTTCCCCCACAATGGTTTGTACCGTGGTTTGGTTGCCATCCAGCACCTGCGTATAGTTGTTGATGATGTTGGTGGTGGATTGTATGGTTTTGTAACAGCCCAGCCAGATGGGTGTCATGCGGCTGTTAAGAGAGGTTACATTAAAGCGGTCAAACTCCCGGAATTCTTCTTTATTGGAGCCGGGGTGGGTGGTGAGGTCATCGCCGCCCATGGTCATAGCAATTTGCGATACGCTGGTAAAGCCGCTGGTCCAGGGCACCATTAAGCTACCGTATGCACCGGTGAGCGCTGATTCAAGGCCTGCCTGGCTGCTTAATGCAGCAGCGCCGCCTACCAGGCCCCTGGGATTTTCCGTTAACTCTTTGCTGCAGCCTGCTGTGAGCAGCAGCAAGGCCGCTATGTATATCTTTTTCATGTGAAGTCGTTTAATCATGTACGTTATATTTAAAAGCTAAGGGTAACGCCCCCGGTAATGGTTTTTGCATTCGGGTAAGAGCCAAAGTCAATACCCTGCCGCAGATCGCCTGCATCGGAATTAGCTTCCGGATCTATGCCGCTGTAACCGGTGAAAGTGAGCAGGTTGGTGGCGCTTACAAATACCTTAACGCCCAGCACATTTTTTATCCTTGACTTAGGTATATCATAAGACAGGCTCACATTCTTCAGGCGCAGGAAATCGGCCTTTTCCAGGAAGCGGGTGCTTTGCGTAAAGTTCCGGTTGGTGGTGCTGAATGCGGGAATATCCGATGTTTCATTAACGCCGGGTATGTAACGGTCTTTGATCTCTACCAGGGTAGCTT
>NZ_DATCRF010000330.1:0-7106 GCF_036569125.1 Chitinophaga sp. | reverse complement strand
GCGCAGGAATGCCCAGGCAGCATAAGCGGTAGGCATTTGCCGGCCGTTCTTGTCTGAGATCAATGCGGCATAGGTCAGCTTTCCGCCTTTATCTGTAATACCATTTGCTGTAAAATTGGAAACCATGAATGCAGCGTTGTCCGGCAATAAATATTTTGCTACCCAGCCGGAATCGGTCATCTGCATGTTCAGGTCGTGCGTTTCCCAATTGTTATTCCGGTATAACCAGAGTACGCCGCTTACCGGCGCCAGGCCTTTCAGCGTGGTACTGTCCGGGTTATAGGAAATGGTAATGGAATCGCCTGCGATGGGTCTTTCGGGGTAGAATTTCGTAGCGTGCTGCGCGCCTGCCACACCTGCCAGCAATATTAAAGGCGCTGCCAGGGCCATTTGTAACTTATTCATCTGCGGATCACTTTATATTTTGCTCTATGATTATTGCTATCTCGGGTTTTGTACCAGCGCCGGATTCAGTTGGATATTATACTGCGGTATTGGAAATAAATAGCGGTTGCTGCCGGGGCTTAGGGTGAATGTTTCACCGGTAAGCAGGTTGGTGCGTGTAATGTCTTTTGCAAAACGGCTGTCTGTGAAAAGCCGTTTCTGATCAAACCAGCGTGCGCAGCTAAAGCAAAGCTCCCGCCTTCTTTCCTGCAATACTTTCTGCAGCGCATCATCGGCACTGGTAGCGCTAAGCGGGGTATAATCCGCAGCGGTGAAGCGGGCAGCCCTTAACGTATTTACCGTATTCATAGCATTGCCGGCCTCTCCGGCCCTTGCCTGGCATTCTGCTTTTATTAGCAGCATTTCCGGAACAGAGGGGCCAATATTACGGTTACTGCCGCTTACATTCTCTTTGGCGTATACCCGGTATACGTTACTACCCTGTGTATAGTCCTGGGTAAAATAGCTGTACCTGAGATCCTTCGGATCGTATAAGGCCAGCAGCTCATCACTTAACACCTGCCGGGCGGAATACGCATGGCTGCTGCCGGCTGTTTTGGAAAGAATGATCTCGGGATTATCCGTACGCTGCGGGTAGCTGCTGAGGGTGGGCAGGTTCAGTAAGGTATGCTGAATGGTCAGCGCACTATCTGCATACCCACCGGCATCCTTATAACGGCCCATTTGCAGGTACACCTTTGCCAGTATAGCATAGGCAGCTGCTTTGGATGGATAGATGTTATAGCTGCTCTTTTCCGGTAACGCAGGTATGGCTGCCTGCAGGTCCTGCAAAATATTGTCATATGCTTCTTTCACCGTACCGCGTACTGCTGCTTCCGCTACATCCGGTTGCAATACCAAAGGCACACCCAGGTCAGTGGCCTGTGTGCTTTCATTATATTGTTTGCCATACATGTTCACCAGCATAAAGTAATCATAGGCGCGGTGTACACGCGCTTCTGCCAGCACCTCGCTTTTCAGCTGCACGGTGCCGCCATTGCTGCCCATTACATCCCGTATCACCAGGTTACAGCTATAGTTGGTGGCATATAATACACGCCAGTCCTGATCCGGGGCAAGCGCATCATAATACTGCGCGGCCCACATATAGGCATTGCGGTATTCATTGGAAAGGCTTTGCTGCATACCGGTGTCTTTATACTGTATGTCATCGGAGGTCATGTCCGGCATATCAGCCGACCGTTCCAGGTCCGGACTATTCATCAGGTAACGGAAGTTGATATAATCGCCCGGCGTAAGCGCCCCTTCTGTTTTTATATCGGTGTACTTGCTGCAGCCTGTTACCAGGGCGGCGGTCATCATCATCAGAAAGAATATATTGTTACGTGTCATCTGTTAATATTTATCTCGTAGTTATCTGTCTTCTTATTTGCCTCAATGGATCTCCTTCGTCGATCTGACTTTTTTTAGGGGTCAGATGGAACCTCGCATTAACATGCCTCTGTGTGAGAAAATGTCTCATGCCCGGTTTCATTTAACTGCGTTTTATGGTAAGATCAGAAACCAATGTTCAGGGAAAAATTATAGGAGGCAGAAGGCGGCAGCTTCAGGTTCCTGATGGTTGGCGGAAAATCAGGATCAATGCCGTCGCTGTTCTTGGCCCATAATATTGCCAGGTTCCTGGCAGCTCCTGAAAACGTAATGTTCTTAAAAGGCAGGCCGCGGTACAGGGAGGCAGGCAGCTCATAGCTCAGGGATACTTCCCGCAGCCTGATATGATCGCCGGGCAGCACATTGATGTCTGCATTGGCATATCTTACCTGCCCGGTAATACCATTGCCCAGCAGGCCCGGTACATTGGTAAAGGCCTCATCACCGGGTTTACGCCAGCGCTGCGCCATCAGGTTATTGTAGTCATAGTTCAGAAAGCCGTACCTGCCTGGATATTCACTGGGCACGGGCCGCTGGAAAACATAACCTAATTTATAGGTAGCCATAATGAACAGGGTAAGCCCTTTATAACGGATGGTTTGTGTAAAGCTGCCAAAATAAGGCGGGGCCAGGCGGCCTGCATTTTTAAGATCGCTGATATCTTTGGGCGACTGGTAAATATTCAGCGTATCGCCTTTACCGCCAATGACCAGCGGGCTGCCGTTCTTATCCAATCCCGCGTAGCGGAATACCATCAGGTAATCTGTAGGCAGATCCTTAATGGGACCTCCGGGGCCTCCGCTTTGCAGCAGTGAATTGGTAACGTTATACCGCGCATCTGTTACCTTATTGGTGTTGTAGGAAAATACCAGCCTGGCCGACCATTCAAAATCTTTTTTACGGATGATTGAGCCGCCCAGCGCCAGGTCTATCCCTTTACCATTCAGGGTAGAGGTGTTGCGTGTAAGATTATCAAAGCCCAGCGTATTATCTATCGGGAAAAAGGCAAACAGGTCGGTGCCTTTCTTGTAATAAAATTCCAGGCTGCCGTTCAGGCGGTTGTTAAACATGCCGTAATCCATGCCAATGTTATATACGCCTGTTTGCTCCCAGCGCAGCGCAGGATTGGCGGGTGTGAGGATGCCGGCATAAGGCTGAAAGGGAGCCTGATAGTAAGTTGTTAAATAAAGCTGGTCATATGGCAAAGCATTGGTGCTGATATTACCATTAATACCATAAGTGGCGCGGATGGTAAGGTTATTGAGCCAGGCAGCGCTTTGCATAAAATCCTCTTTGGATAATGCCCAGGCTAAACCTGTGGACCAGAAAGGCCTTGCACGGAATTTCTTGTCGAGCCCAAAGTTGTTATAATCATCATAACGCGCGCTGCCGGATAAGGTGTACTTACCTGAATACGTGTATGAAAAATTGCCCAGGTAGGAAAGGTAACGCCGGCGCTGCGATGAGTAGCTTTGCCCGTTCATTACATTATACAGGTAGCCATCTACGGTTGTATAGGGCGTAACATAATCAACCGGCTTGCTGAACTGCGTTTGCGGGTTGTACCCGTAATAACGGCCGCCGTTCATGTTTTCAATGGTTTGCCGTGCTTCCATACCAGCCAATGCATTCACCTGGTGCTTACCATTAAAATTGCGGTCAAAGTTCAATTGACCGCGCAGGCTGTAGTTATTCTTGGAATAGTCCTGCAGCTCCATAATACCGCCGGTTGGTATGCCGTACACCAGCTTACCATCGCTGCCAATGGAGGTGGCGGCATTCACTATATCGCGGGTATAATAGCTGCTGTCGCTATGAAAATTTTTGCCGTTGGAAATGGAACGCTCCACCATATACTGGGTGGTAAATGACAGTCCTTTATAAATAGGAATGTTCAGCCCCAGGGTGGCGGCGTAATTGCTTTCATTGATGGTATTATCCAGTATGTCCAGCTCATCCAGGTAGTTCATACGCCAGGGCATATAGCCCTGTGCTTCCAGCTGATCGAGCCGGCCGGAGTAATAGGCGCGTGAATAGGATACCCTGTTGCCGTTATCATCTACCAGCTGGTCATACGGCATGAGCGGGTTGGCAGAACGTTGGTATATGCTGGCCCCGGGATCGCCGGAAGTGTAGCGGAACCAGCTGCCGCGCAGGTTGGCGGACAAAGTAATATTCCTGAAAAATTTGAAGTCCTGGTTTACAGACAGGGTCATTCTTTCGCCGGCCGTTTTTTTAGCGCTGGTATTTTCCCGGTCATAGGCGCCGGATACAAAATAGGTATGCCGGTTAGTGCCTCCGTTGATGTTCAGATCATAATGCTGGGTAGATGCCGGGCGTAACAGGTATTTACTCACCTGCTGCCTGGAATCGCGGCCCCTTAGAACGGCAAAGGCAGAATCTTCCTGTGCCTGGGTGACCTCTCCCCGCTTTAAACGGAACATCCAGTCTACTGCCTGGCTGATCGGGCGTTGGTTGGCGGGATAGGTATTCCTCGGGTCTGTGATCATTCTTTTATCTACCAGCTCCTGCTCATAATCGATCATCTGCGCAGCATTCATTAAAGGAAGTGAGGAAAGCCGGGGCTTGCCGTTAAATCCTACGCCGGCAGAAAAAGAAATATGCGGCGCGCCATCATTGATCTTCCCTTTTTTGGTGGTGATCACAATTACACCGGCAGAGGCGCGTGCGCCCCAGATAGAGGCGGCAGCAGCATCTTTCAGAAAAGTGATCTGCTCCACATCCGCCGGGTTAATGGTTCGTATATCCTGCTCCGTAGGAAAGCCGTCTATCACCAGCAGGGGCTTCCTGTTTACATCGGTGCTCATGCTTGAAATGCCGCGGATGGTTACGGCATAGCTGCCGTTGCCTTCCACCTCGCCCCGCAGGTTACCATACACAAAACTGTTATCTGATTCCGTGAGGTTCAGCTGCACGCCGGGCACCTGCCCTTCCAGCCGGTTGATCACATTGGGTACCGGGATCTTTTCCAGGTCTTTCGCCGTTACCACGCCAAATGAGCCGGTGGCGCGCTCTTTGGGCAGGTTCACATAGCCGGTGGATACTACCTCTACCTGTTTCAGCGTACCTACCCTTTCCTTTAAGGTTACATTATAGGTTTTACCGGCATCCAGCATCACATTCCTACTCTCAAAACCAACGCTTGAAAATGACAGCATGGATTCATCGTCCGGGATCTGTATAAAATATTCGCCGTTATCATTGGTAAAAGCCATTTTCTTCGATTCCAGCCCCAGGATAGATACAGCGGGTATGCCCTGCTGCTCAGCATTGGTAACACGGCCGCTAACGGCCCGTGTACCTATATTCGTAACCGTGACCTCTATTTGCCGGGCGCCGGCGGGCTTTTCCATGCTTTTTTTTATCAGCACATTATTGCCCTTTACAATAAAAGTGAGGCCGGTGTTATTGAGCAGCTGTTTTAATGCTTCGCTCAACGGCTGGTTAACACACTCAAACTGCAGGCGGGGAAGGCCTTCCAGGTCCTTTGACTGGTAGCCGAAATATTTTCCCGTTTGCTGCTGCATCTGGCGCAGCACCTCTTTAACCGTAGTGTTATCCAGGTGAAGCGTAACCGTAGCTTCATTCTGTTGTGCATAAGTAAGGGAATAGCCCAGGCATAACACTGCCATTAGCACAGTAACAATCTTTTTTGTCATCTCGTACTCTAGTTGGTTGATTAAAATGTGTGTGGTCAGTAAACTACATAGCCTTCATTGTTCTTTGTGTACCGGGCGTTTGCCAGTTCACATACTACATCCAGCGCATTCTCAATGGATGTGTTCTTCTTAAATCCTGTTGTGATAACCAGGTTGGCCAACCCGGCATTGCTGATCCTTATATTCACCCCGTAAAAGATCTGGAGATCCTTCAGTATATCTTCCAGTGTTTCGTCGTTAAAGCTGATATCGCCTGTTTGCCAGCCGGCGATGGTGGTTCCGCCGGTATTGCGTTGTTCTGCTGCGCCGGTTTGCATAGTCATGCGCAGCTCCTGTCCCTTTATAAGTATAGAGATATCTTTTTCATTTTTTGTGATCCTTACCTTGCCTGTTACCACGGAAACAATGGCCTGGCGGCGATCCGGGTAGGCTTTGATATTAAAGGAGGTTCCCAATACCGTGGTAGACATGCCGCCGGATGAATGGATCACAAAAGGCCAGGCAGCGGCATTGGATACTTCAAAAAAAGCTTCCCCTTCCAGGTACACTTCCCGTTTTTCCGGATCAAAATGGTCCGGGTAACGCAGCTCTGTAGCGCCATTCAGCACAATACGGGTGCTATCTGTTAATACAATGATCTTTTTCTCATGGTTGCCGGTACGGATGCTGGTAAAGGCAGATACTACCTCCACCTTATTACCGGCTGCAGTGCCAGCGGCCAAAGGAGCAGCCGTATGCCGGCGGGTAAGCAGCCAGCCTCCTGCTGTTATTAATAAAAGCAAGGCTGCAGCTGCGGCCCATGTATAGGTTTTAAACCGCGAACGTAAGGGCCGCACTTTCTCCTGTTGGTGCGTTGTACCGGCAAGGTCCATCCGGCCCTGGTTGTTTACATAAGAAGCAGAGGGCGTTTCCTTCCTGATCTCGCTGTAAAGCCCGTCCATTAAGGAGATGATGGTCTCATCCTCCTTATGCACTTCCAGCAGGTCAAAAAATTCGTCCCGTTCCTGCGGAGTACACTTCCCGGAAACGTATAATCTAAACAGGTATTTGAAATGCTCCTTGTCCAAGTAATATGATTTTTTCTTAGATCAGCAATCTGAGATAAGATTAATGAAATCAGAGGCAGATGCTTACTTCCTATTTCATTTCTCACATATGTGACGTTTGAAAAAGGGGGATGTCCTATCGGGATGGAAAAAAATTTAAAAAAGCTTTATTTGCCCGGCTACTACTTTACGGAGGTAGGTGAGCGCGGCGGTGAGCTGGTTCTTTACGGTAGAGGGGGAAATGGCCAGCTCGCGGGCAATTTCATTACGGCTGCGGCCTTCTACCTGGCTTAGCTGGTAAATAATGCGGCGCTGGGGCGGCAGCTGGTTAATGGCTTCTGAAAGGGCAAAGGCATACTCCTTTGCTATGATGGTTTCATAGGTGCGGGATTCCTCCCACTGGTGATCATTGAAATATTCAGCCCGCAGCTTACGGTCTTTGGCCAGCTGGCGCAGCACATCCAGCACTTTGTTGCGCACCATTTTATAGAGGTAGTCCTCCATATTCTTAATATCATCAAACTGGTGGCGGATGGTCCAGAGC
>NZ_DATCRF010000329.1:0-3410 GCF_036569125.1 Chitinophaga sp. | reverse complement strand
GCCATACATACTGTATAGCGCCACCGGCATTTACCCCATTCTTAAAATCGGCATATAAATGCCATTTGCTCATGGGCTGCAAAAAAAGCTGGGTATGCGAATCAGCATCTTTTTTGCTCATCCTGTTCAGCTTTACATCTGCAATTTTTGCAGATACTTTATCCATATCAGCATGATCTGCCAGCTGTACATAAACCTGAAAAGAGTTGTTGTACCAGTTATCTTCATTGCCCGCTGTCCAGCTGGTAAGATCCAGGAACGGGGCTATGAATTTCACTTCACTGAAGCTGCTGTTCAACGGTATATCTTCATACACGCCGGTAACTGTTTCAACAAGATCATCATTTATCTTCACTACTTTTCCTACCGGGTCGGCATCGCCGAAAAGTGTTTCTGACAACGACCTGGAAAGCAAGATGGTTGAATGCTCCTTAAGCCCTGCCCTTGACCCTTTCAGCATCTTTAGCGACAGCATCTCCGGTCCATCGCTTTGCATAAAGCTGCCCTGTAAACCGGCCCGCTTATCGCCTGCGCTTACCAGTGAGTTCATGCTCCATGTGGCAAGCACCACATGCTTAAAGTCGCTGCCATAGCTGCTTTTCAGCTCCGGTCCGAGCGGCATGGGAACGCCCTTACCCGTATTAACCCTGCCGTTAAAAGTTTGATTTTGCATTACCTGCGCAATGCGGTCATAGTGCTGGTGATATTGATTAAAAGACAGCTCATCCCACACCCACAAGCCTATTAAAATGGCCACAGCCATACCTGCCGACAGCCCGGCGATATTAATGAAAGAGTATACCTTGTTCTTCACAAGGTTGCGGAAAGCGGCTTTGAAATAGCTTTTAAACATAGGGGGTGATATTAGTTGTTACGAAAGCGGCAAGCTTCTGTTCCAAGTAATATACCAGTGTAAGGTTTAGTTACAGGCTAAACCTTTAAATATAAATTTATATTTAATGTGTCCGTTTTTAATACAGTGGCTGTCCGGTATTAAATGGGCTATTCTTTTTTTAACGGCACCAATCTTACCGGCCCTAATAAGCCGGAAGGCGCCGGCGCCCAGTTAGCGGCAGAAAAAGGCTGGTAAAATACATTCACAAAATTGATCTCGTAAAAGATGCGCCACTCCTTCCCCTTTCTATCGTAACCGGCTATACGGTTTGCAGGCAGGTTGATCACTTCTACCTCCAGCGTATTTTTTCCAGGCTGCAGGTATTTGCCAATGCGTGTGCTGAAAGGCAGCGCCCATAAGGTATCCAGCGGCCGGCCATTTACCGTGATGTGCGCGCTTTCACGCACATCGCCCAGCTCCAGCAGCCAGTCACCGGCAGCAGCAGCTGGTTTATCAAAGCTAATGCGGTAGCGTGCAGCGCCTGCATAGGTTTTGGCAGCGCTGTCCGGCAGCTGTGTCCAGGAGTATAAGCTATCCAGTGTAAAGGTTTTAGCAATAGCGGGCGTAGTGTCTGTAAAAGCCAGCTCCCATTTACCTTTAAGCGGTTGCGCTTCTCCTGCCGGCTGCCAGTAAGCCCATGCAGGCCCCTGCAAAGGATGCGCGGCATTGGATGTTTTCAGGATCAGCGATTCACCGGCCTTTAGCTGCACATGTACCGCGGCCTTACCTTGCTGCTGGCGAAGCTGTGCCAGCCCGCTGTTGCCGGTGTAGGCATCAAACCAGGCAGCAGAAGCAGCGGCTGTACCTAAGGTTACCCAGCCATCAAAATCGTGCGCCTGCTGGTTGGCGATCATGTAATAACGACCCGTAGCATGCCTGCGGCGGGTGAACCGTAAGCCGCTATCCACCATGGTTTCCCGGGTTGCGGGCAACTGTTTTTCCATGGCTGCGGCGGCAGTGATCTGATTGTTTAATGACTGTTTCAATTGGGTGAATGCCTGGCGGTTTTGTTGCAAATGCGCCAGCCCCGGTACATCTTTAGGCAAATGATCCAGGAATATAACCTTAGCACCGGCTTTAGCCAGCTTGCTCAATTGCTGCAAAGTGGCCAGCGGCATGTATTCACAGGCCGGTACAATAATGGTGCGGTAGTGGTTGCCGGTAGTTTGGATCTCCCCCTTGCTTACTTTAGTTTGCTGCAGCTGCCGGTCAGAAATAAAATCTACATTATAACCCTTATCCACCAACGTAGTAGCCACATCATAAAATGGAAAGGGTTTCATCCACTCCGAAGTTTTGCCGATCACAAACTGGTAGTAACGGTCGCCCATAGGCGACTGCCATACATCGTATATGGGCCAGTACAATAGAATGTCATTGTCTGCTTCCCCATCCTGCAAAAAAGATTGCGTGCGGGTAATATAACCGGTGAATGCCGGCATATACCGCCAGAAGGTGTTGTAGGGCGAAAACTCCACCGATGCATAGAACAGCCATCCGGGCCAGGGCGCATCTTTAGGGGAATAAGGTGTACCATGAAATAGCACATGGTTGATGCCGGATAGTAACAGGTTATCCAGCTCAGGCCTGCACTGCGATAAAGGTGTTTTAAAATGTTCCGTTAACCAGGTAAAGGTTTCAGCAGATACATATTTTTTACCTGTTACATGCGCTGCTGATGCAGCAAACCGCAGCATCAGCGGGTTGGATTCTGTATGCCGGATCTCGCTACTATCAACATGTAAGCCGGGTATATTGAAATGCGTAGTACCGAAGGATTCACATTCCGGCACATCTACCGCAGCATACAGATCCAGCAGGTTGGCGGGCGAGCCATGCGCCTGGTTGCGCGTAGTGCTGCCCATTTTATGCGCCCAGCTTACCCAGTTATGGGTAAAATTTTCCAGCAGCATATCAGACATGGTTACACGATAATCGTTCACCACCCGGCGTACCGTATCCGGATCGCCATGCCCCAGGAAAGCCGGTAAATAATCTTCCAGCTTATATCCCCTGCGTTGCGCAAACTCCTGCAGCAGGTCGGCCGACCAATCAGCGCCAAACACTTCATAAGAATCATTGAAAAAGGTATGCGGCACGGGTGCTTTTGCTTTTTCAAATGCGCTGCTAAAGCCCTGCAAATATGCAGTTACCACCCTTTTTGAAAAGTGGTCCATTACCCAGCCTTCCCCGCCCGGTGAAGCACGTTTTACCTTTTGCCCTGTTTTACCATTGAACAGTGCAACCAGCTGCCAGCTGCCGGCAGGCGCCGTCCATTGTAAAATACCGGCAGGGTTAACTTTTGCTGTCAGGTTCAGGCGCTGTCCCTGCGGGCCGTAGGCCATAAGCGCCTGCAGTGGTGCAGGGGGCTGCTTTTCCTTTATAGCTGCTTTTATGGGTTCATTTAAAGATTGCCCTGCCTGCAGGGCATATTCCTTAAAGTATACTTTACCGGCTGCATCTTCCAGTGGAATACCAGGGCCGCCAAAGGGCCAGCCGGTGCCGGTGTTCATAT
>NZ_DATCRF010000328.1:0-2953 GCF_036569125.1 Chitinophaga sp. | reverse complement strand
GTTCCGGACCGTATAATTCAAACAGGGATAAGGCTAGCGGCTGCGGCAGCACTTCCCCGCCTATCAGCCAATAATGCACCGGCGTATCGCCGCCCGGGAAACAGCTCACTAACAGCTGTAAGAAAGAGGGCGTACCATCTGTAAGCGTTATCTGATGCCGGCGATAATATTCCCATAAACCGGTACCTGATCTTTTAACATCATCCGGCACTATATACAGGCTATGACCATTTAACAACGCCAGGAAAACCTGTTTTCCAAAGGGATCAAATACTACCGGCGCAATAGCGGCCATGCGTAAAGGGTGCTCAGTATTCAACGCTAATAAATGATCAAGGCCATTGGTCAGGTTCACCAGTGAATGATGTTCTATGAGGCTGCCTTTGGGCTGCCCGGTGGTGCCGGATGTATAGATACAGCAAGCCAGGTCGTTTGCCGTGATATTGCCTGCAGGATCTTCAGTGCCGGTTTTCAGCAGATCCAGCTCCAGGTCGGCTGCAAACACATTGCCCTCATAATCTTCCAGCTTCATTAAGTGATCGGATTGTGTAATGATCACTTTGGGAAGCGCATCGCGGAGAATGTATTGCAGGCGCTCTGCCGGATGCGCAGGATCCAGCGGCAGGTAAGCGGCGCCGGCTTTTAAAACCGCCAGGATACTCAGCACCGTATGGTCCGATTTATCCAGCAGAATGGCGATCTTATCATCTGCAGCAATGTTATAGGTTTCGCGTAAATGCGCTGCCAGCTGGTTACTTTTTGCATGCAGCTGCTGGTAGGTCCAGCTACGGCCTTCATACCACAATGCCTGTCTTTCGCCAAAAGCGGCAGCACTCTGCTGCCACCGGCTTACCAGCGTATCTTCTGCGGTGTGATCTGTCATTGCCAGTTTGGCCATGCGTGCGCCGGCCTGCAGTTTTTCCAGCTCAGCGCTGTCTGCCAGGGAAAGATCATCTATTACCTGCAATGGCTCCCGCAGGCATGACAACAGCAGCTGTTGCAGGTGTATTCCCATGTTATTGGCAAAATGCGCAGTATACAGGGCGCTGTTAAATACCAGCTTTAAAGTAATGTCGTTATCCGATTCATAAAAATCAAAGGTGAGGTCAAACCGGCTGATGTCTGTATCCAATGGGTAATCATCTACTTCAATACCCTCCATAATAAGCTCATTACCCTGCCCTCCGACATGCTGATATACCGCCATAATATCAAACAGGGCGGAACGGCTGGCATCCCGTTCCAGGTTCAGCTCATCTATCAGCAGGTCCAGCGGAAAATCTTTATGCTTATTCGCATTGGCAACTACCTTCTTTACTTTTTCCAGCAGGCTTATAAAAGTATCTGCCGGTGATACGGATGTTCTGAGCGGCAGCGTATTTACATAAAAGCCTACCTGGTTTTCCAGGTCATAATGCCCTCTTTCCGTAACGGTAGCGCCTACTACTATTTCCTGTTGTGCAGCGTAGCGGTATAACAGGATGTTAAGCGCAGCAAACAGGGTCATGAAGGTAGTGGCATCCTGCTGTTTACCCAATTCTCTAAGCTGCTGCTGAACGGCGCTGTCAATGGTAAAGAACAGTGTTTCCCCGCGGAAGGTTTGCACAGAGGGCCGTGGTTTATCTGTAGGCAGGTTCAGCACCGGTATTTCTCCGGCAAACTGCTGCAGCCAATACTGGCGGTGTTCCTGAAAAACTTCTTTCTTCGTTTGCTGCAGCTGCCAGGCGGTATAATCTTTATACTGTATGTTCAGCGGCGGCATGATCACGGGCTGGCCGTTATTACAGGCATTGTAAACATGCAGCAGCTCACGGATAATTATTTCGCTCGACCAACCATCGGAAATAATATGGTGCAGCGTAAAGCTGAATATAAATTTGTTTGTTTCCAGCTTTATAAGCTGCGCCAGTATGATAGGGCCTTTAAAAAGATCAAATCGTGTGTCCACCACTTTTTCCACCAGCTGGCGGGCCAGCTCATAACGGTTTGCTTCCCGGCTGATGTCGAGGAACTTCATGCGAAAACCGGAGGCTCCGGGGTCCAGCACTTTTTGCCGGGGTGTGCCGTCTATGGTCAGCAGCACAGTACGCAGGCTTTCATGACGGCGTATCAGCGCATCAAATGCCGTTTCCAGCGCAATAATGTTCAAATGTCCGTTCAGCACATAGGTAGTGGGAATGTTGTATACATTGCCTTCTACCAGGAAATTCAGGATCCACAATCTTTTCTGTGCAAAAGAAACGTTGTAGTGCTCCTGCTCTTCCAGGGGCTGGATCTGTTCAAACACTACTTCCTGCAGCTGCTCATCCTGCGGCAGCAGCGTATCAATATAAGCCGACAGATCTTTCACGGTATAGTAGTCGAAGAACAGCTCAAACTCAATAGTTACGCCCAGCTCTTTTTCAATCCTGTTCACGATCTGAATGCCAATGAGCGAATGGCCGCCCACTTCAAAAAAATCGTCTGTGATGCTGATGCTGTCTGACTTTAATACCTCCTGCCATATGTTCAGCATTTTGCTTTCTGTTGGCGTTAGCTGATCCGGTTTTGCAGGTACGGCCTGTAAGGGCTGCGTTGCTTTACCGGTAAGGAAGTAGGGATTGATAAATGCGCCGGGATCAAAAGGCACTATTGCTACGTTAGCACTGTTAAGCTGCAGGGTGTAATAAAATGCAGCTATACCCTCTTTTACTTTTATAGGCTGCAGGCCCAGTACAGGCATTTCCTGAATAACCGGCTCATCGCGCCCGGTATCCCAGCCAGGCCAGTTAATGGCCCGGTAATAAGTGCTGCCTGCGGCAGACCGGTATAGCGCATAGGCATCTTCAAAAGCATTGGCTACTGTATACGCTGTGCTGTACTTTTTAGGCACCAGCGCATTCAGTGAGGAGCATAATACAAAGAACTGCGGTTCCAGCTCCTGCAGCTGCTCATCCAGCAGCACAGTGCCCTG
>NZ_DATCRF010000327.1:0-7183 GCF_036569125.1 Chitinophaga sp. | reverse complement strand
GGACTCTATAGCCCGGGCCAATATAAAGCTTTTGAGAATATGACCGTTAGAAGTAACGGAAAAATACATACATATCTATTGCCTGCTGAAGTGCCGGATGCAATGAGAGTGTTGGTTCAGGATACTAATACCCAGTTGGCGAGCATAGATATACATAATATTGACAAACATCCCTTAACAATCGCAACACGTTTTCACCAAAGATTTTTAAACAGCATACATCCATTTAGTGATGGGAATGGCCGGATAGGAAGGCTTTTTACTAATCTAATCCTGCTAAAACAAGGTTTCCCGCCCATTTTTATTACAGACGTAGATAAAATTGAATATCTAAAACGGTTTGAAAGATCTGATTCAGATATTAGCCTAATGCTTGACTTCCTGGCAGACAGGTTAATTGAGAGCTTGGAAATGAAATTAGCATTTATAAGAAGCTGTCAATAAGAATATCTAAATGTAAAAAACCACCATCCCCCACAAACGAATTTTTTACCCCACCCAGTCACAAACATAGAAAAAATGTGTACTTTGAGATTTGAATAAATTCACCGGTTTAGCTAACATTAACGTTGCGCCGGTTTTCAGGGGGAAGGACAGCGGCTTTACGCTTGTCAATCAAAATTACAATAATCGGTTGTTTGCAAAATAATGCACATCATATAAGCGAGGAGCCGCTTGTAGAGCTTCAGCGTATCGGGAATGGGGATGAACAGGCGTTCCGCCGCTTGTTCCAGTATTACAGCCCCCGCCTCAACCAGTTTGCCTATTCCATTGTGAAGATCAGGGAAGCAGCCACGGAAATAGTGGACGACGTATTTGTTAAGTTATGGAAACAAAGGGAAAAGGCCGCCTCCATTGCCAATATCCGCGTTTACCTTTATGTAGCGGTAAAGAACAGCGCCCTTAATTACCTTTCTTCCAAAGCCCACCGGCAGATCACAGAACCCTTCAATCATTTTGATATAGCGCTAAGCCGCGACCCCGCGCCGGACGAAAAAATGATCAGCGCCGAATTGCTGGGAAAGATCACATCCGCGGTAGAATCCCTGCCGCCCAGGTGTAAGATGATCTTTAAGCTGGTGCGTGAAGACGGCCTCCGCTACAAGGATGTAGCCGAGATCCTGAACCTCACTGTAAATACGGTAGATGCCCAGATGGTGATTGCCGTTAAACGCATTTCTGAAAAAGTACAGGCGCACTTCACTGCTTTCCCAAAAAAGACCATCAAAAAATAATTTGTTAGCGCCTTAAGGTCATCTCTCCATTTCCCTGTCTTTATCATTAACCACGGCTCAATGCATAAAGAACGGATCACACAGCTCATTGCCAGAAAATTATCCGGGGAAGCGTCTCCCGAAGAAATAAAGGAGCTGGATGCCCTTTTAAAGGAGTATCCGGAGGATGCCTATCTGCTTTCTATCTTAACGGATTACTGGCCTACACCCATTCCGGCTATGGCCGGTGAAGATGCCGCTTCCGAAGCGCATTTCCGTCATATACTGGATGCCGCAGCCGGCAGAACGGAAGAAGATACGGCGCCTGTATACAAAAGCCGGCCGCATTACCTGCGCATCCTCCTTACTACAGCCGCTGTTCTTGCAGGGCTGATCTTTTTCGCCTGGTTATATGTAAAACAGTTCCGGAGCCAACCTGCTGTACCCCTGGTTTCCCGTATAGAAACCATCGCCAAACCCGGCGCCAAATCAAGATTATTACTGCCGGATGGAAGCGTTGTATGGCTTAATTCGGGAAGCCGCATCAGCTATCCAGCCAATTTTACGGATTCCCTGCGGGAAGTGGAGCTGGAAGGAGAAGCCTATTTTGATGTAGCTAAAAATTCCGGGCATCCCTTTATGGTTCATACCCGCGACATTATTATAAAAGTGTTGGGTACCGCTTTTAATGTAAAGTGTTACCCGGAAGATAATAAAACAGAAGCCACCCTGGTAAGGGGATTGGTGCAGGTATCAAAAACCGGCGATGGTCCGCAGGAAGCGCTGCTGCTGCACCCGCACGAAAAATTAGTGGTGAGCAGGGCGCCGGAGAGCGTTGATGCCAACACCAGCCCGGCTTCCATCTCAGCTGTTCCGGATAATATGATCGTAAAACATCTTAAAGAAAGCGCTGCAGATACCGCCATGGTAGAAACGGCCTGGGTGTATAATAAGCTCGTTTTTGACGGAGAGGATTTCCCGGAGATCGCAGCCGAAATGGAAAGATGGTACAATGTAAAAATAACTATTCACGACCCGGCAGTGGCCAGGTACAGATTTCACGCAAAATTTGAAAACGAAACGATCACCGAAGTACTGTCAGCATTGCAGCTATCGCTGCCTTTCACCTTTAAAATCAACAATAATGAGGTAAACATCTACCGGTAACAGCAAAAAAAATCGGGAAATGCAGCAACATTCCCCGATAAAGTCTAATGTTCCAGAAACCTCCGATCGGCAAAATCAACGGGTTTCTTTCTTCTTAAACCATAAATCTAAAGTTATGAAAAAAAACGTACCTCCCGCCAGGGGAGTTATGATGCCACGCCTGCTTAAATTCCTTCTATGTATGAAGCTTTCTTTGTTAATTATTTTCCTTACCGCTTCACAGGTCAATGCAGCAAAAGTTTTCAGCCAGACCATAACAGCCAGCTTTGAACAGGTTGAGCTGCGCACCATCCTGAATGTGATCGAGAAAAAGGCCAAAGTCAGGTTTATATATAATTATGACCTTAATCTGCTAACGAAGAAAGTGGATTTCTCCGTGAAGAATGCAAAGATTTCCGATGCGCTCAATAAGCTATTGGAAAACTCCGGCCTACGCTACCGGGACATGGGAAATAACCTGATTGTTATTTCCCCGGGAAACGACGGAACAGCCGCAAGCCAGGCCAGGCTTACAGTTACCGGCCTGGTAACTGATGATCAGAACCAGCCGCTGCCCGGCGTAAGCATTACTGTAAAAGGAACCTCCCTTGGCGCTGCTACGAATGCGGAAGGCCGCTTCACGCTGAATGTTCCCTCTGCCAATGATACCTTATTATTTACCTACATCGGCTTTGCGCCACAGGAACTGCCGCTGGCAGGTAAAACAACGCTCAATGTAAGGCTGGTAGCAACTTCCAGCAACCTCACCGAAATGGTGGTGGTAGGTTATGGTACGCAAAAGAAACGGGATGTTACCGGCGCCATTGCCTCTGTTCCCATGAAGGAGATCAGCGATATGCCGGTGTCGAACGTCGCCTCTGCCCTGCAGGGTAAAATAGCTGGCGTAGTGGTGCAGCAGAATTCCGGAAGCCCCGGCAGAACACCTGCCATTAAGGTAAGGGGCTTTGGCTCTATTTCGGCAGGAACAAGCCCTTTGATAGTAGTGGATGGCAACATTGTTCCGGCATCTGTTTTCGGCTTGCTGGATGCAGAAGAGATTGATAAGATAGATGTGCTGAAAGATGCATCTTCTGCGGCTATCTATGGCTCCCGTGGCTCCAACGGCGTGATCCTTGTAACAACGAAAAGAGGCCGCATTGGTAAACCGCGCATGAACCTGAATGTATACACGGGGTTTCAGCAGGTGACTAAAAAGCTGGATGTGCTGAGCTCACAGGAGTACGCAGCATTTGCCAAAGACGCGGCAAACAACGCTTACCTGGACAATGTACCCGGCGCGCAAATATCAGATCCCAACAGCGCAAGGCCTTCCAATTACCTGCGTTACCGCTATCCCCGCGGTGATCTTTTTGACTGGTTTAATTTTGATGATCCGGCAAAAGTGGCCGCACTACCGGATTACAAATACCAGGACCTTATTTTCCGCACCGCACCTATCAGCAATTACCAGTTCTCTGTGATGGGCGGCTCTGAAAATGTGCAGTACACCGTAAGCGCAGGTTATCTTTCACAGGATGGCATTATCAAAAAATCAGCCATGGACCGTTATACCCTGCGGGCAAACGTAGATATTAAAGCTGCGCCAAAGCTCACCATCGGGGTTAACATCAATCCATCCTATAAAACAACACAGGAAGTAAAATCCGACGGGCACTGGGCCGACAATGGTATTATCAATGCTGCGCTCAATACCATGCCTATGGCGCCTATCTATGCGGCAAACGGCAGCTATTCTTCCATGACGGCGCTGGCCGCTCCTTACAACCTGCCGGGCATCACCAACCCTGTTGCCAATATCACAGAATACAACAGTGATTTTAACGAGATCAACCTGCTGTCTAATGCATATGCGGAATACGCATTTCTTCCAAACCTGAAATACAGGGTTTCCGGTAATGCCAATATTTATCAAAACAGGAGAAATGCCTTTACCACTTCAAAAATGCCGCTGAACCAGTTGTTGCCGCCTACCGCTGCAACAGGAAGCGCATTTTCAGAACAAGGGGTTAGCTGGCTGGTGAACCAGGTATTAACCTACAATGTATCCTTTAACGATGTGCACAACCTGGAAGTGCTGGCCGGTACAGAATCCAATAAGCTCCAATACCAGTCATCCAATGCAGGCGGCGGCACCTTTGCCAACGATATTGTGCAAACGCTCAACGCCGCAGGGCAGCCAACATCTGTAACCTCCCAGAAATTAGAAAATGCTACGGTTTCTTACTTTGCCAGGGTAGATTATAACTATAAAGGTAAATACCTGTTAAAAGTATCGGTTCGCCGTGATGGATCTTCTATGTTCGGGCCTGATAACAGGTTTGGCACTTTTCCCGCTGTTTCCGCCGGGTGGAGGGTAACAGAAGAACCCTTCATGAAAAACCTGCCGGTACTGTCTGAGCTGAAACTGCGCGTTAGTTATGGCCTTTCCGGTAACAATTCATTTGGCAACAATAACTTTTATCCCTACGCAGCAGGCGTAGGTGGTACCAACTATAGCTTTTACAACAACGTGGTTACCGGCCTTGCTGTAAGCTCGCTGGGCAATCCCGCCCTGAGCTGGGAACGTAACCAGCAGCTGGATCTGGGTGTGGACATTGGCCTGTTGCAGAACAGGATCAGTCTTAGTGTTGATTATTACGACCGTATCACCAAAGACCTGTTATTGTCCGTAAATGTGCCCACGCTCACCGGCTTTAGTACTGCCTTTAAGAACATTGGGAAGATGAGTAACAAAGGTTTCGAGTTTGGTGTGAGCAGTTATAACCTTACCGGGCCTTTTATCTGGAATACAAGCGCCAACCTTTCCTTTAACCGGAACAAAGTACTGGCGCTGGGACCCACCGGCGACCGCATTCTGAGCGGCAGCGGTGTGGGTGAAACAAATGTTACCATGATAGGGGAGCCTATTGGCAGCTTTTTCGGCTATAAACAGCTGGGCATATTTAAGGATGCTGCTGACCTGCATACCAATCCGCATGATAACACTACACGGCCGGGTGATGTGAAGTATGAAGATGTGAACGGCGACGGCATCCTGGATGCCAGGGACAGAACCATCATTGGTAATAACCAGCCTGATTTCATTTATGGCATGACCAACACTTTCTCCTATAAGAACATTGATCTCAGCGTTGCAATACAGGGCACGCAGGGAGGACAGATCCTTAACCTGAGCCGCCGCTTTTTTGATAACCTGGAAGGCGGAGGCAACAACCTGACCCTGGCACTGGACCGCTGGCGTTCCCCGGAAGATCCCGGCAATGGCAAAGTGCCAAGGGCCAATGCGCGTACAACCGGTAATAACAATGCCGTTTCTTCCCGCTGGGTAGAGGATGGCTCTTACCTGCGTATTCAGAATGTAAGCCTGGGGTACCGGTTGCCAAAGGTGGTTATAGACCGTCTTAAGCTGCAACAGGTACGTATATACGCTTCCGTACAGAACCTTTATACCTGGTCAAAATACCTGAACTACAACCCGGAAGTAAGTAATTATGAAGGGCCGCTTACCGGGGGCGTTGATTATGGCAGCTATCCACTGGCAAGAACAGTGACTTTCGGGATCAACATCGGGTTCTAGTGTTCAGGTTAAACTATAAAAATTGACATCTCATGAAATTCAATCATCACACTATATACAAAACAGCATTGGTTGTGCTGCTGTTGTCGTCCTGTGGCAAAGGTTTTATAGACCTGAAGCCCATATCCTCCGTAACTACCGACAATTTTTACCGGACGGCGGAAGATTTTACAAACGCAGTCAACGGTGCCTATAACGCACTCAGAACAGGTGGCACTTATGGTGCGGACAGTTACATTTTTGGAGAGATCAGGTCCGATAACTCCACGCCGGTAGCTTCCGGTTCCGTAACGGACCAGGACGAATTTGACCGCTTCTATATCCGCACCACCAACCCGTTTATCAATAACCGCTGGAGCAACAGCTACACGGCAATAGGCCGCTGCAACGCCATCCTGGGGCGTATTGATCCTATTACAATGGACAATGCGCTGAAAGCCCGGTATATTGGGGAAGCCAAGTTCCTCCGCGCCCTCTTTTATTTTAACCTGGTGCGCACATTTGGAGATGTGCCCCTGGTATTAAAAGAGATCATTAACCCGGATGAAGGTTATGAATATGGCAGGAACCCGAAGGCCGATGTATATGCACAAATAGAAAAGGACCTCACAGAAGCTGCAGAGGCGCTGCCGGTTTCCTATACCGGTGCAGATGTTGGCCGGGCTACACAGGGCGCTGCCAAAGCTATGCTTGGCCGCGTATTGCTCACGCAAAAGAAATATGCGCCGGCTGCCGCGCAGCTGAAAGCCGTGATCGACCTGCATCAGTATGAGCTGGTGCCGGTGTATGCCGATTTCTTTAAAGTGAATAACAAAAACAATAAAGAAGCCATCTTTGATGTGCAATATAAATCCGGCGGCATAGGACAGGGAAACCCCTGGCCCAATTCATTTGCACCGCAAAACTCAGGGAATGCAGTGATCCAGTTTGGCGGCGGCGGAAATAATGTACCTACAGACGACCTGGTAAACGACTATGAAGCCGGCGATCAGCGGAAAGCCGCCACCATCGCCACTTCCTACGTGAATGCCAGTGGCGCTACCATTCCGGGCAACTTTGTTAAAAAGTATTATGATGTTCCAACCGTTATAAATGATAATGGCAACAATATTCCCATCATCCGTTATGCAGATGTGATCCTGATGTATGCAGAATGTTTGAACGAAGCAGCATACGTTGCCGGCGGAGAAGCATTTACCTATCTGAACCAGGTACGCCACCGTGC
>NZ_DATCRF010000326.1:0-3575 GCF_036569125.1 Chitinophaga sp. | reverse complement strand
AATCCTCATTGTTGCCCTGAGCTATGCGGGCGGTTTATTCCTCGACTGGTGGTCCATAGTACTGGCCCCTTTCCTCGTAGCCCTCATTATGCCTATGTCTGCAGGCAAAGGCTTTGTTTACGGGTTCATTTCCATATTCCTGTTATGGCTGGCCCTTGCCTTCTTCCGCGATGTACGTAATGATCATATCCTGGCTAACAAGGTTAGCCTGATCTTCCTGCAAATGCGCAGCCCTGTATTGATAGGCGTAGTAAGCTCCTTCATCGGCGGCCTGGTAGGCGGTATGGGCGGTTTAACCGGCAGCCTGCTGCGTAAAGCTTTGCGCCCGCCGGTAGCTGTAGCCAAATAACTAACCATATTTCGTTTAAATGCTTCGTTCATTACCCGCCTTTGCCATATTGTTATGTGTTACCTGCTATTGCCAGGCAGGCATTATCCGTGGCCGTATCACCAATGAAAGGGGAGAGGCCCTGCCTTTTGCTACCCTGTTTATAAAAGGTACTACCCAGGGCACTACCACCAATGCCGATGGCCAATATCACCTGGAGCTGCCGGATGGCGCTTATACCGTGGTATGTCAGTATATAGGTTACCGTAAAACAGAGAAGTCCGTAACGCTGGCAGGCACCCTGCAGCTGGATTTTCAGCTGCAGCCTGTAAGCATGCAGATCCGTGAAGTGATCGTAAAAGGCAATGGCGAAGATCCGGCCTATGCCATCATCCGGCAGGCCATTAAAAAAAGGCCCTTCTATCAGCAGCAGGTACAGGAGTTCACCTGTAATACCTATATCAAAGGAATGTTCAAGCTGCGTAATGTACCGGAAAGGTTCTTCGGGCAAAAAGTAGATAAGCAGGACATTGGCGTGGACTCCACCGGCAGGGGCATTGTGTTCCTGTCAGAATCGCTCACGAAGCTATCGGTTAAGCGGCCGGATAAGGTAAAGCTGCAGGTATTATCCTCCCGCCAGAGCGGTGGCGGCTTTGGTTTCAGCTTCCCGGCCTATATTAATTTCTACGATAATAACGTGTCGGCAGTTATTACGCAGTTCAGCCCACGCGGATATATTTCACCCATTGCAGATAATGCGCTGGCCTATTATAAATATCACCTGGAAGGTGTGTTCACTGAAGATGGTTATACGGTGAATAAGATCCAGGTGATCCCTAAACGTAAATTTGAGCCGCTGTTTTCCGGGTATATTTTTATTACAGATGATAACTGGCGCATTCACAGCACCAACCTGCTATTAACCCGCGATTACCAGCTGGAGCTGATGGATACGCTGCAGATCCGCCAAACGCATGTACCCGTTGATTCCGCTGTATGGCGCATGAAAGATCAGTTGATCACCATTTCCCTGAAACAGTTCGGGTTTGATATGATCGGCAACTTTGTGAACGTGTACTCTAACTACGATATTCATCCCAATTTTCCGCCTAAGTATTTCAACAATGTGCTGATGAAATACGATACCGCTTTTAATGATAAGAAGATCGCTTACTGGGACAGCATTCGCCCCGTACCGCTGGAAAAGGAGGAAGTAAAGGATTTTCATGAAAAGGACAGCGCCGCACAGGCACGGCGCGACAGTGCAGTGTCATCCCATCACCTGGATTCACTGCGTAAGCACCAGCCGCCTGTTAAGCTGCAGCAGTTCTTCTGGGGCGGTGTAAAACATAACTATTATTTCCGGCGCGACAGCGCTTTGCCTTACCACCAGCTGGCCATGCGCCCTTTGCTTACACAGCTGGAATATAATACGGTAGAAGGGCTGGTGCTGAGCGTAGAGCCCAGTCTTACCCTGGACCTTCCCAAAGACCAGGACTTAAAGATAGCGCCCTTCCTGCGATATGGTTTCAGCAATACCCACCTGAACGCCTATACGGAAGTTACCTGGAACCAGGAATCGCGCCTGAACCACCGTTATGGCAGCAACACCTGGAAGGCGGCCGGTGGTAAACGCGTATCCCAGTTCAATAAGCAGGAGCCCATTGACCCGCTTACCAACGAGGTATATACCTTATTGTTGAAAGAGAATTACATGAAGCTGTACGAGAACTGGTTCGGCAGCTTTTCTTTCCGCCGCAGCTTTGAAAGTAACGCTGCTGTGGATGTAGGATTTTTGTATGAGGATCGTATCCCATTGGAAAATACCACCGGCTTTGTAGTATTTAAGAACAGCAGTAAAACCTTCCTGCCCAATCATCCCTATGAGCTGGCAGATGTACCTTTTGTACGCCACCAGGCGCTGATCATGAACCTGAATTTCAGCTTCCAGCCCGGTCAGCGGTACATTGAGCTGCCCGACCGTAAAGTGGCCATTGGCGCTAAATACCCACGGTTTGAGGTAGGCTACACAAAAGGTATTCATGGCTGGGCAGGCAGTGATGTGGATTACGATAAATGGAATGCCCAGGTATCGGACAACATGAACTTTAAGCTGTTTGGCGAGCTGCGTTACCGCCTGGCTGCCGGTGGCTTCCTGAATAGTAAAGAGGTTGGCATTCCGGATTACACGCACTTTAACGGCAACCAAACGTTCTACAACATCCGCTACCTGAACAGCTTTCAGCTGGCGCCCTACTATAAGTACAGCAACATTGCCTCTTTTTATACCACGCTAAACCTGGAACATCATTTCAACGGCCTGCTCACCAACAAGATCCCCTTGCTGAACCGTTTAAAATGGAACCTGGTAGCAGGCGCCAATGCATTTTACATTAACAGTGATAATAATTATGTGGAAGTATTTGCGGGGCTGGAGAATATCTTTAAGCTGATAAGGGTAGATGTGATAGCCGGTTACCAGAGTAAGGATGCTACACGCATCGGGGTGCGGGCCGGCTTCGGAGGACTATTGGGCGGCGCCCTGTTCAGACGCAGATAAAAAAGCAGGTAAAGAAAAAAAGCAAAGAGCATGAACCCTTTGCTTTTTTGTGCTTTTTTAGTTTTTACTCATTTTCCTTTTGCTCACTTCTTTGCTGTCGTCATAAAAGAACGCAAGAACGCGATAAGCTAAAAAAGCTATAATGAAGTAAAAGATCGAAAGAAGAATTGTACTCATAAAAATTAACATTTTTGGGTTACACCAGTTTTGCTTGTTATGAACCAATATTTCAAAAAGAATGCCAAAGCAGGGGGTGTTTTATCAAGCTGGTCATTATCAAATACTTAATAATAGGGGTGTTAGGGAGATAGCACTGCATAACTGTCAGGTTACCGTGGGAAAAATTGCCCCAAAAAAAGCCGGATTGTGGACTTGTTTTGCTAACACCAATGTGTTAATTTTGAGGCGTCATTGTGAAACGTCATAAGCTACTCAGCATTAACCCGAAATACACCCCTTATGAAACAGAATTTTACTTCATTTATTCCCCAAGCTGTGTATCGCCGCAGCCACAATCCGCTTTTCAGGAACAAAAAAATAAAGCAGCTTCGCAGGAAAAAGATTGCATTAGTAATGTTTATTGTAGGTATGTTACTGGCTGTCATCGCCTCTTTAGCAAAAAGCTATGAATGGGCCTACATCCAGGAATCCCTGACCCTTGGTTTTGCAGGATACCTGTGTATGATC
>NZ_DATCRF010000325.1:0-11587 GCF_036569125.1 Chitinophaga sp. | reverse complement strand
GCTACGCTACATCCACATCCCATTCCCGGTAAAACTGTTCCAGGAACTGCTCCATAAAACGGTGCCGCTCTTCTGCCATTTCTTTGGCCGTATTAGTGTTCATACGGTCTTTCAGCAGCAGCAGCTTTTCGTAAAAATGGTTGATGGTTGGCGCAAGGCTTTGTTTGTACTGTTCCTTGGTCATGGTCATGTTGGGCGTAACAGAAGGATCGTACATCGGACGGTTCTTAAAGCCGCCATAATTAAACGTACGTGCTATGCCAATAGCGCCCAAAGCATCCAGCCGGTCCGCATCCTGTACCACCGCCAGCTCCGGAGAACGGAAGTCCGGACGATGGTTCCCACCTTTGAAGGAGATGTTCTGAATAATGCTGACAACGTGATTGGTCACAGATTCCGGCGCATCAATAGACTGCAGGAACGTGCGCGCCTTTTCAGGCCCGACCGTTTCATCGCCGTTATGGAATTTGGAATCTGCAATGTCATGCAGCAGGGCTCCCAGCTCTACTACCAGCATATCTACGTTTTCTTTGGAACCAATATGCCTGGCCAGCTGCCAAACCCTTTGAATGTGCCACCAGTCGTGTCCGCCTTCTGCATGGGTCAACTCCTTCTTTACATAGGTTACGGTGGGGTTGATTAGTTGTGTCGATAAAGTTGTTTCAATCATACGCACTTAAAACTCTTGTTCACTATAAATATACTGAATATTAAGATGTGTTGAGCACCCATAACACGATAATAACACCTTTACCGGAGCCCCTTTCGGGCCCGGTAGAAGGTAAACTATAGGGAAGCGGGAATCCTGGTTGATAAATGGATCTGCGCGTAGCAATAACAATAATTTAATGGGGCAGACCGGGGTTTTGGCGCGGCATAAGGCGGAGCCTTTTTTCGCAACTAATAGGTTTCAAGGTAAAGATCTTAGATGGCCTTAGCTTACCTGGGGGCCCGTTAAGTCGAACCCCGCCTATGACCGCTACTATCTTGTTGCTGTAACAGCAATAAAAAGAATCTTAGAAAGAACAAAGGAGCAACGCCGGTAGCGTTGCTCCCGTCGGTTGGTTTTATGATCTTGTCTTTTGTGTAACCCAAATGAACGCATATTTCAGCATTACTGTGTGATAACATCCGTTCATTATTGTAGCATAAAAATAGAGAGATAAATTGAATTTTCATCTATTCTAACACCAAAACGATAACATATTTTTAATTATAATATAACATTAGAGCTGGCTATTGATTGAGATTTTATGCTCTAATAATATGATTATCAAACTTATAACTGTGAATAAGGCGCTATTCGACAAATAATCTCCTCAATTGCTCCGCAGCATAATAATCATATTACAATAATTTATATTTAAAATTCAGGCAGTAAACATCAACAATAGCGATCCCATATAGGGCAACCTACTGAGAAAGAGATCCGCAATAAAAGGGAGATTAAAGGAAGATCACTGTTCTTTTTCTTTTTCCTGCACCAGCACATCGGTGATCTTATTCAGCTGTTTTACCTTTTCGGTAAAATCGCCTTTCAGCCGGTCACGGATCACCTGCAGCTTGTTCAGCACTTCATCGAGAGTGTCGGGAATGGCCTCCTGTAATACCTGTTTCAGGCGTTTGGCCACTGTAGGGGATTTGCCATTGGTGGAAATGGCAATTTTGAGGTTTCCTTTCTGTACAATGGAGCCCAGGTAAAAATCGCAGAGCTCCGGAGTATCGGCTACATTAATGAGCACCTTGCTGCATTTGGCCTTTTCCCAAATGGTATAGTTCAGCTCTTTATCGTTCGTGGCGGCTATTACCAGGCTTTTGCCGATCATATCGCCACAGGAAAATTCTTTTTGAATAAGGGTAATGGTGTGATGTTTTTGCGCCAGCGCTTCTACTTCCGGTAAGAACCAGGTTGCCACTACGGTAATGTTGGCATCCGGGCAGTTCTGCAGCATGGCATTCAGTTTTTCATGGCCTATGTTGCCGCCGCCTACCACCAGGGTGTGCAGGCGGTTCAGCTTAAAGAATACGGGAAACAAATGGTTCTCTTCCATGACCTGAAGTTAATTCACTTTCACCTCACAATCGTTCACATTATACTGCCATTTTTAATTCAGCGGCCAGTTTTTCCTGCATGGCCTGGAACGCTTCGTGGAAGCGCACCACCTCTCCTACTATAATAATGGCGGGATTGCGCAGCTCGTGGCTGGCAGCTATGTGCGCAAGATCGTTCACGGTACCGGCGCCTATTTTCTGGTTAGGCAGGGTACCGTTCTGGATAATGGCGGCCGGTGTGCTGCCTTTACCCTGTGCGGTATATGCAGCGGCTATTTCAGCTACCTTGCTCATACCCATTAATATTACTACCGTTGTATTGGCCTGGATGGCAAATTCAAGATCGCGGGCAAGATTGCCGTTCTGTGTATTGCCGGTGATCACCCAAAAACCTTCGCTTACATTCCGTGCGGTCACGGGTATTTTGTTAATGCCCGGTACAGCTACTGCGCTGGAGATGCCCGGCACTATTTCCGTTTCAATACCAAACTGCTGCGCAAAGGCCATCTCTTCCTGGCCGCGGCCAAATACAAAGGAATCGCCGCCTTTCAGCCGTACCACGCTGCCAAAAGTAAGCGCGTACTTAACGATCATGCGGTTAATCTCATCCTGAGAATATACATGCATACCGGCGCGCTTGCCTACAAAACGTTTCAGGCAGTTGGCAGGCGCGTGTTCCAGCAGTTCATTATTAGACAGCGCATCGTAAAGGATCACTTTTGCCTGCTGTATCACTTTCAGGCCTTTTACGGTGATCAATTCCGGATCACCAGGCCCTGCACCTACGAGCGTTAATTTTGGAACTATTGGTTGCATACAATTCTCTTTAGATCAGTGGTAGTAGTGAGAAAAAAAATGTAAAATCTTAAATGTAAAATTTCAAATGTAAAAGTAAAACCGAGTACAGGCTTATGTTCACCGCATTTTTACTTTTACATTTATGATTTAAAATTTTACATTTTACATTCTTTTATGCGGTTACCGGAGCAGCGGCAGCAGCTGCTGCTTCGCGGTAGGCCTGTGTTTGTTTGTAAAAATCGGCTGCCTGCTGATAGTATTGTTTGGCAAAGCTTTCAGACGGTTCGTGCTCATTGATCTGCATTACCAGTGCTTTAAAACCACCTTCAATATTGATCTTACCGGTAGCTACGAAATGCTTATCAAAATCATTGATGATACCGTGCTGTGTGTTGCAGCTTACGCCTTCGCCCAGCAGCAGCGCTTTGGCGCCCTGTACAAAGGAGGAGTAAGTATGGTAAATACCATCTGCATACTGACCCACCGCCAGCGCATCAGCGCCCCAGCCGAGCTTTTCCTCTGCTTCAAACAGCAGGGTAGCTACCAGGTCTATCACCACGCCGGCGCACTCGCCTACTCCAATGGCCGTTGCATACTTTTCTTCATGACCCCAATCCACAAAATCTTCATCCTGCAGGGTAGTCAGGTCAGTTAAAGGTTTCAGCAGCTCGTAAAAATAACGATCGCCCTGGCGGTCGAAATAATCATTGAACAGCTCATCTTCCTGGCCATTTGCATCAAAATCATTCAGCAGGGCACGCAGTACATCGGGGCCGCGTTTGCTGGGCACCTTAATAACCTTATCGGCTACACGGCCTACGCCGTTACCCACAATACCGCCGCCTAACAATACCTGCAAAGCGGGTAATGTTTTGCCGCCGCTCTTTAAGGAGCTGCCGTGAAAACCAATGGCTGCTATACCGTGCTGGCCGCAGGAGTTCATGCAACCGCTGATCTTTATTTTAATATCCTTGTTGTATACCAGGTCAGGATACTCATCGTGGATCACCTGTTCCAGCTTGGCGGCAATACCGGTGCTGCTGCTGATACCCAGGTTACAGGTATCGGTACCGGGGCAGGCAGTGATGTCTGCAATGCTGTCAAAACCCGGCGCAGCAAAACCTACTGCTTCCAGCACGCTGAATACATAAGGCAAATGTGCAGGACGGATATATTTTAACAGCAAACCCTGGTTGGCAGTTACCCGCACATCGTTTGCTATAACGGGTTTCAGCGTTTTTATCAACTCACGGGCAGTGGCGGTGCCCATGTTACCCAGCGGTACGCGTATATAAGCGGCAAAAAAGCCTTTTTGTCTTTGCTCAAATACGTTGGTTGTTTTCCAGGCTTCGTATTGCTTGGGATCTTTGATGCTGTAGGCAGGCAGCGCGGCGTTCTCTTCCGGCAGCGCTACTGTTTCCTCGGTACCATCGATCACAAATGCCTGTGATTTCAGTGCTTTACGCTCTTCCTTCACCAGGCGGTCAAACTCTTCCCAACCTATTTTCTGGATCAGGAACTTCAGCCTTGCTTTGTGGCGGCTGGCCCTTTCACCATAACGGTCAAATACGCGCAGTACATTCTCGATATAAGGGATCAGCTGATCGGCTTCTAAAAATTCAAAAGCAGTGTGGGCCAGGTAAGGCTGTGCACCCAGGCCGCCGCCTACCATTACTTTAAAACCGCGTACCTCTTTACCATCTACCTGGCGCACTTTAGGGATCACTCCCACATCATGCATAAAAGCCCAGGCAGTATCCTTATCGCTGGAAGAAAAAGCGATCTTGAACTTACGGCCCATATCCTGGCAAATGGGGTTGCGCAGGAAGTAGCGGAAAGTAGCATCTGCATAAGGCGTTACATCAAACGGTTCATCCGGGTCAATACCGGCTTTATCAGAAGCAGTAACGTTACGTACAGTGTTACCGCAGGCTTCGCGTATGGTCACATCATCTTTTTCCAGCTGTGCCCACAGTTCCGGCGTTCTTTCCAGGCTCACGTAGTGGATCTGGATATCCTGGCGGGTAGTGAGGTGCAGGTTGCTGATGGAGTACTCGTCAGATACGTCACAGATCCGGGCCCACTGCTGCAGCGTCATTTTACCGTAGGGTAATTTGATGCGTATCATTTGTACACCGGGCTGGCGCTGGCCATAGATGCCGCGTGCCAGGCGCAGGCTGCGGAATTTTTCATCCGGGATCTGCCCTTCCCTGAACAATTTGATCTTTTTGTCCAGCTCTATGATATCCTTCTCTACAACGGGATTTTCCAGTTCTGTTCTGAAGCTTTGCATACTGATCTGATTTACGATTTAAGATTTTAGATTTACGATTTGTTGGCGGAGGATCGTAAACCTGGTATCTAAAATTAAAGCCTCCCTTATGCAGGAGGCTTTATATAAGTAATTGTAAAACAATACTTTTTTCTATCGTTATATAGCTATGCCTCCTCATATAGCCTATATTCCCATAATTTTAGTAGACTAATACAAAGATATACAGCCCGGTCAGATAAACAAAACTTTTCGGGGTGAAAAGCGGGCCATAAAGGATAACTATTAATTATGCGTAATAACTGCTGGTTATGGGTGGGAAGGCTCCATCTGCGCCATTTCCCAGCCAATGAGGGCTTTTTTGCGGGTGGCGCCCCAGTGGTACTGGCCGGGGATACCTTCGCGCCTGATAACGCGATGGCAGGGAATGAGCCAGGCCACCGGGTTTTGGCCAATGGCAGTACCTACGGCACGGGAGGCATCGGGGCTGCCGATGCTTTTAGCGATCTGCCGGTAGGTGGATACTGCTCCCGGTGGTATTTGCAGCAAGGCCTGCCACACCTTTACCTGGAAGTTGGTGCCCTGCACCAGCAGGTGCACCTTGCCGCCCGGCATGCCCCCTTCCGGGAAGATCTGCTGCATATAACCGGCGGTAAAGGCCTGGTGCGGCTCAATATTGGCAAAGGCCCAGCGTTGTTTCAGGTCCTGCAGGGCGGCTTCCTCCTGCCCTTCCTCTACAAAGCTTAACCCGCAGATCCCGCGTGGCGTAACTGCTATGAAACATTTGCCGAAAGGCGTATCATGATACCCGTACTGGATGGTAAGCCCTGCGCCGCTGTTGCGGAACTCGTTGGGCGTAACTGCCTCCATATTCACAAACAGGTCATATACCCGCGACTGGCTGGACAAGCCGGCCCATTCTGCCGCTTCTATGAGGTTGGAAGATGCCTGCAGCTTATCTTTCAGGTATGCGGTAGTTAAGTATTGCAGGAACTTTTTTGGGCTTACCCCGGCCCAGGCGGTGAACAGGCGCTGGAAATGGAAGGGACTCAGGTGCACCTGCGCGGCCACTTCGTCCAGGTCCGGCTGCTCCTTAAAGTTTACGGACAGGTAATCGATAGCGGTGGCAATCCGATCGTAATTCAATTTGTCTTGTATTTCCATTGTATTTGCATTTGTAATATCGCAAAAGTAGCTGAGATGGGAAGGGTGGGCAACCTGATAATTGCTGAATGTGCAGATATGCAGATGTGCAGATGATGAATGCATTAATGTGCTGATGTGCCGGGTGGGTTGCATAGTAAAATCGGCCCCGATGAGCATTATCCGCTGCATTTCATCTGCACATCTGCATATTTGCACATCTGCACATTTGTTTGTTTATCTTTGCGGCGCAAAAAGGCATAAAATATGGTTAATACGGTGATTTTTGATATGGATGGCTTGCTGATAGATTCTGAGCCATTATGGGGCAAGGCAATGCGGGAAGTATTTGCAACGGTAGGTGTGGAGCTGACCTCTGAGCTCACTTCCCAAACCACGGGTTTACGCACCGTAGAAGTAGTGGATTACTGGCACGACTATTTTCAATGGAACGGCAAAAGCCGGGAGCAGGTAACTACCGAGATCATTGATACTGTTATTTCTAAAATACTGGCCCAGGGCACTGCCATGGAGGGCCTGCATTATATACTGGATTATTTCCGCACCAAGGGCTTCAAGCTGGGGTTAGCATCTTCCTCTCCCCTGCGCCTGATCGATTCTGCGCTGGACCACCTGGAGATCAAACCTTATTTCAACGCCATCCGCTCTGCGGAATTTGAATCGCATGGCAAGCCTCACCCTGCAGTATACCTGGCCTGCGCAGAAGCGCTGGGCAGCCATCCCCTGCACTGCCTGGCGTTTGAAGATTCCGTTACCGGCATGATAGCTGCCAAAGCGGCCCGTATGAAAGTAGTGGTAGTACCTGAAGCGCACAACCGTAACGATAAACGTTATGCGCTGGCAGATCTGAAGCTGGATTCGCTGCTGGCTTTTGGAGATGCGGAATTAGCGCCGTTTGTTTAATTACGAATTGTCAATTACGATTCCGCAAAAAGCGGAACATGAATGCCTTTGAAATTAATTATGATTATGAATAATTGAATGCAGCGGATGATGAAATGTAATTGAATAAATGAAATACTATAATAAAAAAGTCCTGCATCATAAGGTGCAGGACTTTTTTTCTATGAAGTACTCAATTCGTAATTCGTAATTAACTAATTCGTAATTATTACAGCTGCGTGGTAAAACTGTAAGTACCGGAGCCTATCAGTTCCGGTTTTTTATTGCCCGGCATTATGATCCGGGCCCGGGTATTGGCGGGTATGGTTACTTCCAGCGCAAACTTTTTGCCTTCTTTATGCCAGGCTACCTGCACCGGGCCGTGTAATGTTTCAAAACCTGCTTTTACCCAGTCTATACCTGTTACCGGGATGGGCGCTATTTCCAGCATAGCAAAGCCTTTACTGTCCGGCGCCTGGCGTATGCCTGCCAGGCCGTTGTAAAACCATTCCATCAAATGCCCCAGCATCATGTGATTATTGGATACATAGCGCAGCGCAGGCCAGCTTTCTGTAAGCGCCGTGGCGCCGTGTTTCAGCTGGAAAGCATATCCCGGTACATCATCCCGCTTATTCATATCATACAGCAGCTGCGATGCGCCGCCATTGCTTAATACACTCACCAGGTAATGGTAGCCGATATCGCCTGCGGTTAATGCATAATTCCCTTTGCGAATGCTATCCTGCAGGTTGCTGAACACTTTTTTCCGGTAACGCTCCTCTACCAAACCGGTGTATAACGGCATGGCATAAGCCGTTTGGCTGCCAGTTGAATAAGTGCCGGTGGCCGGGTTAAAGAACTTTTTGTTAAACGCCTTCCGGATACTATCTGCCAGCGAGCGGTAGCGGTTCACATCTGCACGCTTGCCTAATGCCGCAGCTGTTTTAGCCATGGCATCTGCATCCTGGTAATAGATAGCCGTAGCCGTTAGTGCCAGCGGTGTTAGCTGTGCAATGCCCGGGTGTTTGGGTCCCATATCATACCAATCTCCCAGGCCGTAGTCCAGGATGTGGTTTTGAGCGCGGCTGCCCAGGTAATCTATATAACACTGCATCATGTTATATGCTCTTTCCAGCACCTGCTTATCGCCATACCAGGTATACAGGAACCAGGGTATTTGTATGCTGGCGCTGCCCCATTCCGGCGAATCGCGGAAGCCGCCGTCAAACTCCACATATTCCGGCGCAATGTCCGGCACCAGGCCATCGGGCAGCTGCGCATCCATCATGTCGTTCACTGTTTTGTTATAGAGGTTCAGCACATCATAATTATAACCTACACAGTTGCGCAGCAAATAGGTTTGTTCCAGCCAGCCCAGTTTTTCGCGGTGCGGGCAATCAGTTGCTACGCTGGCCAGGTTGCTTTTTATGCCCCAGTTAATGAGCGTGAATATGCGGTTGAACAAAGTATCGGAACAGCTGAAGCTGCCCACTGTTGGCGCGCTGTTGCGGGTATGCAAAAAGATAATATCCTGTAGTTGCGCGGAATCACCGTCTTTGTAAGTAGCGGCAGGCTCCGCACCTTCTACCATGGCGTAGCGCAGGCCGTAATAGGAAAAGCGGGGCGTCCATTCCTCTGTGCCTTCACCTTTAAGGGTATACGAAAAATAATAAGGCGATCCGCTGGCTTTCTGGTAAGGAAGATGTTCATCGTCCAGCAATTCAGCGGGCGTAATACGTACTACCGCGCCCTTTTTCCCTTTTACTTTTATGCGGACGATGCCGGAAGCATTTTGCCCGAAATCCACCACGTACCTGCCCGGCCGCGGGGTATATGTTCTTTGTACTGTAAAGCTATCCATTACCTGCAGGGGGTACTCGCGCTGGGCGCGCATTTCGCCACCCGGGCTTTGTACGGGTAAGGCGGCCTTCCAGGCAGCGTCTTTAAACCCGGCACGGCACCAACCCTGCTGCTCTAATGTAGCGTCATAACTTTCACCGCCGTAAATGCTGGTGAAGGTAATCGGCGAGGGCGCTGTTTTCCAGCTGTTATCGGTCACTATTTCTGTGCTGGTGCCATCGGTATAACGGATCACCAGCTTCGCCCGCAGCATGGGATAACCTTGTGCTATTACCAGCTTGCGGTAGCGCTCGCGATTAACGTTAAAGAAACCATTGCCGACTATAGCGCCTATTACATTTTCCTCCGGCTTTAATTGCGCTGTTACATCAAAGCTGTTATACAGGCATACCTTGTTGTAGTTGGTCCAGCCGGGAGTAAGGAAATCATTGCCTACCTTATTGCCGTTCAGGTACAGCTCATACTGCCCTAAGCCGCTTACAAATACCAGTGCCTGCTGCACCTGTTTCTGCACCAGGAAGGATTTGCGCAGGCAGGGCACAACGGGGCGCTGCAGGCCTTTGCTACCCAGGTTATTCCCGCTGCCATGCACACCTGGGTATATTTTACTGCTATCCGGCAGGTTCTCATAAGCTATCCATTGCGCTTTATCCCATTCCTGCGGCTGCATAATGCCGGTAGTAAAAATACCGGTGGCAGTGGCCGGGCCTCCCTTATTGGTCCATACCTCTACCTTCCAGTAGCAGCTGGTAGCGCTTTGCAAAGGCTTGCCGGCATAAGGTATAAAGCTGCTTTGTGCAGATGGGATCTTACCCGAATCCCACAGGTCGGGCGTGCCGGCCAGCAGGGTTTCAGATGTTGCAACCAGCAGGCGGTAATGCGTTTGCTGCACATCCCTGCCTATAGATTCCAGCTGCCAGCTGAATACAGGCTGCGCTACATCAATACCTACCGGCGATTGCCGGGCTTCACAACGCAGATCTTTTACATTTACTACAGCCAGGGATTGTGCGTGTGTTTGCAGCTGTACCAGTAAGCACAGCGCAAAGCATATACGGGAAAAATGTTGTTGTATCATAGTTGCTGCGATAGTTTCAGGGCAATTGCGGGTGAACGGTTGATTACCTATAACGTAGAAATTTAAACAATAATGCGTGGAATTGCCGCTTATGAAAATAGGGCGTGGTTTCAGCAGGGGCATCCTGTGGTGTCCTAGTGAGATAGTTGGCAGTGGGCAGTGGGCAGTTGGCGGTTAGCGGTTGGCAGTTAGCAGTTAGTAGTTAGCAGTTAGCAATAGTTGCGGAGGATTGGAGAGGATGGGGAGCGATAGATGTTTATAAATAAAAATCCCCCGACGTAAAGCCGGGGGATTGTATGTGAGCTTAAAAGCTTGTCGTAATTATTCGCCTTTCTTCTCTTCGCCGCCTTCGTTCTGCTTCAGCTTTTCTCTCAGTTCGGCCAGTGCACCCAGATCGCCCAGGGTAGCTTTTTCTACCTTGCTCTGAATGTTCTTCACTGCCTTACGGGTTTTGTCAGCATCTGCTCTCTTCTCTTTGGCAACGGCTTCTTTCTCTTCTGCTTTAGCGGCTTCCCAAACGCGGGTGTGAGATACCAGGATACGTTTTTCGCTGCGATCGAATTCGATGATCTGGAATTCTTTCACATCTTCCACGTTGATGGGTTTCTCATCTTCCGTGCGCAGGTGACGGGCAGGAGCGTAAGCTTCCAGGCCGTATTGCAGCTGTACAGTTGCACCTTTCTCATCTTTCTTCACTACGGTACCTTCATGGTGAGAACCAATCGGGAAGATAGTTTCAAAAGTGTTCCAGGGATCTTCCTCGATCTGTTTGTGACCCAGGCTCAGCTTACGGTTATCCTTATCAATACCCAGGATCACTACTTCGATTTCGTTACCTACTTTCGTGTACTCACTCGGGTGATTGAAACGTTTGATCCAGCTCAGGTCAGAGATGTGGATCATACCACCGATACCGGTTTCCAGCTCTACGAACACGCCATAAGGAGTGATGTTCTTCACGATACCTTTGTGACGGCTTTCCAGCGGGAATTTAGTTTCGATAGTAGCCCATGGATCTTCTGTGAGCTGTTTAATAGACAGGCTCATTTTGCGCTCGTCCTTGCTCAGCGTTACTACCACTGCTTCGTACTCTTCGCCTAATTTGAAGAATTCTTTAGCATTGATAGGCGTAGAAGCCCAGGAGATCTCAGATACGTGCACCAGGCCTTCTACACCAGGCAGAATTTCCAGGAATGCGCCGTAATCTTCGATGTTCACCACTTTACCTTTCACTTTAGCACCTTCGGTGATGTGTGCGGGTAAAGTATCCCACGGATGCGGGGTCAGCTGTTTGTAACCTAAGCTAATACGTTTCTTCTCGTCGTCGAAGTCCAATACCACCACATTGATCTTCTGATCCATCTGGAGTACTTCGCTTGGGTGAGAGATACGGCCCCAGCTGATGTCTGTGATGTACAGTAAGCCATCGAGACCACCCAGGTCGATGAAAGCACCGAAGTCTGTGATGTTCTTGATAGTAC
>NZ_DATCRF010000324.1:0-6285 GCF_036569125.1 Chitinophaga sp. | reverse complement strand
ATATTGGCGCAACCGCAGTTCACCGCATTGTTACCGCCATTCAATTCCAGGCTTACCTGCTTAAGACCGGTGTAGCGCTGGTAATGGCCAATACGGCTTAATACTTTTGTATTCTCTGTGCTGCCGCCACATTCTACCCCGCCGTTAATAATATTTACGGTTGCGCCAAAACCCGGTTTCAGGCTCAGGGCTGTTTGTTCGGCAGTGGGCGTCCATTTGCCTGGGATCATCACCTCATGACAGGAGGGTTTGGGATATTGCTGCGTCATCCAGAACCAGATACCGGTTTCAAAAGCGATCACGCCATCCTGGATCACTTTCTCCGGGTTGGCCAGCAACACATTCTTATCGCCAAAAATAAACTCGCTTGCCTGCCCGTAGTTATAATTATAGCTAAGCTGTATAGGGCCGCGGCCATGGTACGATTTACCCGGCGCCGGCGGATACTGCGCATTACTTTCATCGCGGTAGCCAATGTTGTTGGTGCCTTCAAAACCTACTTCTTCCCGGAAGTACAGGCCCCAGGCGTAAGGGCCGCCCGGCGCAGTAGGCCAGCCACCGGTGGTTTCCTGGGAAATATTGGCCAGGAAAGCCATGAGCTCACGTTTGCGTGCTGCCAGGTCGCCTTCGCCGGCAAAAGAAGCATAATCCACTGTTTCGGTGAGGATCATGTTAGGACTGATATTAAAATCCGCATCTGTACGGAACACGACTGATGCGCCGGTGGTTTTATCCACGCGGGTAAGGCGGTAAGCGTTGGTGGCACAGCGGCGTTCTACTATAATTTTAATGTTGCCCATGCGGCGCACGGCCTCTGCAAAATTTGCATAGGAATAAAAATCCTTTGCGGGTGTGGCGGGCGGTGTGCCAGCGCCGGTACGGTCATCGGGGTTAAAACGATGCGGAAAAAAAGTGCTCCAGTCTGCGCTGGTCACTACATCTGCCAGGTTTTGGGCAGCGCTTTTAAATGCTGTGGTCATACAGCACAGGAATAAAACAACAATAAAACTTCGCTTGCACCTTTGCAGTAGGTTCATGCGTCCTTTTGTACAGGACAGGCTTCTCATAGGTTCTTTCAATTTAGGTTTTCAATGAATAATGCTGACAGATTAATGTGTGGCGATCATGGTTTTATGATGGTGATTTTGAGTTATTATAGTTGTAAAGTGCTCATAGTTATATTTAAGTACAGGCTAAGACGGACCAGGAGGAAAATGGTACTACCGGGTACCCTACTTTTTTAAGCTTTTTGGAAATAATCCTATATTTAACGCATTATTTCACACGAGTACCCCTATGGCAAACATCCTTATACCGGAAAGGTTCCGCGAAAAATTACAACAAGGCGATCAGCTTTTCCTGGGTATCATTCTTAAAACCGCCGCTGAATTTGGCGAAATACTGGAAGATAATAAGCTCTATTTCTTTGAGGAGTATACGGATCATGGCATCAAACATATACAGCAGGTGCTGGCCTCTTCCGATAACCTGGTAACAAAGGATACCTTTGATACGATCCTGAGCGCTAAGGATGCCGGCTGTTATGTGCTGGCCGTAGTGTTACATGACCTGGCCATGCATCTTAGCCTGGATGGATTTATACAACTGCTGAACGGAACATTTGACGGAGTACGCATGCATACCCTGGACAAACTAACCTGGCAGCAGCTTTGGGCAGATTATTTAAATGAAGCGCAGAAGTTTAACGAAAAACAGCTGCTGGCTATTTTTGGAACGGAAAATATCAGCATTCACCCACCGGCGCTGCATGACAAAGGCAGCATTACCAATAATGATAAAAAGCTCATTGGCGAATTTATCAGAAGGCATCATCCCCGGCTGGCGCATGAAATAGCTATCAAGGGATTTCCGGGCGGACAGGGTACGCTTGAATTTGCCGGTGGCATGGAACCTAAGCTCAAAGACCTGGTAGGATTGGTAGCGCGCAGCCATGGCATGGGATTAAGAGCCTGTATTGATTACATTGAAGATAATTTTGGCCGCCTGAATAAGCGGCATCCGTTAGGGGTGCATGCCGTGTACCTGATGGTGCTGCTGAGAATAGCCGATTATATACAGATCGACAGCAGCCGCACCTCCAAAACGCTGATAAAGCTCAAAACATTTGCCAGCCCGTATTCTGAAGGCGAACATCAAACCCACTTATCTGTGGATGATATTGATACCCGGTACCAGGATGATCCTGAACGGATCTACGTACAGGCATCCCCCAAGGACAGCATGACGTACCTGAAGCTTAAAAACCTGATCGCAGACATCCAGTATGAAATGGATATTTCCTGGGCGGTGCTGGGAGAACATTACGGGAATACGGAGCGGCCTGAGATCAAGTACCGGCGCATTACTTCAAACCTGGGAGAAGAATGGTTCCTGAACCGGCAGCAATACATACCGGACAGCTTTTCTTTTAAAGCCGGCGATGAGATCATTAAGCTCATGATTGCACCGCTCTATGGTAATGACCCTTCCTTTGGCGTACGTGAGCTGCTGCAAAATGCGGTAGATGCCTGTAAAGAGCGGGAGGAGCTGGAAAGAAAGAACGGGAATAACGCCTATACGCCGTTGATAACAGCCGCTGTAACAAAAGATGAAGATGAGCAGGCCTGGTTCACTATTACCGACAATGGCCTGGGCATGAATGCGGATATTATTAAACATTATTTTTTGAAGGCCGGCGCCTCTTACCGGAAAAGCACCGAATGGCAGAAAACATTTATTGATGCGCAGGGCCACACCATTGTAAGAAGGAACGGCCGCTTCGGAGTAGGGCTGCTGGCCGCTTTCCTGATAGGGAAAACCATTCATGTAAGCACCCGCAGAACAGGTGAGGAATATGGTTATACTTTTACTGCAGGCCTGCATACCACGCAGATCAATATTACAAAAGACTATTCCCTGCCCGTTGGCACTTCTATTAAAATAAGCATTAGTGAAGATACCCTTAATGAAATGGACCCTGAGGATAAAGACGACGACAGCGCGTGGTTCAAATGGTATACCTTAAGCAGCCCCGCCATTCTATACAGTTATCTTCAGAAACCTTTTAGAAGTTATCAAAGGCAGGACCCGGATCTGCATGATGAGCTGCCGGATGAATGGCAGGCTTTTGATTCCGCCGGGTATAACAAGATCCACTGGACTTACAGTAAAGATTTTTCCGGCGCTGGTTTTTCCTGCAACGGGATTATTATTCCGTCAGACGAAATAGAGCTTTATGATATTGAAGTGATACCAAAGGTCGCTGTTTTTGATTACGAAGGCAACCTGCCGCTAACGCTGGACAGAAGCCGCTTCTCCGGCCATTTAACTTTCCGCAAAGACCTGTCCCGGGATATTTACAAAGATTTTATTGCCTATGTGCTCACTGTTACCGGTATAAGCCAGGTGCATGACCAACGTATGGAGCTGCGGCGTACCACTTTTAATTACCCTGCTTTTATTCGCAACAACGGCAGATACACTCCCTACGACATGAATGCCGTGCTGTTTTCCAAGGAAGGCTTTTTGCTGAATGCTGATTACTGCATCCGGCAGCTTGGCAGGCTGGATGTTTTATTTATACAGTGGGAGGAGGAAACCCTTTCAAACAAGATCCTGGAAATAGATGCCGCTAACTTTTTTATTCAGCTGGATAATACCAGGATAAATGCTATCAATGACTATTCATTACTTGTTACAGAGGATTCCAACCGTCTTTTTACAGAAGATGATGACCTGGAATGGGACTGGAATGACGCACCCGCACCGGAAACGGACCATAATAAACCGGCAGAAAACGATCCGGACAGAATTGGTTATATTAAATCAGCCGGGCATGTATTTTTGAAGAAAGAGCGGTACGGGGATATTTTTCATCCCACTAAAAAACGGATCCCCTTGCGGATAGCTAAAGAACATAAGATAAATATTGAAACACCGGAATGGACCAGCTTTCACCTGAGCACTCCTAAAACAGGCATTGTTACGGCTGATTTTGTTAGTCAATACGCAAGCGGCATCAATTTTTTAAAGGAGTATGAATTAAAACGTTCCACCAACATCTTTATGCTCAATGAGCTGCTGGCCTATTACCTGGGTAAAGGTAAAGATGTGATCATTCCTTATGACCTGGAAGCCCGGCGCGAAAAATTCCCGCTTGCATTTAAAGAGCTGGAACGTTATATGCGAAAGTATAAATAAAAAAAGCCCGCGGTAAAAACCACGGGCCTGCTCATATGAGAATAAAGGCAAAAAAGTCTGTCAATCCTCTAACTTACCTTTACCGCGTGTAACACCTTATCCAACCGCTCATACAGGTCCTGAAGGTGCTCACGTGATGCATTATCAGGCGCCGTAACCGCCGCCGTTTTTATGGCTGCTGCCAGTTTTCTGGCGTGGGCTTTTACTATAGATATGCCATCATTCAGGCTGCTTAAACCGGCCTTTTCCGCCAGGGGCGGCAACAGGGTGATCAGCTTTTCCACATAGGCCTTCTGTAAATTGCGGCGATAGAAAGTAATGTTCTTATGCGCCGGTAATTCGGAGAAAATGCCCTGCTGCAGGTCCTGCAGCATTTCTGCCGGTGTGTAGGCTTTGGATGGTTCAAAAGCCTGCTGTTCCAGCAAACGGTTTATAACCTTAGCATCCAGCAGGGAAAACAATACCTGGTTCTGCACACTGGTTACCATGCTGAAACCGGTTTCTGTAAGGCTGAAAAGCTTTTCATCGTTCAGCCATTCCGGTGTGGCAAACAGCTGCTGCTGCAAAAAGGCGATAGCCCTTTTCTGCTTTTCCTTACTTTCAAATTCATAAACGGCGCCGGGCTGCTCTACAGTTTTGGGTGTAGTGTAAATACCGCCTACATTGGCTGCAACGTGCCCCATATAGCGCTGATATTGCAGCACCAGCTCCTTATACATATCGGCCGCCTTTTCATAATCTTCATTGGGTTCGCGGGTCCATTCTATCAGGTGGCCTTCAATGCGCTGCAGGTTCTTAATACCATAGCCGCTTGCTTTCATGGCGTCATCTCCCAGGTCTTCGTTCTGGTTACGCGGGTCCAGCCAGGTTTTAGGATCCCAGGGCACTCTTTCAATGCCAAAGGTGTAACGCTTGCTGGCAGCCAGCCTATTCATCACCCATTTGTTGAGGATGGGCTTTTCGGCTGCGGCGCTGTTAGCTTCCGGTATGTAACGGTAACCCCATTCAATGGCCCATTTATCATAATCGCCAATGCGGGGAAAAATGCCTTTTTCACTGATGTTATCTTCCGGCTGCGCTACATAGTTAAAACGTGCATAGTCCATAATGGAAGGCGTATGCCCATGCGCCTCTACCCATTGTTTATTGCGCAGGCTATCTACCGGCACGGTGGCAGATGAGCCCCAGTTGTGCCGCAGACCCAGCGTATGGCCTACTTCATGGGAGGATACAAAACGGATCAGCTGTCCCATCAGCTCATCATCCAGCTGCAGCTTGCGGGCACGCGGGTCAATGGCGCCTGCCTGTATAAAGTACCAGCGGTGCACCAGGTCCATTACGTTATGGTACCAGTTAATATGCGTTTCCATGATCTCGCCGCTGCGGGGATCCTTAATGCTGGGGCCAGAGGCATTGGCAATGGCCGATGGTTTGTACACTACTACAGAGTGGCGTGCATCATCAATGCTCCAGGTGCTGTCGCCTACCGGCGCCTCTTTACCTATGATAGCATTTTTAAACCCGGCGGTTTCAAACGCTGCCTGCCAGTCGTTAATACCTTTGATCAGGTAGGGCACCCATTTCTTAGGTGTTTGCGGATCAATATAAATAACAATGGGGTTGGCAGGTTCTACCAGCTCGCCGCGGCGGTATTTTTCCAGATCCTCCGGCTTAGGCTCCATACGCCAGCGCCATATCACGCTCTCTTTTTTTATGCCCTGCGGGTTGGCATCAAAGTCCACAAAATCATCTGCAAAAAAACCTACGCGCGGATCAAAGTAACGCGCCTGCATAGGCACTTTTGGCAGCAGCACTATGGAGCTGTTCAGCTCATAGGTATAGATCTTCATACTGCCATCCAGGTATGGCTTGCTGTTATAGGTCTTCACCGCCTTTACCTCTATGTTCATGGGATAGGCTTTTACGCTTTCAATATAAGAGCGGTCTGCCGCCTGCATGCCTACCGACATAAAATTCTTGATGGCAGCATCAAAGAACAGTACAGAGTTATCGCCAATAATATAATCCGTTACCTCTATTACGCTGCTTCTGGCGCTATCATTCAAGGCCTTAATGGGAAAGGCG
>NZ_DATCRF010000323.1:0-3703 GCF_036569125.1 Chitinophaga sp. | reverse complement strand
ACTTTGGTTGGCGATTGATCAAAGTTACTTTAATAGGATCAGAAAAATGTTAACTGAATGTTACCGGCGGCAATTTTTTTCGTACAGGCATAAACTAAAGTGCCGGTAGCTAAACCACCGGCACTTCACTGTAAGATACATCAGGGTATCTCAAAAGTCCTGACCTTTTGTGTGCAGGGCGCCCCAAGCGCCCAGGTACAATACGTGCTTCCCGAAGTTGTAGGCACAAAAGAGGCATTTAAGTAGATAGTTGTGCAAACACCGGGTGTTCCTATCCGGCAAAAACATACGGAAAGTCTGTTAGCCTTAAAGGCAAGTATACCGGCAATAACAGCCATTACAGCAATTGCCGTCAAAGCAAGTCTGGCGCGTTTCATAGAGGTAAATTTGTGAGTGTTAAATATTGTCCCTTAAAGATCCTGTTTAGCGGAAATGGAGGCTGTTGTGCGCTCGTCGTGGTATTGGTTATTTACGTTTTAAAAGTACTAAATAGGACAAGAATGCCGGTTATCATTTTGGAATTTTTTTCGTTATCATTTTAGATGGTGAATGAATTGTTAACTACTTGACGGGGTACTGGTACGTTTTTCCTGTTTTATCGTCATAATATATGATGGCTTACATATTGAAATTGCTGTTGTCTTTATGGTAACAGCAATATGGAAAAAGCTAAAACGAACAAAGAAATGATAAAAATTTCACGTAAAACCTTATGCCGGCTTGTAATAATTCCTATATCATGTCTATACGCATTTTCACAGGGATCCGCGTTTGCACAGGACAGCGAATTAGAGGTAACGCTCAATGCCAAACAGCAATCTGTCCACGATATCCTTTCAAAAATTAAAGAACAAACGGGATTAAGTCTCATGTATTCCGGAATAGCAAAGCGTGATTTTGAAACAAAGACAGATCTGAAAGTCAGGAAGGAGAAAGTAGGAACCGCATTACGGAAGTTACTCTCGCCAATGGATTACATTTTTGAGATCAAGGATCGGTCTATTATCATTAAAAAAGGTGCGCAGACAGCCGGCGGGGAAATAAGCAGGGCAGACAGTGCCACTGCAGGCAGGCAGCTGGTAGGAACAGTAACGGATACAGATGGCAAGCCAATAGCCGGTGCCAATGTAGCAGTAAAAGGCAGGAAACTGGGAAAAGTAACGGATGCAGAAGGTAAGTTTGCATTGAGAGGTGTAAAGGAGAGCGATACGCTTTCCCTTTACATGCTGGGGTTTGAGCGGCAGAAAATAGCCGCCGGCAGCAAAAGTTCAGTAAATATAACTTTGCATACTGCTGTAAATCTTCTGGACGAAACGGTGGTATCTGGCGACGGTGTTGCTTCACATAGGTTCGCTACGGGCAATATATCAGTCATAAAAGCAAAAGATATCACCAACCAGCCCGTCAGCAACCCCTTACTGGCGCTGCAAGGTTGGGTACCGGGCCTGTTCATTGAGCAGGCTACAGGCCTGCCCGGTACCGGTGTAAGAGTGCGGCTGCAAGGCCAGAACAGCGTAAGCAGGGGAAATGATCCTTTATATATTGTAGATGGTATACCTTTTCTATCGCGCTTTCCGTATACATTATCAGCCATCCAGGGAGGATCCGGCAGCAATGGTGTAAATGTAGCAGGCACTGAGGCAGGAGCAGGTAACCCACTGGACCTTATTAACCCCGCAGATATTGATAGTATAACCGTATTAAAGAATGTGGATGCAGTGGTTATTTATGGGTCCAGAGCTGCCAACGGCGCTATAGTGATCACCACAAAAAGAGGAGTGGCAAAGCCGTTTAAGATAGATGTTACATTAGAGAACGGTTGGGGGGTGGTTACGCGAAAAATGCAATTACTGAACACCTCCCAATATCTTGCAATGCGTGCTGCCGCTTACCGTAACGACGGATTGCCAGTACCTGATCGGTCCACGTCGCACACGCAGGACAACCTGGATCTTACCTGGTATGATCCGGCGGCGTATACCGATTGGCAAAAAGTATTAATTGGCGGCATTGCGCAGTACAGGAATTTATATGCAGGCGTTTCCGGCGGTAAGAAGAATACACATTACCAGGCCGGCATAGGTCACAGGAGGCAAACGACGGTATTTCCCGGTGAGCTGGGCGACACGAAAGGATCGTTACATGCGGGCTTCGTTCAGGGATCCGACAGCACAAAGTTTAAGATGACAATAACCGGAAATTATACACGTAGCAATACTGCATTGATCGCAGACGATTTCACAAGAGATGCGATATCCCTTCCTCCCAATGCACCGGCTTTATACGGGCAGAATGGTAACCTGAACTGGGATACATTGCCGAATGGGGATGCCGTTTGGACGAACCCCCTGGCGTATTTAAGCCGGCAATACCACAATATCGCCACCAATCTGCTGGCCGGTGCCACGGCTGGTTACAAGCTGCCATACGGTTTTTACCTTAGCGGCGCATTAGGCTATAACCGGCTGCAGGCAGATGATGAGCTATTGCAGCCATTAAGCTATTATGCGCCAAAGGCACGTGCTTACGAACAGAATAAATTACAGGTAGCCACTGCAAGAATGCATACCTGGAGTATAGAGCCGCAATTAAGTTATCATAAAGAGGTAGGGAAAGGATCTTATACTGCAATCATAGGATACAGCTGGCAGGAGCAAACCGCCGGCCGGGTAGCCTGTGAAGGAAGTGGCTTTGCGAGGGATGAACAAGTGTTTGATCTATCCGCAGCCAGTCAAAAAAGTACCGACAGCACTGATGCATACTACCGGTTCAGCGCTATCTACGGTACACTGCGCCGCAACTGGGACAACCGGTATATTGTATCGCTTTCCATGCGGCAGGACCATAGCTCCCGTATTGAAAAAGCAGCCCGCTCCCACACTTTTGGATCAGCTGCTGCTGCCTGGATATTTTTAGATAAAGCGGCGGGACGCGGCAGCTTGCCTCTTTTGAGCTTTGGTAAGCTAAAGGCAGGCTATTGCACAACTGGTAATGATGGTGTGCTGGCAGATGATCCCTATACATACAATACATTGCTTTACCGCCCGCCACAGCCGCAGTGGGAACAGATCCGGAAGCTGTCAATGGGAATGGATCTTGGCGCTTTAGATAACAGGCTGTCGGCTGGGATTAACTATTACCACAACCGCTCCGCCAATCAATTGTTGTATAACGCAGATCCTGTATCAATGGGCTTTCCGCGCAGTATCCGCAGCTACAATGCACTGGTGCAGAATAGGGGATGGGAGTTTGATCTGCATACAGCAAAAATAAAGATCGGTGAATGTATGTGGAGCGCTGATGCTACTTTAACTATACCGCAAAGCAAATTGCTGGCTTTCACCGGTTTGGAAAATACGCCTTATGTAAGTGACTTTGTAGTAGGTCAGCCCTTAAACATTGTGCGGGCATATCCATCAGCCGGCGTTGATCCGGAAACAGGACTCAACCGGATCAGAGATAGGAATGGTAAGATCCTTCCTCCCGGAGTATTGGGAACGCCAGAGGACCTTGTGATCAATGTTCGCCTGGCTCCCCGTTATTACGGAGGTATTCATAACCGTCTTATTTACCGTGGTTTTGAACTGGATGTGTTTTTTCAGTTTGTTAAGCAAATGGGACCTTTGTATAACTGGGGTAATCAACCAGGGATGTTTAATGGTGTTGCCAATACCGGTAACCAGCCGGTAGCTGTATTAAATGC
>NZ_DATCRF010000322.1:0-5365 GCF_036569125.1 Chitinophaga sp. | reverse complement strand
TGTGAAGATGGTAAAACCTGCATCGCCCGTTTTGCTTACCGCTGGTGTACCGGTTAAATTAATAACACCGGTACCCACATTCTGGATAGCAAAAGTGTGATTCACCACGCTGCCACCCGGTAAAATAGTACCAAAATCAGTACCATCAGTTAGATCGGCAGTAGTGCTGGCATCTGCTATGCTGATAGTGTTACCGGTTACATTAATACGCGGGGTAGTTAAGATAACCATGGTGGTGGTGGAAGCAGGGCCGGTTTCCACACCATCATTTACAGCCACGGTAATAATACGGTTAGTAGTATTAGGCGATCCGGCCGTATTCTTGTACTCCAGCATTTTGATGGCAGCAATATAACTGGCCTGCGAAGCCTGCCCCGAAAGTGTGATGGTGCTGATGCCATTACCCGAAATAGTAATACCCGCAGGCAGTACGCCATTCAGGTTCAGGCTTTCGTTACCTGCATTCAGCACATTGGTTAAAGTAATAGTAGCGCTGAAAATATTACCGGCGTCCGGGTCTACTATACTAAGATCGGTATCTGCGATCTTTGAGCCGGTAGCGCTGCCGGCATTAAAATAGTTCAGGTAATTATAATTGCCGGTAGCGCCGGAGCTATTGTCCGGATCCAGGTTTACGAGCGGACAGTTATTTACATTTATTGTTTTGGTGATCTTATTATTATCGTAGTAGCATTCTTTATAAGTAGAATTCTGGTTCGCAAGGGATGACAGTGTAAAGGGCGTACCCACCGCATGTCCTACGCCACCGGCCACAAAGCTGCCATTATCGTTGATGATCAGCGTTAAAGGCACATTCAGGTTGTTGTAACCGGTCATGTCAATATCAAAAACAAACACCTTACATTCTCCTACCCCCACGGCCTGGTTAAAGGTGCTGGTATATACCAGCTTAGCCGCAGGGTCCACGGTCGGATCGCCCTGGTAAAATGAAATGGGCATTCCCCCGTTGCTGCTGCCGGAGCCGGGATTACAGATATTTATATTGGCTCTTACAATATTACAGGAAGCGCCTTTGCTGAAGGTTATATTACCGGCGCCATCGCTAAAGGCAATATCCGGTTTGGAACCATAATAGTCTGCCGATAGCAGGAACTGGTAGAAAGGATTGGCCAGGCCGGTTTTATTGGTTATTGTCAGCTCACTTTTATCGGCCGACAAAGAAAATAAAAGGTCATAATTATCACCGGGAATAGTGAATCCAACGGTATTTGCATGGGTACTGGTGCTAACATTCGTTAAGGGCACCCCTTTAAATGCATAGTTATCATCGCGCCGGGTAGCGCCGGATAAACCTACCTGCTGATAGAAATAACCGGTGGCGGTTTCAGTGGCCAGGTCTATATAAGCATATGCAGCCAGGGAGTTCTCATTACTTTCCCGGTCTGTATTTACCGCGTTGCCGGTTTCATTAAAATAAATGGAGTTGGTACCCGGCGGTATTTTAAAGATCCTGCTAACACCTGTTGTGGAGCTTAGTCCGCTGGGGATAGCTTTAATTTCTGTGTTGATGAAATCCGCGCTCATACCCTGTCCTACACGATGGTAGAACTCCACTACATAGGCGTCATCAAAATCACGTGCATAGTTAGCATCTCTTTTTATATACAGGTTAGTGCCGGAAACATAGATCTGTGGATTATACAGGCCCACTGCACCTGCAGTCGTGAGCTTTGCTGAATAGTCGCCGGTTATAACGCCGGAAGCGGTCATGCTGCTGGTGGAAGTGCTGCTCATGTCATTGATCACATAAGTAGATCTTCTGTCCACAGAACCGCCGTTTGATAAGGTAACAAAACCGTCGGTTAAACCGGCATCCAGGTCGATGTTAAAACGTAAGTTGGAATAACCTTCCTCTGTACCGCTGCCGGAATTCAGGTCTGTAGCGCTGGAGTTGGTACCTTTCGCCGAAATGCTGATCAGGTTAGTGCCTGCGGGGATAGGTATTACCAGGTCGGTATTCGCAGCGGCGCTGCCATGCAGTAATGCCCGGATCTGCGGGCTTAGCGGGTTTAAAGAGTTTGTATAGGGTGAAAGATACTCAACGTAATAGGAAGTATGTATGCTGGTAGCGGTTTCCGTGATGGTTAAAGTGCTGCCGGAAACCGTAAAGTTAACGTTATTCAGGTCCGGGGTGGCATCCCCTATCTTGCTGGCAACAGGTATCAGCGCGCCCAGGGCGGCATCCTTCCATCCATATACATTGGTGCCGGAACCATCCGTGTTTGTATTCTTTGCATAGTTTACGTACCCGGAAGAAGTATTGGTTGCAAGATTGATGATAGCATTAATGGTGATGAAATCTTCATCACCCTGCGCATTATCGCCACCGGTAGTTATACCGGTTTCAGACGAGGTATAAACCGCAATGGACTTGGTTCCTGCCGGAATGGTAAACACAGGCGCACTGCCCCCGGGAGCTTTGTATTTAACTTCCGCACCTAACAGGTCAGCTCTTTTACCACCACTGGGGCTACACGGACTATAAGGCAGCTGGCCAAATGTCAACAATGAATGCAGGATTAAGCCGGCGCTTAACAGTCCTTTAATTAAATTTTTTTTCATAGACAGTATAGGATAGCTATAAAAACGGGCTGCTCTTTATATGGATGAATGCGAGGATTTTGCCCGCTGTTCACTGATTAATGAGGGGATCTGACGTGAAGATTGTCCCAAATAAACATGTATGCTTGTAGTGCTGTGATCTTATTTTGGCTATAGGATCTTGATATTAAAGGGAATAACACGTCCAAACGGTCAGCCCTACAAACAACTGTATTTCTTCGCTGCAAATATATAAAATGTATTTTATATAATTTAATAATAAGATTATTATTGGATAACATGTGTAACGTTCGTGTTATAAAAAGGAGCAAATGAGGATCACAAAGGCTGGCAAGGGTCCCAATAACTATATGATCATTAATATTTATCACCGGGGCATTTTCATTTTCGTGGGAAACCAAACGCCACCTTCACGTTCCTGGGAACGATCCGGTGGCGTGGCAAACAACTGTATTTATAGGATAGATTAAAAACGCTTTTATTAACCGCGCCCTGCACATATCTCCTAAAACTGCGCCAGTATCCGGAAAAACGGGCACTCAGCAGTGGAAGCTCCGTTGAGCCGGTACGGTTAGCGGCTGGGATTGGCGGGGAAAGCCCCGTGACCAGGCGCGCAGCGTGTGGAAACCGGGCTACAGATTGCAGTGTATGGTCCATGGTCCATAGCCGATGGACCATTGCCTTCTTCATATTGTACGCATTGCGTGGTAAGCAAAGACCACGGTCCATAGCCCACCGCCTTTTGCGTTTTACATCCTTCACGCAGCGGGCAATGGACCATCGACCATGGACCGTGGACTATGGGGCCTGCGGTCCCACACTAATGCACCCTCACCGCATCCAGGAACTTGATCTCCACCACATACGTTCCTTCCAGTTTCACCACAAATGCAAACCGCGGATTCACGGAAAATGCGTTAGCCTCCATATTATCCACCTTCACAAATTGCGACGGGATCCGGTAATACATCAGGTGGTTCCAGTCCGTAGCACCGTCATTATACCGGGTAAGCGGGAACGGCGCCAGCTCAAAATCGCAGATCATGGCCGTATCCGTAGTAATAATAGGATGAAAGCGTGCATAGTTCTCAAACACCGGCCGGTCGCCACGCTTAATGATCTCACCTGCCTTTGGATTGAACGGGTTGCCGTTCTTATCCACCAGCTTCAGGATCACACGGGCGCCTTCATTAGACACTTTGGTGAGCGTCATTTTCGGGTTGCGCATAGGAGTGGCTGCGTTGTTCACATTAAACGCATTGGATACATTATCTTCTATGGTAAAAATATCATCCAGCGTTGGATCTACAACGCTGATCTGGCCAAAGCTGGTAAAGGTGTGGGAGCCATGTATGTTCTGGGAGGCAACATCAAAAAGGTAATCGCCCAGCGGCAGGTTCAGGGATGCTTTGTTAAACACGAACTGCCCGCTGTTCTCATTAAAATACATTGGCTTCAGCTTCTGGATCTCGCGCTTTTTATTGAGCTGCTCCACGCTGGTATCTGTTTCCACGTTAAAAGATTCCCCGTCTTTGAAAACCAGCACCTCATAATCATCAAAAAAAGACTGTGGCGCCGGTTTACCGGTAGCTTTATCCCGCAGGTTCAGCATTTTAAAGGTTACCGGCGGCGTAGATTCATCGGTGTTAATACGGTCCGACTGCTGCAGGCCTAGCCCTCTTTTGCAGTAGATCACGTTATCCTTGTAGCGCATCTGGTCACTTAAAAAGCCCGGCTCTACTTTTTTACAGGCAGCCATCACAAAGGCTGTACACAGTATAAACAATAGTATTTTTTGCATGTTGTTTCGCTTTAATGGTTAGTGAACTTCAGTATTAAAAAACAAGCGGTGATAGCCGTTCAGCACATGCACAATACCCGTGTTGGTAATAATACCGGAGGTTTGGCAAATGGCGGCATTATCCTTTTCACTTTGCGGGATCTGGCCCGGGTCTAAAGCCTGGTCATCACGGGAGCCGATCACTTTTGTATAGTTCACCATATCCACATAGGAAACATAATCATTGTAAGGATAGGTGCGCAGTAAGCTGATCATGAACTTTGTGTTGGGAATAGCGCCCAGCATACAATCATAAAGCTGTCCCTGCCGGTTCATCTGCTCCCGGTTAATGGCGCCCTTGATCATATACAGCTTCAGGGAATCCTGCAGCTCCTTTACAGAAATGCTATCCATATTAAAAGGGATATTCTCATCGCCGGTTTGCTCCGCCGCACGCAGCTGGCGGATCTTCAGGTAATCATCCACCCCGTAATTGGTTACGGCAAAAAAGGTTATATCGCTGTTTACCATATCCTTCAGGCCGGCACGGTCTATCAGGTATACCAGGGAATCAAATACCCGTTGCGACTTCAGGTAATCGTAGGTGGTCATGTTCACATGCGGATCATGTACCCCCCCATCATTCTTGTAATCATTCTTTTTACAGGAAAAAAGAAAAATAGCAGCAGCTAATATGAGAAAGGTGATATTTAAACGGTATTGCATATACGTAATATTAAATGGTCAGAAAAAAGGGATCAGATCTTGCCTGCCCAGAAACGGGTTTGCGTAAGGAACTTGTTGCCCCTGAACAGGCGGGGATCAACCGGCCAGTAAAAGCCTTCCTGCGCATAGCGCTGTTCCGTAAGCCAATCCACAATGTAGGTGTAGGTTTTAGTACGCACCAGGTCGTAGAACAGCTGCCCTTCCAGGTATAGCTCCTTCCCTCTTTCCAGGATGTAATCATACATCAGCACATCCGGCGCAGGCATGGTTAAGGGC
>NZ_DATCRF010000321.1:0-11607 GCF_036569125.1 Chitinophaga sp. | reverse complement strand
GAACAAGCTACTGGACCGTACCCGGCAGCAGGCCACCCGCCAGAAAGCGGTGCAGGAGCTCAGCGCCGGCCAGGAGCAAGCCGGTACTACGGCAGAAGGGGACCTTATTTATAAGGAGTATGAGCGTGCCGCCATGGACGCCATCACTAAGCTCCCCAAACGCAGGCAGCTGATCTTTTTTATGCGCACGCAGCAAAGCATGTCCCTCAATGAAATAGCCGCTGCCTTCCATATTTCCCGCTCGGCGGTGAAGAAACACCTGTATGCCTCCATCCATTTTATTAAACAGCAGCTGCATTTGGAGTAAGAAAAGGCTTTAGCGGCCCGGTACTGGCATTATTGCTTCCTGCCTGCCGTTTGTAAGGGCTGATCTTACCTGGTAATCAGGCACTTAAAAAATTTTCAAAAAAACTTTCACTTCGGGGTGTCCATTTGAGACAGGAGTGCGTCTTTACTCCTGTATAGCAGAAACTACCCATGGACCAGCCGACAATTATATTATTACTGGAAAAGTATGCCCGGGGCGTTGCCTCGCCGGAAGAAGCCGCACAGGTAAGCGCCTGGCTGCAGCAAACTACCCCGGCGGAGTTCGATGCTGTATTACAGCAGTGTGATGTGCCGGTGGAGTTTAAGGCGTTCCCGCCCATTTCCCCGGAATTTGCATACAGGCTGGAAAGCCGGCTGGATGCGCTGGATGAAGGAGCGGCGCCTGTACGCCGCCGTGGCGTAGTATATCTGAAAAGATTAGCAGCCGCTGCTGCCGTGCTGGTATTGCTGGGGGCCGGTGCTTTTTACTGGTTACGTAAGCCCGCCCCGCAACCCCTTGCGCAGGTAGTACCTAAAGCAGCCGCGCCGCAGGTACATGCACCCGGCGGTAACCGGGCCATGCTTACCCTGGCAGACGGCAGCACCATTGTGCTGGACAGCGCGCAGAATGGCGTGCTGGCGCAGCAGGGCAGCACCCGCATTATAAAACTGAATAACGGACAACTGGCTTATACCCCGCCCGCTGCCAGCAACGGCAGCGAGGCGGTTTTTAACACCATTAGCACCCCTGCCGGCGGCCAATACCAGCTGACCCTGCCGGATGGCAGCAAGGTATGGCTGAATGCCGCCTCCTCCCTACGTTTTCCCAACCATTTTAGCGGTGACGAGCGCAGCGTGGAGCTGCATGGGGAAGGGTATTTTGAAATAGCGCATAATAAAGCCCTCCCTTTCCGGGTAAAGGTGAACGACGCAGTAGTAGAAGTATTAGGTACTCACTTTAACGTGAACGCCTATAGCGATGAAACAGATGTACGCACCACTTTACTGGAAGGCGCTGTGAAAATGAGCAAAGGCGCAGCTTCCGTATTACTGGCCCCGGGGCAGCAGGCCCGCCTGCAAAAGAACGGGAATATGAACCTGGTAAAGGAAGCGGATCTGGAGCAGGCCATGGCCTGGAAGAACGGTTATTTCCAGTTCAATAAAGCCGACCTGCCCACACTGATGCGGCAGATCGCCCGCTGGTACGGCCTGGAAGTGGTGTACGAAGGCCCCGTAAAAGATTATGAATTTGTAGGCAAAATAGCCCGGAACGTATACCTGGCCGATGTTTTAAAAGCGCTGGAAGGCAGCGGGGTGCACTATCGTATGGAAGGCAACCGCCTAATAATAATGAGCTAATTATAATAATCACAGATAAGGGACAATAATAACACATAGCAAACAAACACGTGTATCGAAAACTTAAATAAACAGGGTTTTCCAAAAAGAAACCGGAAGTGCAGCGAACACTCCCGGCGGGCGTTTGGAATAACTACAAAGATGCGTTGAACAACTTTAATTAACCAAACCAAACAAAGTTATGAAACTACGGGTACATTGTAAAGTGCCGCCCAGGCGACATTTTGCAGCCACCAACCTCATTCTTGTTATGAAATTGACCACACTTTTTTTATTGGTTGGCATTTTACAGATCAGTGCTAAGGGATACTCACAAAAGATCACCCTGGCCGCAAAGAACGTACCGCTGAGCAAGGTGTTTGCCGACATCCAGGCCCAGAGCGGCTTTTCCCTCCTGTACGATAATAACCTGATCAAGCAGACAAGGAATATTGATATTAATGTAAAAGAAGCGTCGGTTGATGAAGTGCTGACCACCTGCCTCAAAGGTTTACCACTCACCTACGAGGTAGCCGGTAAGATCATTATTATCCGCGCAAAGCCCGGCGGGGCCGCCGTTACACCACCGCCGCCCCAGACCGTACAGGGCACCGTAAAAGATGAAAGCGGGCAACCCCTGTTCGGCGCCGTAGTATACCTGAAGGAGATAAAACGTGGTGCGCAAACCGGCGCAGACGGCTCCTTTACCATTGCCAATATAGCCCCCGGCACTTATACCCTGGCCATCTCTTTTTTGGGGTATGAGCCGCAGGAACAGCAGCTAACAGTGAACAATGAAACCGTAAACATCACCGTTACTCTCAAACAGGCGGTGAACAAGCTGAAAGATGTAGTAGTGGTAACAGCCCTGGGGGTTAAAAGATCCGAAAGGTCTGTTACCTATGCTACCCAGCAGGTAAATGGCAGTGAGCTTACCAAGGTAAAAACATCTAACCTGGTAAATACCCTGAATGGTAAGGTGGCCGGGTTAAACATCTCCTCCAGCTCCTCCGGCGTGGGTGGTTCTGCCAAGGTAATTTTGCGCGGTAACAAATCGGGCCTGCAAAGCAACCAGGCATTGTATGTGATCGATGGGGTGCCTATGAACAATACTACCACCAACCAGCCGAACAGCTCTTATGGCGGTGGTACTTCCTATGATGGGGGGGATCCCATCTCTAATCTGAACCCGGAGGATATTGAAAGCATTTCCGTGCTGAAAGGTGCTTCTGCAGCGGCATTATACGGCAGCCAGGGCGCCAATGGTGTGATCCTCATTACCACCAAAAGCGGCAAGGCAGGCCGTTTGCAGGTGAATGTATCTTCAGTATACACCATTGACAAAGTGGCTACTAAACCGGAGTTCCAGAACAGCTACGGGCAAACACCCGGTACGCCTACCCAAAGCTGGGGCGATAAAATTTCCAACGGCGGCCACGATAACCTGGATGATTTTTACCAGACCGGCCAGAACTGGACCAACTCCGTGAACCTCTCTGTAGGTACGGATAAAGCGCAAACCTATTTCTCTTACGCCAACACCAGCGCCAAAGGCATTGAGCCGGGCAATAAGCTGGGACGTAATAACATCACCTTCAAGGAAACCGGTCACTTCTTCGATAATAAGCTGACGGTGGAAGGAGATGTGAACTATGTAACGCAAACCATAGACAACACGCCCACTGCAGGTTTTTACACCAATCCTTTAACGGGCCTGTACCTGTTCCCACGGGGTGTAGATATACTCCCGTATAAAAATGGCTTTGAGCAGCTGAATGCCGCTACCAACCGGCCCACACAGAACTGGGGCTTCCCGGAAGATATCCAGCAGAATCCCTGGTGGATCGTTAACCGCAATACCAATTCACTGACCCGTAACCGGGTGCTGATGAATGCCAGTGTAAAATATGATGTAAAACCCTGGCTGAATATCCAGGCCAGAGGAAGCATAGACCGCATCAATGATATTTACGAGCAGAAGCTGTATGACGGCACCAGCAATGTAATTGCACCGGTGAACGGCGCTTACAATTACCGCAATGGCGTAAACACCCAGCAGTATGGTGACCTGATCGCCAACTTCAACTTCCCTGTTAATAAGTTCAAGGTAACAGGCCTGGTAGGTACCAGTGTGCGGGATGTAAAAACTACCGGTAACTATTATGCTTCCGGCCAGGATGGATTGTACCTGCCCAACGTGTTCACCCTGCAGAACTTTAAGGTATTAAACCCGCTGAACTCTGCTACCATGCAGGAAAAGCACAGTCAGTGGCAATCCGTGTTCGCCAGTGCCAACATCTCCTATAATGATTGGGTATACCTGGATCTGACAGCCCGTAACGACTGGGCATCTAACCTTTCCTACACACCGGATATGAGCTACTTCTATCCCTCTGTAGGTTTGAACTTTATACTGAGCCAGGTGCTTACCTTACCGCAGGCTATCAGCTATGCCAAGGTAAGAGGTTCGTTTGCGCAGGTAGGTAATTCTCCAGACGCATATATGAGTAACCCCGCCGCCTATACGATTGGCGCCGGTGGCGGTGTAATTAACAACACCAAAGCGCCCTTTACCACGCTGAAGCCGGAGCTTACGAACTCGCTGGAACTGGGTACAGAGTGGCGTTTCTTCAACAACCGTTTGAATGTAGATGCTACCTATTATAAGACCAATACCAAGAACCAGACGCTGGAGATCTCTGCCAGCCAGGCTACTTACTACAACAGCTTTTACATTAATGCCGGTAATATCCAGAACAAAGGGGTAGAAGTATCCATCGGTTATGATGTGATCAGCAGCAGCAAGCTGAAATGGAACACTGCGCTGAACTACTCTGTGAACGATAACAAAGTAATTTCCCTGGACGACCGCGTGCCTTACTTTACGCTGAGCGGCCAGTCCGGCACCAGCTATGCATCCCAGTTTGCCAAAGGCGGCTCTTACGGGGATATTTATGGCACCACCTTACAGCGCGATGCGCAGGGACGTGTAATGATAGATGCAAACGGCAAACCCATTGTGCAGGGCGGCGACCTGGTGTACCTGGGTAACGCCAACACCAAATGGCAGCTGGGCTGGAACAACAACATTACTTACGGTAATTTTTCTTTAGGGTTTCTGATAGATGGCAAATTTGGCGGGCAGGTATTGTCTGTAACACAGGCCATGATGGACCAGTATGGCGTGTCCAAAGCCAGCGGTGATGCACGGAATGCAGGCGGTGTACAGGTGAACGGGGTAGACCCAACCGGTAAAGCCGTGAGCGTAGTAGATGCGCAGAGCTGGTATGCTGTAACAGGCGGCCGTACCGGCGTATCCAGCGAATACATTTACAGCGCTACCGTGGTGCGCCTGCGTGAAGTAGCGTTGAACTATGCCATCCCGGTAAAGCCCCATTTTGTCAAAGGTCTGAAAGTAGGGCTGGTAGGCCGTAACCTGGCTTACTTCTCCAAAAAGGCGCCGTTTGACCCGGAAGTAACTATGTCAACCGGTAATGGCCTGGCAGGGGTAGACATTTTTATGCCGCCGGCAACCCGCAGTTTTGGTCTGTCTTTAAATGCCTCTTTCTAAAAAACTGATTCAACATGAAACGTACTAACAATAATATATACAAATCCTCCCGGTTATACAGGTTACTGTTTATGACAGGGGTGATCTTAACCGGCGCCAGCGCCTGTACCAAGAACTTTGAAAGGTATAATACGGATAATACCGGCGTAAATACCAACCTCACCTCCCTTATGACGCATGAGCAGATGGCGGTGATCAACTTCTCCGGCGGTGGTGATCCCAACTCTTACCAGCTGCAGCAGAACCTGAACGCGGATTGTTTTTCAGGTTATATGATGTCGGCCAACGCGTTCGGCGGCAATACGAATCTGAACTATTTTATGATGACCAGCTGGAATGGTGAACCGTTTAAAGTAGTGTACCTGGATGTATTGTCTTACGTAAGCAAGCTGCAGGGCATGGGCGTGGATAAAGATTATCCGGCTGTATTTGCGGTAGCGCAGATCGTGAAGATCATGGCTATGGGCCGGGCCACAGATATTTATGGTCCTTTGCCTTACAGCCAGGCCGGCACCGCTAAATCCGGTGTGGCATATGATAGCCAGCAAGCTATTTACAACAGCTTTTTCACAGAGCTGGATGCTGCTACTGCTGCGCTGAGATCCTGGATCAGCAGCGGGCAAAAGCTGCCTTTTGAATTTGCACCCATGGACCTGGTGTATAATGGCGATTTTAACCGCTGGCTGCAGTTTGCCAACTCCCTGCGCCTGCGTTTGGCCATGCATATTGTGAAGATCGATCCTACTACGGCCAGGGCGCAGGCAGAAAAAGCCCTGAACCCTGCTGAAGGCGGCGTGATCACGGATAATGACGGTATCATGAAAGTGAAGGTTTCCGGCGCTGGTTTCAGTAACCCGCTGGTGTTTATTGCCATGAACTGGACGGATATTAATATTGGCGCGTCTATCCAGAGTTATATGTCCGGTTATAACGACCCGCGTATTGGCCGTTACATGGACAAGTCAACTGACGCCAGCTTCCCGGTACAGTATAAAGGGATCCGTATAGGCAGCACCGTTAATAAGCCGGCCTACCAGACTTATTCTACCCTTAACTTTAAGGATGGCAGCTCACCTTCTTTTACCTTAACTACGCCGGTGCAGCTGATGACTGCTGCAGAAGTATATTTCCTGCGTGCGGAGGCTGCCCTGCGCGGCTGGTCCAATACCGCCGGTAGCGCACAGTCGTTGTATGAGCAGGGGATCAATACCTCCCTGGCACAGTGGGGGGTAACGGATGCTGCTTACATCAATAACAACACTGCAAAACCAGCCGGTTATACAGATCCGAAGAATGCGGCTAACAATGCAGCTGCGCCTTCTGATATTACCATCCAGTGGAGCGAGGCTGCTACCAACGAACAAAAGCTGGAACGCATTATGACGCAGAAATGGATCGCGATGTTCCCGGAAGGGCAGGAAGCCTGGACAGAGTTTCGCCGTACAGGTTATCCCAAACTGTTTACGGTAGTAAATAATAACAGCGGTGGTACCATTGATACCGATATACAGGTGCGCCGCTTACCTTACCCGCAGAATGAATACAATACCAACAGAACAGAGCTGAACAAGGGCATTCAGCTGCTGGGCGGCCTGGATAATGGCGGCACCCGGCTGTGGTGGGATGTGAATAAAGGAAATTTCTAGTTTTTTATACGATCAATTGTTAAGAGGAAACCATGCAAAAAAAAGCACCCGGCTTGCCGGGTGCTTTTACGTTTATAGAAAGTTGTATTATGATCAGGCTACGGCTGCTTTGCTGGTTACAGCCATGGCAGGGAACCGGCGGGTGCGCTGTTTCAGGAAGGAGATCACTTCCGCATCTGAATTATAACGGTTACCGATGTTCACAAAATGTTTAGCCAGCAGATCGTAACGTTTCAGCATCAGGAAAAGAAAGATCTGCATATAGTCAATACCCTCAAACACTACGGCGTCGTTAGCCACATAAACATCCAGGTTCTGGCGGAAGTTATGCGGATAGTCTGTCCAGTGCATAGAAGGTTTCAGGTGGTGGCCAATATGGTAACCATCATTCCAGCACTGGCGGTTGTAAGTGGAATTAATACAGGTAATACTGTTCTTATATGGATTATCCGGCTCACTGGCGCAAATAAAAGCATGCTGCGCCCAGTTACCCATCATCATTACCACACGGGAAAAGGCAAAGGGAATGATAAATACCACCAGGGTGGCCGGCCAGTTCATAAAGCATAATCCTACGCACATGGCAATGAACAGGATCTCGCCCCTTACCGCACGTTTCAGCAGGTTCTTACGGTTCTTACGGATAAAATAGCTGGCCAGGTGAAAGATGCCGGCAAAAAAGAAGCTGCCGAAATATTTTGCAAAACCCCGCAGGGAATCCCGTTGAAAGAACATGGTACAGCTGTCATCATCCGGCATATTATTTTCCGGGTGATGCATGCCGATATGATGGCTATAATAAGTTTCAGGACTTTGTCCAAAAAAGGGCCCCAGCACCCAGGGCAGGTAATGATTTAACCAATTGTATTTGCGTTCAAAAAAAGCGCGGTGGCTGGTGCAATGCAGCATCAGTATATAGGGACCTTTCAGGATAAGATTATTGAGCACCAGGTAGGCAACTGCGGCCGTCCACCAGATCCAGTTATTTACACCGGGTATGTACAATAAGATCGCCAGCGGTATTAAAGTAAGGGTAATACGGATGGTGAGATAGACAAACGGCAGGTCCCGTTCATCCTTAATAAGTGATCTGAAAAATTTTTGCAGGCGGTTGTACTCCCGATCCGGTTTTACATACACCGGGTCTGTTAACAGTGTAAATGCTTTCATGCTGATTATTAAAACTGGTTAAAAGGTATAGGCAAGTTGTAGGTTCGCATATCTCCAACTCTTTAGTTCGCTTATTCCAAGTTCTAACAAGATAACGTATTACACAGGATAAATTGCATAAGAAACGTTAAATCCGTGTTAGAGGGTTACTCGGCCTCTTCCTTAAGAACAACATTAAGTACCCGGTGGCTTTAACGCCTTCAGCAATTAGCCATTTATTCGGGATGCTTATTACTCAAAATACAATATATATGAAAAAAATAGACTTAATACGTAAAATATTCTATTTTTGTCCTTCAAAATAAATACCCTTACCAATGAAATTTTTATCAGCGTTACCCGTAGTAGCCATTGTCGCGTTGGCCTCTCTTCAGGTGAGTGTATCCTCCTGTTCCAAGGAAAATACCGATACCCTCATTGTTCGCGACACCGTACGTATTACCGACACCCTGCAGCTTAAAGACACGGCGATGACCACTGCCATTCTTACTTCTACTGCCTGGAAAACACAGGAATCAAGGTGGGTAAGAAATAACGGCAACATCAGCTATTACCTGAGAGGCGGATCCAGCAATACTGAAAGCCTGGCTATTCAAACACTGACTTTCCGTGCAGATGGCACCGGTACCCATTACAATGCGGATGGTTATACCGTTCAGTTTAACTGGGAATGGCTCAATAACGAGAAAACTTCTTTAAAGTATATTGATCATTACCCGGCGCCTACCGGCGACCATACCGTAACCTGGGAACATATCGTTTACAAGAACGGCGCGATTAAGTTTGGAGAATATGTTACGCGGACCGGGGAAACCCTGGTGGGTTATTCCATCTGGATACCGGTGTCATTTACTCAGAACGCAAACCTGCGCCTGGATTAATTTCCATGAAGTATATTCAATAAAAAAGGGGCTGTATCGATACAGCCCCTTTTTATTTATTAGTTCTTATCCCGTTATTTCTTCTCCCTGGCGGCTTTAAATTCAGAACCCTGTTTCCATGCCGGGAAAGTAGTTTCATTACTTAAGGTGTGGCCTACATCAAATAGCAGCTGCGCATCTTCCACCATGCCCGAGTATTCCCAGGTGCTGTCTACCTGGTCAAAAGGAGAGTGGTAGCGGTCGCGCCCATACTCCTCTATCTTCGTTTTGGCCCAGGCCGTATCATGTTCCAGCGACTGTGTGCCGCTGCCTGCATACAGGGCGGGGATACCCACTTTTGCAAAATTGAAATGGTCTGAACGGAAGAAGTGACCGGCAGAAGGGTTTTCATCCGGGGAAATGGTGCGTCCCTGTTTGGCGGCAGCACGTTCCGCATAATCATCCAGCTCTGACTGACCTAATCCTACAATGGTGAGGTCTTTGGTGCGGCCGTAAGTGTTCAGTACATCCATGTTAATATCAGCCACGGTGCTGTCTTTCGGATATACCGGGTGTGAGGCGTAATATTCTGAGCCTAACAGCCCCTGCTCTTCGCCGGTAAGGGCGATGAACAGAATAGAGCGGGCCGGGCGTTGCTGCAGGCTGATAAAGGCTTTGGCAATTTCCAGCAGGGCTACGGTGCCGGTAGCATTGTCGGCCGCGCCGTTGTAAATGGAGTCGCCTTTGATGGCTTCTCCAATACCCAGGTGATCCCAGTGGGCGGAGTAAATAATATATTCCTGCGGTTTGGTAGCGCCGGGCCATACGGCCAGCACATTATGAGAGGTAGATTTTTTGAGCTTGTTGTTGATCGTCACAGAGGCGGTTACCGGCAGGGGCACCGGCTTAAAGCCCGGTTTACGCGCGCTTTGCATCAGCGTATCAGATACACCGGCCAGCTGGAATAACTTCTTGGCGGCATCCAGTGTGATCCAGCCTTCCATACCAGCGCGCGACATATCATTATCTTCCGTTTGCAGGTACAGCTTAGCGCCGGACCAGCCGCTCCTCACCACGGCCCAGGGGTAGCTGGCCGGGGCGGTGTCATGGATAATAATAACGCCGGCAGCACCCTGGCGGGCGGCTTCTTCATATTTATAGGTCCAGCGGCCGTAGTAGGTCATGGTGTGGCCTTTGAACAGCGCAGTATCTGCAAATCCGGGATCATTTACCAGCACCACCACGGTTTTGCCTTTTACATCCAGGCCGGCATAATCATTCCAGTTATATTCCGGCGCTACAATGCCATAACCGGCAAATACCAGCTCACTGTTGTTCAGCTGCACTTTAGGTGTTACACGGCGGGTAGTGGCTACGTAATCGTCCAGGTATTTAAGGGAGAGCTGTCCGCCCTTGCCTTTAAATACCAGGGGGCCGGCTGGTTCGGAGGTGATCTCCACCATTGGTACTTCCTGCACATAGCTGTTACCGTTACCGGGCTGCAGGCCCAGTTGTTTAAATTGTGTTTCGAGGTAGCGGATAGTTTTTTCTTCACCGGTGGTGAAGGGCTTTCTGCCTTCAAAGGAATCGGCTGCCAGTACGTTCAGGTGCTGACGGAAACCTTCTTCGGTAATGGCTTTGAATGCAGTAGAGTCTTCGAGGGCTGCCGCATTTTTGCCGGGCCGGTTACAGGCGCCGAGGGCAAGGGCAGCTATCAAAAGCAGACGATAGCAGGTTTGCATGAAAGGAGTATTTAGCTGCTAAAAATAAATAATTATAAGTGAATGGCCTTATTGTACTGATTTTTGAGCGGTGTGATTGCAAAAAATGCAAATGCTTTTGGATAATTCTAAATAATTCCTATTTTTGCAACCCCCAACAAAGGGGATGGTGAGGTGCCTGAGTGGCCGAAAGGAACGGTTTGCTAAACCGTCGTACGGGTAACACTGTACCGAGGGTTCGAATCCCTCCCTCACCGCGGAAAGTTTGAGAGGGCTCTCAAGCTTTTTTTAAGGGTTCGGGGCGTAGCGTAGCCCGGTTATCGCGCCTGCTTTGGGAGCAGGAGGTCGCAAGTTCGAATCTTGCCGCCCCGACTGGAAGTAATTAGACCGCATCGTAAATGGTGCGGTTTTTTTATGTTGTAACGTCCCGATTGGGATCTGCCTTCAACAAATCATCAACAACCTATTCTGCCCCGATTTTTCCCTTGGTGCCCGATGAATACAGGGAAGAACTTTACTTTCAGGATGATCAACCGCCAACCTCCATAGGTTACCAACACCTAAGCTTATTGGCCGTGCATCAGGCTTCGCTTCATAGTGCAGATCAAAGGAATGTTCACTTAAGAATGATTCAAAACCTTCCTCTGCTCCATGATAGAGCTTTTTGAGCTCATCACGTATTTCCGGAATAAGCACTTTCTTTTGGCCTTGTGAATTTGGCAATATTTCACTGGACTCGCCATAGTAGGTACATAAAAAGGTATCAACCGGTATGGGAGAGCGATCTACGTGAAATGAATAAACATCGGTTGGGAAAAATGTATCATCCCGGTCATAGTGTTTGATTACATTAAGGATTGGCGATGCGCCATGAGCTTCCAATATCTTCAGGTCATTTAAAAGGATTTCACGGGCCAGTTGCCCTTGTTCACTCAGCTGAAGCTCACGAAGTTCCCCTGGTTCAATTTCCGTTATATTTCCGCTTAGCGCTACCT
>NZ_DATCRF010000320.1:0-4853 GCF_036569125.1 Chitinophaga sp. | reverse complement strand
CTGTAATCTTTTTTTGCGGGTTTACCGGTCCAAATTTTTGCGGAGGTCCATTGCGCGGGCGCTGCTGTCCAGAAGGTATTTTCCGCAGGCAATCCCAAGGGTAAAAAGGCCAGGGTGGCCATATACAGGCTGCCGGTTGATGTATAGGTATCGGCCAGCTCCGGCTGGTGGCCGTTAAAACCCAGCACCAGCCAGTTATTACGGTCAAAGTTCTGGTTGCCGTCGTACAGCTTGCGGATCACCTGTGTAAGCGCGCTGCGTACCTGCCCTGGCGTTAGCTGCTCCGGCAGCTGTTCCAGCAGCACGGTTTGCGCCAGCGCCTGGAAAGCACCGCTGCGGTAGGTCATCGATCTTCCATAAACAGGAAAGCTGCCATCCGGCGCAATAATGCGTTCAAGGTATTCTGCATGGCGCACCATCCGTTTCAGGGCCTGGTCATACTGCTCTTTTTTTGCCTTTTTGTTATCGGACAAGATCTTTAAAAGATCCACCATCATGGGATGGATGACGAATGAATTGTAATAGTCCATGCTGAACTTTTCACCGTCGGAATACCAGCCATCGCCCACATACCATTCACTCATTTTATTCACGGCAAACTGGATGCGTGCAGGGTCATAGGATTCGCCAATGCTTAACAGGAAGCCTTCTGTAATGCCGGCAAACAAAAGCCAGTTGCTGTAAGCGGCGGCCCGGTTACGCAGGGTTTTAAAGCTGTTAATGTAATGTTGCTTTGTTTTCTGACTGAGCGGCTCCCATAAAGCTTTGGGCGCGCGTATAAAGGCATGTGCCAGGAAAGCTGCGTCCACAATGGGCTGGCCGGCAGGGATATCAAAATTTATAAAATCCGGCCCGCTGGTATCAGCAGCATTGGCTAAGGCCTGCAAGGCTTCGGTACGCATTTTTTTACGGAGTGCGCCTTCGGCAGTATTATCGTCCGGCAGCGCAAGCCAGGGCGCTATACCGGCCAGTGTGCGGCCCAGCGCTTCCAGGTAAGTGACCTGCTTTACCTGGTTGGTATATCCCGGTCCCATTTCCAGGGGCATGTTCTTTTGCAGCGTATTATTAGCAAGATTGTGAATAACGGGGTATGCAATGCGCTGTATGGCTTTTACCCAGGAGGCCCGGTCTTTGGCTCCTGTAGCCAGCTTTACCTGTGCCTGGCTGCTAAATGCGATCATCGGGAATAGAATAACTAACAGGGTTTTACATTTACTCATAACGTACGTTGGGTTAATTGAGCTAAATATACAACATTGCGGATATTGATACGGTAATAGCTATACGTTATTTCCCTGTTTCGGAATGGGGCGCATCCACTGGTTTGGATTCCGGTGAGCCTTTTTGCCGCAGCCAGATGGAAAGCAGCACTATGGCAGCAACGGCCAGAAATTCGCTTTGCCAGTTCTGGAACGATTCAAACCAAAAATGCGCATCACCCAGGTATTCACCTGCGGCCATGGTGGGTTGGCCTTTTATAAGCTGCTCTTCATTATAATCTCTGAGGCTCCCTAAAAAATGCATCAAGAAAGATAAAAGGAATAATAATGCGAATGCAAGGGATAAGGAGTGCTGATAAATTGCCAGCCATATGCCGCCTTTACGTACGGGCCAGGGCGCATCCGGCCGCGGCTGCGGTTCCCGGTCCACCTCTTCTTCTCCTGCCCCGGGTTCGTCTTTCAGCTTTTTAGATTCCGAAGAACCTCTTTGCCGGAAGCTGACGGTCAGCACTACATAAATGGCCATCTGTAAAAATTCACTTTCCCAGTTCTCGAAGGTGGCAGAAATAAAATGCCCGCTGGTAAGGTATTGTGCGGCAGATAGCGCCGGCTGCTGTTGTTCTTCCAGGTCTTTATTGTGCTCTTTCCAGCCGGCAATAAACTGGCATGACCAGAACAGCAGCATCATAGACAGCAATAGAATGCTCAGGCTGTTCCTGTAGAAGAAAGATGTTTTGGTGTTTTCCATATAATTCCCACTTCAAATTACAGGCCAGCAGGTAGGGTAATAATATGCAGATGTGCAAATATGCAAATGTGCAAATGAAATGCGGCGGAGATGGTGTTTGGCACTTCATAGCTTTTCCGGAAAATTATTTTTATTTAGGTATGTAAATATTAATAATATGTTGTATATTAGAGTACAACCCATACCTATGATATATAAGCATGATATCGAGAACCTGCAATTTAACATTGTCCGCATCGGTGAATATGAGCTGTGTGTTTTTGCCCGGCTTTTTGACATCGGTATTGGCATAAGCACCATCCGGAGCAGAATGAGCAAGGCCTATGTAGCCTCTTTCCCGGTGGAGAAGGATGATGAAGCCATCCGCGATCTATACAGCTTACTGGCCGAAGTATTGCGCCAGAACCCGGATATTGCGCCGGAAAGCCTGGCCATGCCCAGTACCAGCATTGCACCGGAAGGGGTAAAAGTATCGCAGTACCTGAGGTCCCTGCTGCCGGAATCATGTGAAACCTTACCGCATATGCAGCTGGCCTCCCTGGACCAGATTGCGGCTATTATTCACGGGCATATTCATCAGAGTAAGGCCGGGGCGGCGATTAATAATTAATAATGAATAATGAATAATTAAGGGAAGAGCGGGCGGGAACAGCACGCGGTAAAGTGGTGATAAGTGTGCCACACCTTTAAGGTGTGGCACACGTGCCTATTTAATTTCAAAACGGTAGCTCCCTGATGATATCTTATAGGTTGCAGGCACGGGCTTACCATCTAAATAAACCTTCCCTGTTAAGCGCACTGTAGCGGTGGAATTAGCAGGTACGGTTACGTTGTAAACAACGTTGCCCCCCTCCCTTTTCCAGCTGGAAACAATATTGCCAAAAGGCCCGTAGTGCGATGCTTCAAAATGATCCAGGCCCGGAACAAAATGGGGTTCCAGGATCACGTTCTTAAAACCGGGCTGCAGCGGATCGGCTTTTATACCGCCAATGCCTTTATACAACCAGGCCCCTATTTCGCCAAACATAATATGGTTCAGGGAAAGGTCTGATTTGGCCTCTATATCCCAGTTCTCATACAGGCTGGTAGCGCCATTTACGATCCACCATCCCCAGGAGGGATATGTTTCCTGGGAGGCAATGCGGTAAGCTACATCTGCAAAACCGTTATCGCTTAAAGCGCCCAGGATGGCCTTTGCGCCTAAGATACCGGCATCCAGGTGGTAGTTGTCCTGCTTTACCCTTTCGGCCAGGTTAGCGGCTATTTTACCTTTCAGCTCTGCAGGCGCCAGGTCCCAGTACAGGGGCACGCTTAGCTCCGTTTGGTAGCCTTTATCATACATACCGGTGGCGGTATTTAAATATTTAGCGTTAAAGGCATTTTTAATTTTTAATGCCAGCGCCGTGTAGGTAGCTTCATCTGTTTTATTATGGAATAAAGCGGCTGCTTTGGCCAGTATGCTTACATCTGCATAATAATAAGCGGTAGAGGTAAATTCAACCGGTGATTTTGATTTTACAGGCACCCAGTCGCCCAGGCCCCAGGTGGTAAGCCCGCCGGGATACAGCTCATTAATATGATCCACATACCGTTTGATGTTCTCATAATTATCTTTCAGCGCTTTGCTGTCATTGTAAAAAATGTACAGGTTCCAGGGGATGATAGCCACGGTGCTGGTCCAGTCGGGACCATTGCCCCACTCATATCCCCAGCCGCCGGTGGGAATAATGGAAGGCAGCACGCCATTGGGTTGCTGCTCATCGCGGTGATCGCCCATCCATTTTTCATAGATGGTGATACCATCAAAATTATACAGGCCGGTTTCACTGGCAATATGCGCGTCGCCGGTCCAGCCGTTCTTTTCACGCTGCGGGCAATCCGTGGGATAGCCGAAGAGGTTAGACAAATAAGAAACGTTGGTGGCTTCCCATATTTTATTAATGGTATTGCTGGATGAGCTGATATGCCCAACCGGCGCTACATCGCTGTGCATGAAATAACCGGTAAGGTTTTCCTTGCTGAGCGTAAGCGGTTTACTGGCTGTTAGCTCCACATACTGAAAACCCTTGTAGTTAAAGCGGGGCATAAAGGTTTCCTCCCCCTCCCCTTTTAAAATAAAGATGTCGGTCTGGAAGGGATCTTTATCATCTGTTGGGCGGTAGTGAATGTCAATGTTGGATTGGTCTGCACGACCGGCTTTGTTTATTTTCTCCGCATGTTTAAGCCGGATCACCGTTCCGTTTTCGCCTTTAACCCTAAGCTGGCTTACGCCGGAAATATTTCTTCCCAGGTCAAATACATATACTGTGTCGGACAGCTTGTTCATGCTTTTGGCAGGAATGGTTTCAACATTGCGGATAGGCTGCATGCTTTGCGCAACAATATTTTTGGATGGTGCGGAACGGAGCGTTACCTCCTCCCATTTTTTATCATCGAAATTAACTGTGTTCCATCCCGGTTGTTCCAAACGCGCATCATAATGTTCTGCGGTGTAAATGCTGTTAAAGATCACCGGGCTCAAAGCTGTTTTCCATTGTTTGCCGGAGGTAATGGTTTCGGTAGTGCCATCGGCATAGGTAATTTTCAGGTCCAGGCAAAAGGCCGGCCTTGCGCGCCAGGGCGCCAGGTGAAAGTACCATACCGCGGTGGACTGGTGATTGTACCAGCCATTACCCAGCAATACGCCAATGGCGTTATTCCCGTTTTGCAGCTGCGCGGTTACATCGTAGGTAACATAAAGCGTACGGCGGTCAAAACGTGTGTACATGGGATCCAGGCGGTGATTGCCGGTTTTGCCGCCATTGATATATAGCTCATATAAGCCGGCTGCTGCAATGTAGGCTCTTGCCGAACGGATTGTTTTTTTAATATTAAAGGTATGCCGG
>NZ_DATCRF010000319.1:0-5662 GCF_036569125.1 Chitinophaga sp. | reverse complement strand
GGTGGAGTAAATGCTGATGCCATGGCTGCGCAGCTCCGCCAGTATTTCTTCCGTACCGTTAATGATGGCGGCAATCACCTCGCCGGGTATCAGGCGTTTGTTACGGCCTATGGTAGAGGAGAGTAATATATTTTCCGTAGCGCCTACACACAGCAGGTCGTCGATGTTCATAATAATGGCATCCTGCGCAATGCCTTTCCATACATCCAGGTTACCGGTTTTTTTCCAGTAGGCGTAGGCCAGGGAGGATTTGGTACCGGCGCCGTCGGCATGCATAATGTTACACCAGGCTTCATCGCCGCCCAGGATATCGGGTACTATTTTACAGAAAGCCTTCGGAAACAGCCCTTTATCAATGTTCTTAATCGCATTATGTACATCTTCCTTGTCGGCAGAAACACCGCGTTTGGCGTAAAGATCCATTATATAATAGAAAATGAGTTAGACATAATTTTTAGACACCATCCAGGGACAATTAGCTTTATTAGCCACAAAATCAGCCACTGTAGCGAGCTTCAGGAGCTAAATGCCAAAATCCTGTATTATGGCACAAAAGTAACTGATTCTGGCAATCATACAAATCCCAAAAAACTAGGTTAGATTTGCACGGCTTTTAGACCGTTATTCAGATTTATGCAGGTTCACAGGGATCTATCACATTTGCCGGCTTTTCGTAATGCAGTGATCACTATTGGTACGTTTGATGGTGTGCATACCGGGCACCGGTATATATTGCACCAGCTGCAGGAAACCGCTGCGGCTGTAAACGGGGAAACCGTAATTGTGACCTTTGACCCGCACCCGCGGGAGGTTTTATTTGCCGGCGATAAAAAGCTGCACCTGCTCACTACCCTGCCTGAAAAAATACAATTACTGGACAAAGAAGGTATTGACCACCTGGTGGTGGTACCCTTTACCAAAGCCTTTTCCGAACTTTCTGCCCGTGCTTACCTGGAAGATTTCCTGATTGCCCGCTTTAAACCACATACCATCATTATCGGGTACGATCACCGCTTTGGGCATAACCGCGAAGGCGGCCTGGAGCTGCTGGAAGCAGAGCAGCAGCAATACGGTTTTCAACTGATAGAAATACCGCAGCAGGTAGTACACGACCTGTCTGTAAGCTCTACCAAAATACGCGAGCGCCTGATGGAAGGGAATATAGCCCTGGCCGATGAGCTGCTGGGATACCCCTATTTCCTGGAAGGCACCGTGATACATGGCGATAAAATGGGGCGGCAGCTGGGTTACCCCACCGCCAACCTGCAGCTGCCGGATGCGCGCAAGTTAATACCCTCTGAAGGTATTTATGCAGTAAAGGCCACGCTGAATAATGAACCTGAAATAATAAAAGGTGTAATGAGCATAGGCACCCGGCCTACTTTTAATGGTACGGACCTGCGGCTGGAAGTGCATCTCTTTAATTTTGACCGGGATATTTATGATGCGCAGCTGCGGGTACAGTTCATTGCCTTTATACGGCATAACCAGAAGTTTGATAATGCCGCTGCGCTTATTGCGCAAATGGATAAAGACTGCGTGGAAGCGAAGAAGATTCTTTGATGTGCAGATATGCATATGTGCAGATAGCAGATAATTAATGCAGCGATTAAATAGAAAAGCGAATGTTTCAGTGGATGATACATTCGCTTTTTCATTTGCACATCTGCACATTAACTCATTACCTTATACATCAGCTCCTTCATTAACTCCCCATCCTCTACCCCGCTATCATTAATACCTATACTGCGCAGGTTATAGGTATGCAATAATAAAATAGCTTTTTCTGTGCCTTCTGCACCATACTGGCGGGCCGCCTGCATATAATCCTTTACAAAGAACGGGTGTACGCCCAGGGTGGATGCAATTTCTTTTTCCCCGCCTTTTACGCCAAAGATCAGGTTCACCTTACTGAAAAAGTTATACAGGGCAGGGATCACCATTTGTACCGGGCCTGCTTTGGGATTAGCGGCAAAATAATTAACAATGCGCATTACCTTGATGAAATCCTGCTGGCCTACGGCGTTCTGCAGCTCAAATACATTGTATTCCTTGCTGATGCCTACATATTTTTCAATATCCCCTTCATCGATCTTTTTTTCGTTGGGCAGGTTTACCAGCAGCTTATCTATTTCATTAGAAATACGGGAAAGATCGTTACCAATATGATCTACCAGCAATATGCAGGCTTTCTGGGAAATAGCGCGGCCCATTTCCCGAACATACACTTCTACCCAGCCGGGTAGCTGGTTATCGTATAGTTTTTTAGTGCTTAGCAGCACACCCTTATCCTTTATTAATTTGGCCATTTTACTGCGCCCATCCAGCTTTCCCTGTTTATGGGCTACTACAAAAATGGTGGAATCCAGGGGGTGATCTATATAGGGCTCCAGCTTCAGGAGGTCGCGCATGGCCTGCGCTTCTTTTAATATAACTACCTGTTTTTCTGCAAACATGGGGTAGCGACGGCAGGCATTGATCACGGCGCTCCAGTCGGCATCTTTTCCATATAGCACTGTGAGGTTAAATCCTTTCTCTGCTTCATCCAGCAGCTTATGCTCAGCATAGTCGACCACCTGGTCAATAAAAAAATCCTCCTCCCCTTCCAGCCAGTAAATGGATTTAAATTTCTTTTGCTTCCAATCTTTTAAAATATCCTGGTATTCCATGAGTTGATTTACGATTTTAGATTTACGATTTCAGATTTACCTAAAATCGTAGCCTATTCCTATACGATCACTACGTCTTCCTCCTTTAAAATAGGCACTCCTTTAAAGCGCTGCAGCAATTGCCCTACGGCTACCACATCTTTCTGGCAATAGGTTGCAATGCGGGGCAGGTTACGTTCCTGCCAGTATACACTGGCCACCATGCTGCCGTCTATATCATCCTTGGGGGTAGGAATGCCCAGGATGGTGGTGAGCAGCTTCAGGGAAGTATAGTTCTTATAATCTCCAAAGCGCCACAGGTGCAGGGTATCCAGCATAGGCACTTCCCAGGGTTTAAAACCATGCAGCTGCAGGCACGGGGGCAAAGATAGCTGATGGATAACAGAACGCCTACAGATGTATGGAATATCAAACTCCTTAATATTATGCCCGGCAAACAGGAAACGCGGATGTTTGGCGCAAAACTTATTTACCAGGTCCAGGAAGCCGCTTAATACCACTTTCTCATCATCGTCATAAATAGATTTGATGCGCAGCTGATAACGGCCGCCTTCTATGGTGAAATAACCTGCTGAAATGCAGATCACTTTCCCAAACTCGGCAAAGATCCCTGCTTTTACGGCAAAGTCCCCGGCGCCTGTTGTTGAATCTGGCGCAGTTTTTGTTATTTTCTCCATCCAGAGGTGCTGAAGCGGCTCGGGTAAATCGTCGAAACTAGCCACAGCGGGGGTTGTCTCTATATCCAGCAGTAATAACTGGTCTAATGCGATGTTAGGTAGCACTGAGGAAATCCTGTTTAAAAGTTTGTGAATTAGAGAATTTTAAAAAGCTATTTTTGCATAATTATTTTTAACCATATAACAATTAAACATAAAACAAACAACTATGGCTGAGAACACATTTAACACGCCTGCTTCCGGATCATCCGGCTCTGAAAAACCGCGTAGCCGTAATGGACTTATATACGGAATTTTAATTGCAGCACTGGCGGGTACGTGGATCTATATGTTGTACGATAAAAATAAAACTAGTGAAACTATTGTACAACAAGGCACTCAGATCGATTCTATTTCATCATCAAGAGATGCATTACAGCAGGAATACAATGCTGCCAACGCACGTCTGGACGATTTGATCTCCCAGAACAGCCGGATGGACAGCCTGGTAAAAACCAAAGATAAAGAACTGGCTGATATGAAAGCCAGGATCCAAAGTATCCTGTCTAACAAGAACGCTACCCAGGGCGAGCTGGCTGAAGCCCGCAAGCTGATAGAGCAAATGAAAACAAACATAGCCGGTTACCAGGAAACTATTGAACGCCTGGAAGGTGAAAAACTGGTGCTGGCCGGCGAAAGGGATGTAGCCCGTAAAGAAAGGGATTCTGTAGGTACTGTAAAAGACAGCCTGAATAAAGAAGTGAACCTGGGTTCCGTATTACACGCCAGCAATATTAAGCTGCAGCCTTTACAAGTGAAAAAGAACGGTAAGGAAGTTGAAACCACCAAAGCTAAACGCGCAGATATGATGCGGGTTACCTTTGACCTGGATGAAAACAGGATCGCTCCTACCGGCGACAAAGAAATTTATGTAGCCATCTCATCTCCCGACGGTTCTCCGCTGGCTGTAGAAGCACTGGGTTCCGGCCGTTTTAGCCTGGAAGATGGTACTGAGAAATTATATACTGCCAAGAAAACCGTTGCTTACACTAAAGGAGAAAAACAAACTGTAAGCATGGATTGGAAACAGAACTCCGATTTTAAACCGGGCGATTACAGCGTTGAGATCTATCACAACGGTTTCCGCATCGGACAAGGTAAAGTAAGCCTGAAGAAAGGCGGTTGGTTCTAGTTGATTTAGTTTTAGCCTTCATAAAAAAAGGGATTGCCTATGACGGGCAATCCTTTTTTTATGCGGAAAGCTGAAGGCGGAAAGCATAAAGCATAAAGCTGATTATGTTTTACAGCATTGAACAGCTGGCGCTAAGCCTTTAGCTGTTAGCTTTTAGTCCCGGTTTTATGTTCTGAAGCCACGGCATTGGGCTATGTTAGATAGTATTAATGGGTATTGGCAGCCTGCAATCGCGGAGGGCATTAAGCTTTCTGCTTTATCCTTTCTGCTTTTTGCTTTACGCCTCCGGCGTTCTGCTTTCAGCGTTTCGCACTCAGCATTTTGTTAATGATTAGTTATTGCCAAATCGTATATATGAAAATAAACCTAATTTGAACTTCTTTTTCTCCTATGTGACCGGATGTTGCTGTTGCTTAGCCTTGCTTTTAAAAGAAAACCAGTGCGTTCAACCTGCGTGAACAAAGAGGAAATCCAAGACTGAAAATAACCGGAGATACCTTAAAAAACCAAACTGCATGGCGGATTCCAAATCAGTATACGTTATAGATGACGACGAGATTTTCCATTTTATTATCAGGAAGTTGTTTCTACAATGTGGTAAGGACCCCAATAACCTCGAAATCATTTCCTTTTACTCTGCAGAAGATGCGTTGGAACAATTGCGCCGGCCCGGCCCCCTGCCCGCACTAATCATCGTGGACATTAACATGCAGCCCATGAACGGATGGGCATTTATGAAAGTTTTCGGGGAGCTGAAACATACCCTTCCCCAGCAGATTCCCGTGATCATGTGCTCTTCTTCTATTGATGATAAGGATATACAGCAGGTGAATGATACGCCGGAGCTGGCAGCTTATATTACCAAGCCATTGGATAAAAAGAAGCTGGAGATTATTGAGAAATACCTGTAGATGTGCAGATTATAAATGTGCAGATGTGCAGATTAAGTGTACAGCTGTGCAAATGAAAAGAGCGAAAACGCAGGATGCGCTTCCGCTCTTTTAGGTAGTGTCTTTATTTCATCTGCACATGTGCATATTTGCACATCTGCACATTAATTACGCCGGCTGCACATTCATATACATCTCTTCACGGAGCGCTTTTACGCGCGCATCTTCCAGGTATTCATCAAAGGTGGTTAACCG
>NZ_DATCRF010000318.1:0-10452 GCF_036569125.1 Chitinophaga sp. | reverse complement strand
TCCCGATATTTTGCTGCCCGTCGGCCACGATCAGGGCAGAGGCTTTTTCCGGTCCGTAATCGATCCGTTTGGGAGTGGCCAGCAGCACGGCATTGGCGGCAAGGTGCAGCTCAACGCCGGTTTTAATTTCAATTACTCCTGTAACAAACTTACCGGCAGGCACCAATACCCGTCCGCCGCCATTAGCGCTGGCTTTATCTATTGCGCTTTGTATGGCCGTTGTGTTGTTGGTTTTGCCATCGGCTTTGGCGCCATAGGCTGTTATATTGTATGTCTTTTGCTGTGCTGCAAGCTGGAATGTACTAAAGGAAAGGATCAGGGATATAAGTGTCCCATTTTTAAAAATCTTCATATAATGTTGCTCTGGAAAGACAAGATACATTTTACGCGGGATATTTTACCATCGCTTCCCTTGAACCGCGGATTTGGAAAGATGGCAGTAAATTCGTAATTAGGGATAACGGCATTTCCCCACAATATGAAAAAATTCCTGTTCAGTCTTATGATCGTGCTGGCGGTGCTGGATCTGGCAGCACAATCCGGGCCGGAGATTATTACTACCCATACTGAGAAAGAGGTGATACCAGAAGGGATCACGATAAACCCGGCTAGCGGTACCATCTATGTAAGCAGTATTGCTTTAAAGAAGATCATTGCAGTTGATAATGACGGATCGCACAAAGATCTCATCAAAAGCGGCCAGGATGGGTTTCTGGAAGGACTTGGAATGAAGATAGATCCTGAAGCACAATGGTTATGGGTAGTGTCAAATAAAAAACAAAACGATGAGTACCTGTCCTGCGTGCATGCTTTTGATCTGAAGACAGGAGCAGTAAAGCAAAAGTATCTCCTTAAAGATACAGCCCGCCATTTGTTCAATGACCTGATCCTTCACCCCGACGGCAAGGTATATATAACGGATACCTATGATTCCTCTCTTTATGAAGTGGATCCGGTAAAGCAAAAACTAAGTGTGTTTGTGAAGGATCCGCTTATAGCCTGGCCCAATGGGATCACTTACAATGCAAATGGTAAAGTGTACATTGCTACGTATAGTCATGGGTTAATGCAGCTGGATCTTCCGTCAAAAAAGCTGGCGCCCTTAAAAGGGTATACAGATTCCACAAAGGCGTATAATCTTGATGGACTGGTGTTTTGGAACAACAACATCATTGGTGTGTATAACGGCGCTGAAACCAATAAGGGCAATGCGGTTGTGCAATATTCGCTGAATAATGACGGTGATGAAATTGTAAGCGAAAAGATCATTGATAAGGGAAATGAGCTGTTTCATGATCCCACTACTGCCGCGATCCTGGAAAATAAATTGTACGTGCTGGCCAACAGCTACCTGGGAGAATATAATGCAAACAAAGAATCCGCTGAAGGGATTTCAGATCAGCTGGGACCTGTAACCATCCTCGTTTATGAGCTAAGCAAAAATGTGAAAAAATAAGTATCTTTAAGTAACCCCAAATAAATGAAAAATATCACCGATCAAAACGGCCTGATTGTCATTGCCGATATTGATGCAAATAAGCTCAGCATCCTTTGCAATGAGCTGCAGCTGCTCCACACCGCCATTATTAATAAAGCAGATCATCCCTTCGGGAAAATTAAAGGCATTCACTTTGCCCGGTTTGTTATTTTCCCCGATCCGTTAAGTGCACAGCCTCCCGGACAGCTTTTCAGGCTGGTGTATTCCGGCACCTATGATGGACCGCTGGATGCTTATTTACAGGCGATGACAGCCGGGGAAACTATCTCTCCCTTTCAAAGGATCTTCTCCTGCTGTAAGGATTATGATCCAGCTATGCCTCCTGCTACTGCTATCACCACTTTTATAAAAGGGCATACGCAGCGGGTGAATGCCTACTATTCCGGGTACCGGGGATTGTCTACTGATATGATCGGTAAAGAAGCGGAGATCTATACCCTTATACAGCAATTTCTCCGGGAAAGAACATTCGCTGCTACCGATGATCCTAAGTTTATAAAACAGGAAATAGTACAGTACCTCCATCAGCAGGCGCCTGGTTATAACGATATTAAGGCGGTGCCGCTGCCTTATATAAAGCCGGTGTATGCCGGTTTACTGATAGCGCTTTTATTAATAGGGGTGCTCGTGCTTGCAGGCATTGTACATCTTTATCTCCTGGCAGCATTCGTAGTGCTGATTGCCGGCATTGTATTTTATTTAAGACGGCTTGAACAAACAGCGCCCGAATTGCCGGATACGGAACAGGAGGTAGCGGCGGTTCCATCTCTTACAAAAGATGAAGATTTTTATGCGCAGAATCAATTGTCGCACCTGGTTGCCATTAGCCCGGGCGGGTTCAGGCTGGGTGTATTAAGAGCCGTGCTTTGGCTGATCAACCTGTTGGCAAAATACAGCTTCAATAAAGGGGCATTAGGCGGCATCTCTACTATTCATTTCGCAGGATGGTCTATCCTGGAAAAGGAGCGGACCTTGTTGTTCTTCAGCAATTTCGATGGCAGCTGGGAAAATTACCTGAGTGATTTTGTAGACCGGGCAGCAGTTGGCCTTACCGGCGTATGGAGCAATACCGTCAATTTTCCCCGCACCAGCTGGCTGGTTTTTAAGGGAGCGGCCGATGAAGAACGTTTCAAGAACTGGACCCGGAAATACCAGATCCACACGCAGGTGTGGTACAGCGCTTTTGAAGAGCTAACGGTTAAGAATATATGGCGGAATCATCGCATTGCACTTGGATTGAACCAGGAAATGAATGACATGCAAACAAAACAATGGCTAAACCTTTTATAGTTATGCAATACCCCAAAATAGCGTTTAACGATATACAGGGCCTGCTTATCAGGTCATATAGCTTTCTGCCGGAGGCTTGTTATGTAATGCTGCAGTTCACTGAACAGGCGCAGGTGCGCGCCTTTCTGGCGGATCTGTTACCGGATATTACACGCGCCAGCCATAAACGGCCGGACCTTGCTTTTCATATAGCATTTACAAATACAGGGATCGCCCGGTTGATACCGCAGGAACAGCTGATCACGGGCTTTGCCCCGGAATTTACAGAGGGATTAAACACGAAGACCCGGAGCCGCATCCTGGGAGATTTTGATACCAATGCACCGGAGAAATGGTATTGGGGAGGCGATCATAATCCCCGGGTAGATGCGGTGCTGATGATCTTTGCAAAGGACAGCGCCGCGCTGGAAAACAAATACCAGGATACTATAGAGAAATTACAACGTTATAACATTACCGAAGTTACGCGCCTGAACACAATGAATATTGGCAGCAAAGAACATTTTGGCTTTGAAGATGGGATCATGAACCCTTTGGTTGCCGGTGTGGGTGGTATTAATGCACGTTATAAAGCGGAGGAGGAGCAGAACGTAGTTATGCCCGGTGAATTTATATTGGGGTATCCGAATGAATATGAAAAATTTCCTTTAAGCCCCAGGGTTAAGACAGGGGAGAAGGATGTTTTCGATATAGGCCGGAACGGCAGCTATATGGTGTTCCGGCAGCTGGAGCAGGATGTAAAGGTGTTCTGGGAATTTATCTTTCGCTTATCCGAAAATGATCCGCATCTGCAGGGCATGGGCCCGGAATTAATAGCTGCTAAAATAATGGGCCGGCGCCTGAATGGTGAGCCATTGGCGCCAGCCGCTGAAGGAGACCTCAAAAACTTCTTTTTTGCCGCAAATGATAAGGATGGCTTTCATTGCCCTATTGGCTCGCATATCCGCAAGTCAAATCCCCGGGATGGGATAGATGATGATCCCGGGTTATCTGTAAAGATGGTGAAGAAGCATAAAATACTCAGAAGGGGCCGGGCATTTGGCGCGCCCTTATCGCCGGATTTCGATCCTGCAACGATGCGTGCATCAGAAAATAATGATAAAAGAGGATTGTATTTTATTTGCTTTAATGCACAGATCAACCGGCAGTTTGAGTTTATTCAAAATGCCTGGTGTAATAATAATAAGTTTGATGGTTTGAATGATGATATAGATCCTATTGTTGGATTTCCTTTCAGGGAGACGGCTTTCAGGAACAGCGCCTTTACCATACAGGGCTGCCCGGTAAGAAAGAAAATAAATGATATACCCCAGTTTGTGTTTGTGCGGGGCGGCGCTTATTTTTTTATGCCGGGCATGGAGGCATTGAAATACCTGGCAAACGCAACCGGCTTATAGGATGCTGTTCTGTAAAAAAGTGATCTGCGCCAGGTGATGATCGTCATGTTCTGCCACAAAGTAGGCCAGGTCAATGATCTTCATGGGTGTGCCCAGCCTGGGGTGTTTAGCGGCTTTGTCCAGGTCTGCATCTTTCAAGGCCTTTAAAAGTTGTACTAAATATTGCCGGTGGGTGCTGAAGTCGGCTATCAATGCAGCAAGCTCCCTTTCATCATGATCTGCTTCATGGGTTTTAGTATTTGTAAGATCTGCCTTTTTAAGATCCGGCTCCCCGGCAATAATTTCTTTTGCCCTTTCCAGCCAAAGCGGTTCAAGATCGATCAGGTGGCCAATTTCCCGCTTAATGCTCCATTTATGATCTTTTGAAACAGAGAGGATGGTTTGGCTGACCTGTTTCATTTTTTCAGTCAGCCTGGCAGGGGTGCCTTCAAGCCTTTCAATAATACAGGGAAGGATGCCATTGTCCTCGATAGGAGGGAATTTGCGATCAAACCAGTTGGTACGTTTCATAATTGGGTAGTGATTTTTTATTCTTCCGGGATAAATGCGATGGCATCTATTTCGATCAAATAGTTAGGATTTGCCAGGGCTGCAACAAAAAAACCGGTAACGGCAGGCGGATTTGCCACATGGCCCAAAAATTTCTGGGAAGCCTGAAAGGCACGATAAAGATCCTGCCCCTGAACAATGTGGATGGATAATTTTATAAGGTTGTCAAAAGTTGCTCCACAGGCTGAAAGTGCTGTTTGTAAATTCTTCATTACCTGCTCTGTTTGTCCGGTAATGTCGCCCTTGCCAACTATTTCTCCCTGCGCATTTACAGCATCCTGCCCGCCAATATAAATAGTTTTTCCTTTTCCATGTGTGGTCACAAGCTGTGAAAATGCAGGGTTTTTTGAAAGTCCGTCCGGATTGATGTATTGTACCTGGTTGCTCATTGTTTGTTGTTTATGAGTTATGGATTGGGAGGTGTGCTGTTATTGATTCAGGCTCTCAAATGTAAGCAATAATCTTATGTATACAGGGTAAGCAACGACCGGTTATGAGCAATCTAATCTAGTGTACGATTAAATACAATCCAGTGCTTCTCCTTACGCCCGGCTTCCGCAACAAACCATCAGGTGTGCCATTTGCATTGCTGCCTGATCTTTTATATCTTTTGCGGCGGATCCTGAAGTAATTAGCTATGCTTATATCTCCATTGAATAACCAATTCGTACATCGCTTAAAGAATATTATAATCATAATATGGGTTTGTTGCTGGTTATCGCCTGCTGTTGCACAAAAAAGGCCCAATGTGGTGATCTTCATTGCTGATGATCTGAATCAACAGGATGTGGGATGTTATGGTAATACCGATGTGAAAACACCCAACATGGACCAGCTGGCTGCTGAAGGCATGCGGTTTAACCGTGCATATGCAGCATCGCCCATTTGCACACCTTCCAGGAGCGCTATGTTCACCGGCCTTTATCCATTCCGCAATGGTTCGCAAATGAATCATTTCACAGTAAGGCCCAATACAGCGAATTTACCCCGGTTCCTGCAGCAGCTGGGCTACCGCGTGGTGATCTCCGGTAAAACAGACATCTTTCCTTTACATAATTTTCCGTTTGAAAGAATTGGGGAGGAGTTCGGGCGATACCTGCCGATCGAAAACCGGCTGGACCGTAAAAAAGAAACGATTCAAATGATCGGGGATCATTTTAAGAGCCACCCGGAACAGCCCATCTGCCTGATTGTTGCGCCCTGGGTGCCCCATGTGCCATGGTTTCCGAACCGGGACTTTGATCCCGGGAACTTAAAGCTCCCGCATTACCTTGCTGACACCAAAGCCACCCGCAAAGCGCTGGCCGCCTATTATCAAAGCATCGGAGAGGCCGATAAAATGTTAGGAGAGGTGCTGCAGGCCATTGATAAAGCCGGTCAGAAGAGCAGTACTGCTGTGATGTTTTTATCAGATCAGGGAGCGCAGTTCCCTTCAGCAAAATGGTCGGTATATGATCAGGGTTTAAGAGTGCCGCTGATCGTGAGATGGCCTGGAAAAGTTACACCGGGCTCCGTTTCAGATGCGCTGGTGTCACTGGTTGATCTGACGCCTACCTTAATCGATCTTGGAGGCGGAGCGGAGCATAATGAACTGGATGGAGCATCCTTTAAAAATGTATTGCTCAATAAAAAGAAAAGCCATCATCAGTACATTTTTGCAGAAACATCTATGGAGCCGCATTTCTGGTACAATTACACGCCTTCGCGGACTATCATTACCGGTGACGGCTTCCATTATATCAAAAACTATCATCCGGGTGTGCGTTTTATTACGCATATAGATAAGGTGGAGCAGAACGAATTTTATTTTGACAGCTGGATTGCAGCTGCCCAAACGGATCCCAGAACTAAATTCCTGCTGGACCGCTACAGCTATCATCCGCCGGAGGAGCTCTTTAACCTGGCTACAGACCGTGATGAGTTTAAAAACCTGGTAGCCGATCCTGCTTATCACAGTAAATTGAGTGAGCTGGAACTGCTGCTTGATAAAGAGCTGAAGCGACAGGGTGAAACAAATGAAATGATCCTGGAAGGGCCATTGCCTGCATTTTCTGATCAGAGCTATACCATCCGGCAGGGGAGTAGCGCTGCTGATCTTTCCTTTAATAAAAAGCGCTGGAACCCTGACACACTGATCATAACAGCTTATTTAGATGGCCTTAACCAGGGTGGTGTAGTGTGCGACTATTTTTCAAATTTCAAATTATACGCTTATCAGCATAAAATAGGGCTGGTACTGGCCGACGGCACTGAAATAGCAAGCAAACAAATTCCGGTGAGTCAGGGGCAGCTGGTTTTTAGCTTGTCTGCAAAAGGCACGCTGGAACTGCGGTTTGATCAGCAAACTATTTTAAAGCAGGAGTTGAAGGGCGATCTCACAAAAATTAAAAGCGGGTATGTAACGTGTGGTAAGATCCAGGGGGAGGAGCTTAAAGGCAAGCTTCAGACCTACCAGGGAAAGATCACAGACCTACGTTTTACGATGAATGAATTATCAGGAACGCCATAAGCAAACACTTTCATTTTTCAAATTTGATCGCACTTACCAGAATGATCAGAAAAAAGAGCAGCAGCTGAATGATATAGAACCTATCCAGGTTGGCCCTTACGTGCACAGCACGTTGAACAAAGTCCGGGAAACCCTCATAGGCCATACTTCTTAACCGGGTGCCTTGCTTATTGCCCACGAGCATTCCGTTTAAGACTAATAAGAGCACCAGGGCTATTTTTATTTTGAACCATAGTTGGTCCCACCAAATGCCCTTTAGCATTAAGAACATGCCAGCTCCCGTGAGGATTAATATTGCCGCACCTGCCCTGACAAAGCTTCCATAACCAGACATTAATGGAAGCAGGTTGAAAGCTTTGTTGTCGTTGTGGTCTATCAGCCGGCAGAACGTTTTGAAAGTGAAGAAATCTATTATAGTTGTACCTGCCATAATTGTAAGCCCGGTTAAATGGAATGCCAGCAGGATCCGTAGCATGAGATGTGTTTTCATAACTTATATTTTTGGCTTGTTAACCTTATAAAGTAAATGATCAATGGTATTGCAATAATTCCCTGCATTATTCCGGTTATCTCAAAGAAAAAATTGTCAGGCATTTCATAAGTTCCCCGCGGATACAATTTTTCCATGCTGCTTCCGGGAAAACCACTGAAGAAAAGTATATTTTTCAGCACATGATTATATAATCCTTCAAAGATCCCGATCAGGATAATGGCGGCCAGTAAGGTAATGATCCAGTATAACCAGAATGCCCAGGGTTTGGCTGCTGCCAGACGGCTCAGGATGAGTGTAACAACCAGTACGGGAATACTGAACAGCAGTACATGCAAACGCCAGGATGTATGATAGGCGATTGCACCATACACGTGATGAACGGAGGTTAAGCACATTAGCATAACACTGAAAAGTGTTACCTTCCTTAACTCATGATTTAATAGATCCGGCATAATAATTCTATGTTTGTGGAAGCAAAATTATATTGCCGGTATAACACGGTCAATAAGTTACCAGACAGTAACTATCAACTTATAATCTTTCATGAATTATGGAAACAAATGGATACGATACTTATTCCTGTCCTGTTGGAAGAACCATTGAGCTGATCAGCGGCAGATGGAAGCCTATTATCCTGTACCTGATCCAGCACGGTATTAACCGGTTTGGAGCGTTGCAAAAGAAAATGCCGAAGATCAGTAGAAAAGTATTGACAGAGCAGCTACGCGATTTAGAGAAACAGGGGCTTATTAACCGTGATGTAAGGGTAAGCAAACATCCCCAGGAAGTATTTTATAGCTTAACAGATACCGGGTTATCACTGAGGGCGCTGATCGACCAGATCTTTGATTGGGGAACCGCTAATTTACTGGATGAAGCTTCCCAAACAATAGCCAGATCACTGCTGCTTGCCCGGGCCGAAAAATGAATTATGTACCGCTTACTACCAGCCCGTAGCAAAAAGATTACGGGCGCCTTTGATGCCACAGTGCTGGTATTTATTGTACGCCTGTGCTACTTTTTCATGGATGGCTGCAGTGTCTTCATCCAGCAGCCAGGCGTCTATCATAGCGTCCAGCGTATAGGCTTCGGGGGAGAGCAGGTGAGTGGTCCAGATCAGCGGCTGTGCGCCGGTTCTTTTGACAGCTTCGTAGAAGTAGGGTTTACTGGCACAGGCAAATATAGCTACCTGTCTTGATCGTTTATTTACCGGTGAAGGAGTTTCCGCCAGCTGGAAATCCATCAACCCGTTATGCCCTACAAAGCAGATAAGCTGCGCACTGCCTCCTGCTTGTACCACCGGTTCGTTGAGCGCTACCGGTTGTTTGCCGGCTGCATAATCGAGGAAGGTGGTAATGGTTTGTTTCATATGGGCGCCATTGTACGCGTCGGCCACCAGGTAACAGTTTTTACTATTGTGTTTGAACACAAGGCGTTCGTAAATATTTGCCGAAGGATTGGCTATAGCGCGTACCAGCTTCCAATCCGGTTGTTTTTTCAGGAAGGTGCTGACACCATATCCGCAGCCCCAGTAGAGATTATTGGCAGGATCCTGCCCATTGCCGATGCGGGCCGGTACTTTTACAATGCCCTGGTATTGATTGTCGCAGAGCGCCACCAGTACATGAATGGTTTTGGTTTGAGCAGAAAGGAGCTGTGCGCAACAAAGGCAGGTGAAAAGGATCATCAGGCGCATGCGGGTAGTTTTCTAATAGATGCTGCTTTATGCTGATTCCATAAAACAAAAACCTCTCTAAGCATTTAGAGAGGTTTTTATAATGCCACGGGGCTATTAAAATTCTATGATTAATTGATCTTCACCAGCTGCTCTTTCGTTTTTTCATCAACATTTTTGATGTCGATAATATCCAGCGTAGCTACACCTTGTGGTTTTAAGGTCTTGTAGATCTGTTTCTCGCCAGGACTTACTTTCCACATACCACCGGTTAACGGATCTACTATCAGCATACCAATGGCGCCGCCGATTACAATATTTCCAAAGTACCAGCCATTCAGCCTGAAATGAATAGGCACTGTCAGGTCCTGATGCCCGGCTTTAGAGAACTTTACAGTATACTCCGCCGGAGAGAAGTAACCTGCGCCGGATTTCAGCCGTACCTCCGTTGGTGTGTGACCGTTAAAGACCTCCTTGCCTTTTTTGTCGGTGATCACCACCTGGGCATCGTCGGGACTGGAATTTACTACGAAGGTATGCCGGGAACCTCCAAAAATAGTTGCACAGGAAGAAAAGGTAAGTGCAGCCACAACGGCGCAACAGCACATTAGAAGTGCTTTTTTCATGGTAAAGGGATTTGTTTAAGGTTAAATGTTGACAGTAATGATTAACAGTTATAGTTGACTGCGCCGAAGATAGAATTCATTTACCCGTTTAGCAAAACACAAACGTGCTATTTACTTTATATGGGAGGAGGGGCGAACATACCGGTGAAGCAGCGCTGCTGCCAGCAAAAGGCTGCAGCAGGAGATCAATCCGCTGGTGCGGGCTGCCCAGGCGATGTTCCGCGGTCCGCCGCTGGCCATGGCGCCAAAAACAGCTACACCAAGCGCGCCTGCCGCCTGCCGTATGGTGTTGAGAATAGCGGATGCTGTTCCGCTCCTGTTCTTTTCCACGCTGGAAAGAATGCCGGTAGTCATGGCCGGCACTGCGATGCCCATGCCCATGGGGATGATAAGAAAAGGAATAAACAAGTGCAGG
>NZ_DATCRF010000317.1:0-26495 GCF_036569125.1 Chitinophaga sp. | reverse complement strand
CCGCCATACTCCGGCATACGCAGGCCTAAGGCTTGCACTGCAGATGGCGCCCAGGTATGGGTAAGGTGTTGCGATAACGCACCGGCATGCATGAGCTGTGCAATTATTAATGCCCCCTGTTGTTTTACTTTATGGGCGATGACCTGCCAGCCCTGCACCTGCTGCGGTGTTACGATACCTGACTGCAAAGGATATCCCTGGCTTGCTATGTTATCGGTATAAAGGCCTTCCGTAATGATCATTCCAAAACCGCCTGCTGCAAATGCTTCGTAATAATCTTCCATCACCGGTGCAGGCACACCAGCTGCCGTAGCGCTTACGCGCGACATAGGCGCCACCACCAGGCGGTTACGTAGTACATGCTGCTGTAAAGTGTAAGGATCAAATATTTTATGTGTATGCATCATCTATGGTTTATGCACACAAAGTTGAGGTACAGAAGGGTCAACAGCCGTTAAAGTAATTTAATAAAGCACGTTAAACTATTTTAATGCCGGTGGCCCAGCTTAGCCCGGATCTGGCTCAAAAATACCGGCGTAATACCCAGGTAAGAGGCAATATATTTTTGCGGCACGCGCTGCAGCAGGTCAGGGTATTGTTTAAGAAGCTCCACATAACGCTGCTCCCCGTTCATGCTGATGTTGTTTAAAATGCGCCGGTTTTGCGCCAGGTAAGCATGCTGGTGCAAGATGCGGAAGAAACGTTCCATGGCAGGTACCGCATTGTATAAATGTTCCAGTGAAGGCTTGTCTATCTGCAGCACTGTTACCGGTGTTAATGCTTCAATGTGCACCAATGCCGGTGTTTGATGTAAAAAACTTTCCAGGTCCGTGATCCACCAGTCTTCCATGGCAAAGTGCAAGGTGTGTTCATCTCCCTTATCATCTACATAAAAAGACCGTAAACAGCCATCCAGCACAAAATTATCATACTTACACACATCACCTGCCTGCAATAAATACTGCCTGCGCAGTAATTGTTTTTCCTGAAACAAAGAGAGGAGCAATTGCTGCTCCTCTCCTGTTAATAAAACAAATTTCTGAATATGCTGAATGATCGGATGTTGATGCAGCTCCATACCACAATATTACTAATACCCCAGTAACTTCTCGGTACCCAGCATCTTTTTATTCTTCTCATCATAAATATTCAGCAAATAAATGTTGCCGCTGGTCACCGGCACCTGCAGCTGCACCTGCGTATTGTTTACGATCCGTTGCTGCTTCAGCAGCCTGCCCTGCGCATTGTACAGGGATATAACGTATGTGCCTGTAGGCTGGAAGCCTTTCAGGGTCAGCTGTCCGCGGAAGGGGTTCGGGTAAATATGGATCATCCTGCCCGGTGCATTTACATCCACAATAGCCGTGATGTTGGTTTTATTGATCTTAATGCTATCCGTAGCCGTAGGTGTAGTAGTACAGTTATCGCTGCTGCGCATGCGTACATACACCCAGTTATCGCCCAGCTTAAATTCAGATGGCTGCACGGTGGCTTTATCATTGGTGCTTTCCATTTGTATCTGGTCGGTGAAATTGCGGTCCCATGCAAAAGTGTACAAGGGCAGCTTACCACCACCGGCTGCATTTGCAGCTGTGATCACTACCGGTATGGTATCTGACGTAATGGGATTCACATTTACCGTAACATTTACATCCGGTGTTGCCGGTGCGATAATGGTAAACTCACGGGTAAGCTGTTTTTGTGTGGTATCGTGCTCAAAAGTAACCGTGATGGTATGTGTGCCCGCAACAAGACTATCCGGTAAAATGGTGAAGGTGCTATCAGCAGCTACCGGCAAATTGACGGTGCTATCCAGCAGCACACTTACTGCAATACCGGAAGTGGCTGCCGGCAGGTTCAGGATCTTCACCGTCTGCGCACCTGCTGCACCGCAATAGGTGCTGGCTAAGCCACTGATAACAGGTTGCGGTACCGGTACGGTTATAACGCTGTCTGTTACGTTAATAAATACGCTTGCGGTGTCTGTAGTGTATTCCAGGCCATTGCTGGCTACCCAGCGCAGGGTATCCGCCCCCTTATAAGCGCTATCTGGTGTGTAGGTGAGCTTACTGATGTCGCCTGCGGAAATCGTGTAATAGATATTTACAACCTGGTTATTCAATTTAAGCACACCGTGTTTGGGAAGACCTGGAAATTTAATATTTACCAGCGCACCGGGGCCGGAGAAATTAGAGGTAAAATCTTCTGTTTTAAAGGTCAGCGTGCTATCTGGTTTTGTTTGCTTTTCAAAACTGCTGATATGGTTAGCGGGGAAGCTATCCACTGCTACTTTAAAGAGGGTATTTCCGATCACTACATACCATTCGCCATTATCGTAAAAAGAGCGGCTTAATGCAGGTCCGCCATTATACACATCTGCAATGGTAGGCAAAGCAGTAACCAATTTCCTCAACCCGGCCTTGTTCATATAAAAGCGGCCGCTATCTGCCAGGGATATCATCAGGTTACCTTCTGTATTCAGCAGATCCAGCCGCGGCTTGCTGTTGGGTACAGAAGGGGTATAGTTAAAGGTGCTTAGCTGCCTGATAGCGCCTGTGGTATCCCGCAGGTTCACCTGACCATCTCTTATAAAGGCGGCATAGTTACTGTTCATCTGGTAGTCGGGTCCGGAGCCGGCACTGTTTTGGTCGTTACCGCTACCGGTGGCTCCCAGTAGTATATTATTTTGTCCGTTATGCAGGTACAGCACATTGGGCTCTGCCTTATAGATCACATTTTTGCCGTCTGTTACCGGATCAGAATTTACAGATCCGGTGCTTAAGCGGGTAAACTGGCCGTTCTGTAATTTAAATACATCATATAAGGTGCGGAAGGTTTCTATATCCAATGCCACCACGCCATTATCTCCTACACTTACATTATCGAAAAAATAGCCCAGCGAGTCCGGAGATATATCCCTGTAAGTTGTATCACCTGTAACCAGGTTTTTCAATCCAACCTGGTTATTACCCGACCAGGCTAAGTAATTATTGGATACGTCAAAAGCTGTACTGCCGGCTATGCCTGTTGTAAAAACAATCTGCCCATTCCTCCATTCATGGATGCTTGCACCTCCATCCTGCATCCATATAGCACCCTGGGCGGTTACAAAACCCTTTTGTATAAGAGTGGTATTTAATACTGCTGTTGATAAAGTAGTACGTTGCCCGGTGATCGCATCTGCCAGCATAGGATGCCCGGTTGCTTTATCAATGTACAATGCCTTACTATATCTGTAATCCAGTATCAGCCCGCTCACCTGCAGGTGGGGTGTTATGTAAGGACTGCTTTCAACAAACACTGTAACAGTACGCTGTGCGGTTCTTCCCAGGCTGTCGGTAGCCACCAGTTTCACACGCAGCATTCTTCCATTGTAATAAGTAAGGTCTATTTGCGGCAAACTATCCTTACCGGTAGCCAGCACCTGGTTACCACTGCTACTGGCATCATAGGCTGTAATAGTAGCGCTGCCTGCAGCCGTAGTAGCGCGTGCATGTAGCCGGTATATGGGCCGCGCTACCGAAGAATCGGCCAGGCTGTCTATTGTTAATGTTATACTGGGGTCATTGAGCGGGCGGTAAATAAATTTTATCGTAGTATCGGCCGCATTGTTATTGGCATCTTTCGCAGCAATCACTAAACGAAGCGTGTCGCCGGGTAACCCGGCTAAAGACAATCGCCCACGGTACACACTGGAGCTATTACCGGTAAGATTGATCTGCCGTCCGCCGGCAGCTGCGGTTGCGGAAACAACTGCCGCAGGGGCGTTTATTACTACACTTACGTTAATACCCGTATCCTGCCACACACTATTATTCCGTGGCATGCTGTTGGGATCAGGTAAATACAGGCTAAGAGACTGGGCATGCACAAAGAAATGGCAGCTCAGAAAGGCAAACAACAGTAAAATTTTTTTCATGGGAAAAGAGGTTTTGCAATATGAGGTCGTACCCAATTATACTAATATTAAAAGAAATAAGGTATACTTGTTCAAGTATACCTTATCACATAATTTATCTAGTATTACTATGTTATTAGTAGCTTAATAAAACAGCGTGGATAATTTTTAAGACGGTATAATACGCTTTAATTGCAGGTTTGTAATAGGCGCTACCACCAGCGGATATTTCTCTATGGTTACGTAGCTGGAATCCAGGCCAAAACCGCGCTCTTCTGAAAGGCTGATCTTTTTCAGGAAGAAGTACATCCGCATTACCATCCTTTCATACAACGGCAGGTCATTATCATGGGACAGGAATTTTTCCATTACTATAAACTGGAAGTCTCCTACCACGTTGTTCTTGCTTAAAGATTCGTAACGGCTGGTGATGTTCACTTCCTTGTTACGCACCATATCTTCCACCACCATGCGGAACATGAGGTTAATGCGTTGCTCCACTTTAAAGCCCAGGCGGAACTCAACCCGTATCACTTCATTGGGAATAATAGTTTGTACCGAATACTCGCTCAGGTAAGGCTCATCCACCACATCCACATGCACAAACCAGTAAATATCTGCCCGTTTGGGTTTTTTATTGAGGATGGAGTAAATAACCTTGTGCTCAATTTCTTTAGGATTATCGGCACTGCTCATGTACACCAGGTGGGTTGCATATTTCGGGATGGAGGTATCATTACTCAGCTCCTGTAAAATAGGCAGGTAGTCTTCCAGCCGCACAAACTCCACGTAACGGTTCTTGATCTTCCTGGATTTAAACCAAACGATCATCACCACAAACAGGCCGCCGGCTACCACCACGGTTACATAACCGCCGTGCATAAATTTCACCAGGTTGGCAAACAGGAAAGAGAATTCAATGGTGAGGTATATGATCAGGTATAGTAATACCCAGGCCACCCGCACCCGTCGTGTGTATAGGTAAAAGGCAAACAGGCAGGAGGTCATGAGCATACAAATGGTAATGGATAAACCATATGCCGCCTCCATTGCGCTGGATTCCCGGAAGATCAATACAATGGCGGTACAGCCTACAAACAGCATTACGTTAATGCCGGGTATAAACAGCTGTCCACGCATTTCTGTAGGGTAGTTCACCTTCAGCTTGGGCCACAGGTTCAGGCGCATAGCTTCGGAGATCAGGGTGAATGAGCCCGTGATCAATGCCTGGCTGGCAATGATAGAGGCCATGGTGGCTATCAATACACCAAAGATCACAAACCACTCCGGCATAATGGTAAAGAACGGGTTCTGATCTTTTGGCAGGATCTGACCGCGCTGGGTAAGCAGCCAGGCGCCCTGCCCCAGGTAGTTCAGGATCAAGCACACCTTTACAAAAACCCAGGATACACGGATGTTACCGCGGCCGCAGTGACCAAGGTCAGAGTACAGCGCTTCCGCCCCTGTAGTACACAGGAACACCGCGCCCAGTATTAAAAATCCTTTAGGGTAAGTTGTTAACAGCTCAATGGCATAATGCGGACTGAATGCCTTTAATACTGACAGGTCATCTGCCACATGTACAGAACCTAATATGCCCAGCATGGCAAACCATACCATCATAATAGGTCCAAACATTTTACCAATGGTTATGGTGCCAAATTGCTGCATGAAGAACATGCCTGCAATAATAGCCAGTACGATCTTTACAATAGTGAACTCACTCAGGTCTTTAAACACTTCCAGGGTTCGCAAACCTTCAATGGCAGAAGTAACGGTAATGGGGGGAGTAATAATACCGTCTGCCAGCAGGGCAGCGCCGCCTATCATCCCGAAAATAACGGCCCATTTAGCGTGCCGCCGTACCAGGGCATAGAGAGAGAAGATACCGCCTTCCCCCTTGTTATCGGCCTGCAGGGTTAAGATTACATATTTAATGGTGGTTTGTAATGTCAGGGTCCATATAATACAGGAAATACCGCCAATTACCAGTAGATCGCTGATAGGGTTAGTTCCCATTATAGCCTTGAACACATATAGCGGAGAAGTCCCGATGTCGCCGTATATAATTCCTAATGCAACTACAAAACCGGCAAGGCTAATCTTATTTATGTCAACTTTCACGAGTGAAATAATTAATTAAAAAAAGCCAACAAAATTACAGCAATATATTGACAATAGTGATTATTCCCCCAAATAAGAAAATCCCCCGTTACAGCATTACACCGTAACGGGGGACTCTTTTAATATCTCTACGTGTGATACACCACCGTATTAGTTAGCAGGAGCTAAATCTACAGTGCTGGATTCACCAGGAGTGTTTTGTTTGATGAAACGACCGCGGTCAATACCTTGCTTGTCAGCCAGGTAGTCGATCACAGCGTCAACACGGCGGCTGCTCAGGTCAACACCACCTTTTTTACCTTTGGCACCAGCGTGGCCGGTAACCAGTACATTACACTCAGGGCTGGTTCTCAGCGTGTTAGCTACGCTAGACAGGATAGCTTCGTTGTCAGAAGATATCTTGGTAGAGCTACCTTTGAATGCAACGCTAGGCAGAACGATGCTTGCGCAAGCAGGCTTAGCGGTCATGTTTTTGCAGCACTCAGGATCCGGGCACTTACCAACACCATCAGCGTCAACCGGCTGGCAGTAAGTCGGAGTGATCAGTTGTTTATCCTTGAAGTCAGGTACACCGTCACCATCAGTATCTTTAGCTACACCGTGTACATCTACAGGAGCACCTGCAGGTGTGTTAGGCTCGCGGTCGAACTGGTCGGTTACACCGTCACCATCAGCATCAGGCAGTACCGGAGTAGGCAGCTTCATGTGACGGGGAGAGCTCAGCTCATTGTAGGCGTAATCCAGCGGGTTGATCCACCACAGCGGCTCAACACGTTTGTTGGGGTTACCGATGTTAAAGTTCAGGCGAACGCTGGTGTAGGAGAAGAAGTCCTTGCTAGCGTCATAAGGGCCTGAATTGTAACCGTCTAAGTAGTCATCAAACGGCATAGTGATCTTTTCTTCTATACCGATGTTGAAACGCTTAGATACTTTGAAGGCAACACCAGTACCGAAGTCAACAGCGTGACGCCACAGCTGGTTGTCGCTTTTACGGCCGATCTGAGCTCTGTTACCCTGAGAAGGAGCATTAGATTCATAATCACCGTCTAAGATGTTTTTGATCTGATCTTTAATGTCTTTACGTTTTCCAGAGAAGTTAACGCTGGAAAAATCGTAACCTGCACCGTTCGCACCTACTGCGTCTACGTCAACGTCAACCAGCATTAAGCTATAACCACCGAATACGTACCAGTTAGTTTTAGGCTGAGATTTGTAGAACAGGATGTTGCTCAGGGAGGCAATCATGTCCAGAGACAGCTGGTGTGTCTGAGTTTTGTAGTTAGGCACGATCATACCACCGTTTAAAGCGGCAGTTGCGCTCCAGGACCTGTTGCCACCATTAAAGTTGGCAGGACGTAACTGATAGTCCAGGCCTTTATCGATAGAACCGGTATACTCAGCTCTTACAGAGAAAGTATGACCTAATGCTTTTCTCAAAGAGAGACCGCCACCGAAGCCCGGTTTAGCGTCCATGTCACCTCTAATGAAATGGTAACCACCATGAAAACCTAATTCCCACATGCTACGGGGTTTAGCAGGGTAATCATACTGATGGTTAACGAAGTTGTTTTGCTGTGCAGCTCTGGATGCAGGAACCTTGGAGGAGTCAAGTGCATCGTAGTTAGGCTGAACTTGTGCAAAACCAGTAGACGCCGCTAGTAAACTCATAGCGCCTGCTAGTAATAAGTACTTTTTGCTTGCCATAATTGTTTTCTATTTAAAAACTGTTAAAGATTTACTAATAACCCGTTTTTTACCAGGCAAAGGTAAAAATCAAAAATGAATATACAAATTTTTCTTACAATATTATTTTCATTGATAACTCGCTCAATATTAGAGCTTAGGTAAAACAATTGTTATACCTTAATTTGCCTATTTGTTATCGTAATATTAATGCGATGTTAAAGCAATGTTATTCCGATATCTACAAATTAGGGGCCAAATTGTTAAAACTTTGATATTTTAGGCATAGCTTAGCAATCTTTTTTATTGATACATGGACGATATTAAACACCTGATCGGCAAGGAATTACAGGATTTTGAGAGTAAATTTTCAGACGCGGTAAAAAGTCATGTGCCGCTGCTGGACAGGATCATGCACTATATAGTAAAGCGTAAAGGGAAGCAGATCAGGCCCATGTTCGTACTCCTTTCTGCCCGGCTTTTCAGCACGGATATACAGGAAAGCACCTACCGCGCCGCAGCCCTGGTAGAGCTGCTGCATACCGCTACCCTGGTACACGATGATGTGGTGGATGATTCCAATGAACGCCGGGGCTTTTTTTCCATTAACGCCCTGTGGAAGAACAAGATAGCCGTACTGGTAGGGGATTACTTATTATCTAAGGGACTACTGCTGTCGCTTGACAACCATGATTTCAGAACTTTACAGATATTAACTACTGCTGTAAAGGAAATGAGCGAAGGGGAGCTGCTCCAGATGGAGAAAACCCGCAAGCTGAATATAAAGGAAGATATCTACTTTGAAATAATACGCCGTAAAACAGCTTCCCTGTTAGGCGCTGCCTGTGCAGCCGGCGCCTGGAGCACCAGCGGCCACGATGAAACCACCGCTCAAATGCGGCTTTTCGGGGAAAAAGTGGGGGTGGCCTTCCAGATCAAGGACGACCTGTTCGACTATGGCGCTGATAAAATAGGCAAGCCTACCGGTATAGATATCAGGGAAAAAAAATTAACCCTGCCGCTGATCTATACTTTAGAACATGCCACACCCGACGTTCGCCGCCGTATAATAAATATAGTAAAAAACTATAATACCGACAAAGAGAAAGTAGCCACCGTAATAGAAATGGTAAAAGCTTCCGGTGGTATTACCTATGCACAGGAAAAAATGTTCCAGTACCGGGATGAGGCCATGACCATCCTGCATAGCTTCCCAGAAAATGATATCCGGAACGGGCTGGAACAATTAGTACGCTTTACTACAGACAGAACGTTTTAACGATTTACGATCTTAGATTTACGATTTTAGATCTGTTTGAAGCGAAGACTGCATTATTAGATCTAAAATCGTAAATCTAAAATCGTAAATACATAATATAATGCATGCAAAAACGCTGGACCGTTCGATCATATCAACCAAAAGAGGAAGGGTTACTGCAACAGGTTTTGCGTATACATCCCCTGTTATGCAGGCTGCTGGCACAACGCGGCATTCATACCTATGAAGCTGCACGCCAGTTCTTTCGCCCTACCATGGATGATCTGCATGATCCGTGGAGCATGAAGGATATGGACAAAGCCGTTACCCGTATTGAACAGGCTTTTTACAGCAAAGAAAAAATACTGGTGTATGGCGATTATGATGTAGATGGCACCACGGCCGTTGCTACAGTATATGATTTTCTGCAACGCATCTATCCCAATATTGAGTTCTATATTCCTCACCGCTACCGGGAAGGATACGGCATATCCACCGCCGGTATCACCTATGCCATAGAAAACGATTTTACCCTTGTTATAGCGCTGGACTGTGGTATAAAATCAGTGACGCATATTGCAGAAGCCAAAGCGCATGGCATAGATTTTATTATCTGCGACCACCACCTGCCGGATGCCATATTACCGCCCGCAGTAGCCATCCTGAATCCAAAACAATACGACTGCCCCTACCCTTACAAAGAGCTAAGCGGCTGTGGTATTGGTTTTAAGCTCATTACCGCCCTGGCGCAAAAGCTGGGCGAACCGGAACAGAAAGTATGGCGCTACCTTGACCTGGTGGCCACCAGCATAGCAGCGGATATTGTGCCCATGACCGGCGAGAACCGTATCCTGGCCTTTCATGGCCTGCTGAAAGTGAATGATGATCCGCTGCCGGGTATTAAAGCGCTCATTACGCTCAGCGAGCTGAAAGAAAAGCTCACCATCTCCAACCTGGTTTTTGTAATAGCGCCCCGCGTAAATGCAGCCGGCAGAATGGATGATGCCCGCAAAGCCGTGAACCTGTTCGTGGAGAATGATTTTGATAAGGCCATGGAAATTGCCTCCATCCTGCATTCCGATAATTCAGACCGTAAAGAGGTAGATAATAACATTACCAAAGAAGCTGTAGCCCTGATCCAGAATGATGCTTCCCTGGCTTCCCGCAAAAGCACCGTGCTGTTTAAGGCCGACTGGCATAAAGGGGTGGTGGGCATTGTGGCCTCCCGCCTGATCGATAAATATTTTTACCGCCCCACCATCATCCTTACCCAAAGTAACGACCAGGTGGCCGGCTCCGCCCGTTCTGTAATGGGCTTTAATGTATATGAGGCTATTCACCAGTGCAAAGACCTGCTGGAAAATTATGGTGGTCACTTTTATGCCGCAGGCCTTACGCTGAAACCGGAGAATGTAGAAGCTTTCCGGAAAAAGTTTGAGGAAGTGGTCGCCACCACGATCGACCCGGAGCTGCTGATCCCGGAAATTGTAGTGGATTCAGAGATCAGCTTTCACCACATTGATAATAAGTTTTATAAGATCCTTCACCAGTTCGAGCCCCTTGGCCCCGATAACCTGCGCCCCGTATTCCTGGCCCGTAATGTAGTAGACACGGGCTTTTCCAGGATTGTTAAAGACGAGCATATCAAGTTTTCCATTAAACAGGGAAATTATGGCAGCTCTTTTTCCGGCATTGGTTTTTTTATGGCGGAAAAATTTGAGGTGCTTAGTAACCGCCAGCCTTTTGATATGGTATTTACGATTGATGAAAATGAGTGGAACGGGAAAACAATGTTGCAGCTGAAAGTAATTGATATAAGAAAAGCGGCAGGCTACTAACTACAGATGGCTTAAAGGTTTAATGCAGATAACGTGTTGTGGTATTGCGCTGTAGCAGCTGCCTGCCGCTGTTGAATTATTTATGCTTGGCCAGCATCCATGTATACAGGTTAGGATCTGCATAAGCCTTGGTCCAGGCATTGTGCCCGCCCGTAGCATTTTCAGTGTACTTAATAACAGTGCTGCCGCAGGCTTTTATTGCCTTAACCATATCGCGGGAGTTGTTTACGCTCACGGTAGGATCATCGGCATTGTGGAAAGCCCATACAGGCATGGTTTTCAGGTTGCAGGCCTTACTCAGGTTGCCGCCGCCGCAAATAGGAACAACAGCTGCAAAACGTGCAGGATAGGTTTCTGCCCAATCCCAGGTTCCATATCCGCCCATGCTCATACCGGTCAGATAGATCCTTTTAGGGTCTATATGGAATTTCGGGATGATCTGGCTCAGGAACTGGTCCAGCGCAGCAGTGTTCCACCAGCCGCTCAGGCACTGAGGTGCAACCATCACAAATTGTTTACCTTTTACCACCTGGCATAATCCTACACCTCTTACTTTGTTGATATCGGTTCCCATTTCCCCGATACCGTGCAGGAAAATTACCAGCGGCCATTTGTTGTAATTGGCATTGTACGTGTCTGGTACATACAAAACGTAATTCTTGGATACGTTACCCACGTTCGCGGTGAGTGTTTTGTTAATCAGACTGTTAACGGGCGTTTGCGGCCAGTAGAATTCTGCCGTTGATGCTGTTACGGATGATTCAGATCCTGTTTTTATAGGATCAATGCTCTGATCTTCTTGTTTAGAGCAGGACGCTACTGCGAATAGTGCAGCAATAGTTAAGACATGGTGCAGGTTTTTCAATAAAGCTCTCATAAAATTCCCCCATTTTTAATGGCAATAAGAAACCAGACAATTCAGGCCTTTTGCCTGCTGTGTCTGGTTTCTCCGATGATAAAATATGTTATCTGCGTTTTAAACCTACATCCTCAAACGACAGACCGGGGGAATTATTGTAAAATGATCTTACTCTTTTTTTCGCCGCCCAGCAGCTCTACACTGCGGTTCACAAAAGCGGTAAGATCAGCGCCTGTCAACAGGTTCTGGGAAAGCAGGGCCAGATCGGCCAGGTTGCGTACCAGCTTCTGTTGCTTGCTTTCGTCACTCTCCTCCAATATTTGCTGGTAAATGGGGTGATTGGCGTTCACCGTCATGCTGATCTCATCGGGCATGTTGGCATACCAGTTCATACCACCACCGCCTACTGCAGCCATATCTTTCATGCGGCGCATAAATTCGGAACGGGTTACGATCACCGGCTGCGCCTCTGCGCTCAGGCCTTTCAGCTCCACCTTAATATTGGGCTGCGGCACCTGCTGGGTAAATATTTCTTTCAGCTTGCTTTCCTGGTCCTGGGTAAGGACATGCTCCGTTTTTTCATCCTTGTCTATCAGGCTATCGGCAATGTCGGCATCTACGCGGGTGAATTGTACGTTCTCCCATTTCATTTCCATATTGTTAATGAAAGCTGCATCCACAATAGTTTCCAGCTTCACTACCTTATAACCCTTGGCTTGGGCCGCCTGTATGTAGCTATCCTGCTGTACGGGATTGGTGGCATACAGGATCACCAGCTTATTTTCCTTATTGGTTTGCAGGGCCTGCGCTTCCTGACGGTATTCTTCCAGCGTGTAGAATTTACCTCCCTCCACATCTTCCATTACATGGAATTTGTTGGCTTTTTCCAGGAACTTGTCGTCCGTCATCATGCCGTATTTTACAAACAGGCCAATGGATTCCCATTTTTCTTCAAAACTCTTACGGTCGGCACGGAACATTTCATCCAGCTTATCGGCCACTTTTTTAGTGATATGGGCATTGATCTTTTTCACATTCGGATCGCCCTGCAGATAGCTGCGGCTCACATTCAGCGGAATGTCCGGGCTGTCTATTACGCCATGCAGCAGCATCAGGAACTCCGGCACAATATCCTTCACCTCATCCGTTACATATACCTGGTTCGAGTACAGGTTGATCTTATCTTTCTGGATCTCGTAGCTCTTGGATATTTTCGGGAAGTACAGGATACCAGTGAGGTTGAACGGGTAGTCCACATTCAGGTGGATCCAGAAAAGCGGCGCTTCTGCAAAAGGATACAGCTCTTTATAAAAATCCTGGTAGTCCTGGGGCGTTAGCTCAGAAGGCTTGCGCGTCCAGGCAGGCGTTGGGTTGTTGATCTGCTTATCTTCAAACTTAATGGGTACAGGCAGGAACTTACAGAATTTTTCCAGGATGCTGCGAATGCGGTTTTCATCCAGGAATTCTTCGCTTTCCTCGTTAATGTGCATTACTATATCGGTACCCCGGTCTTCTTTGGTAATCGTATCCAGCTGGTATTCCGGGCTGCCATCGCATTCCCAGCGCACTGCTTCGGCATCGGGCCTCCAGGAGCGGGTGATGATCTCCACCTGGTTACTTACCATGAAGGAGGAATAAAAGCCCAGGCCAAAATGACCGATAATGTTGGTACCCTCATTCTGCCCCTTATATTTTTTCAGGAACTCTTCCGCACCGGAAAAAGCCACCTGGTTAATGTATTTGTCCACTTCCTCCGCTGTCATACCAATACCGCGGTCGGAGATGGTAAGGGTTTTGTTCTCTTTGTCCAGCTTAACTGTTATTTCAAGGGTTCCCAGCTCTCCTTTAAACTCGCCTACACTGGCCAGGGTTTTGAGCTTTTGCGTGGCGTCCACGGCATTGCTCACCAGTTCGCGGATAAAGATCTCGTGATCAGAATAGAGGAATTTTTTGATGATGGGGAAAATGTTTTCTGTTTGTACGCGTATGGCACCTTTCTGCATGGGAATTCAGATTTTTACATGATTTTTTCAAAGGCCGTGCCAGCGAATTGTGGGCTGACAAGTTGACGTAATCAATAAATTTCATAACTTAACAAATAGATCATGCAACGGACCTGTGAAGCCACCCAAAGAATTGTATTTTGCATGCACCTGTTTAATCCCGTACAAACCTGTTTTAAATAATCATTCTAAACATCTCTTAACTCAGAAAACCTGGATTGCGTATGCATAAAACGTTACCCGCATTCTTATTTATTGCCCTTTTTGTAAGCGCCGCAGCCTGGGCGCAAACCCAACCGGCCCCGCAAACACTGCCTTACCAGCAGAACTTTGATGCCCTGGCGCCCGCTGCCACCACGTATCCCGCAGGCTGGCAGGGCTGGGCTTTAAGCGGCTCCCCTTCCGGCAGCTTTAATACCGCTGCACCGGCCGGTGATAAAGCGCTGCTAACCGGCACCGCCTCCTCCACCACCAACGGCGTTTATAACTATAATGGCAAGCTGGGGTTCCTGAACAGCGGATCCGCTGATAACAGCCTGGCGCTGGGCCTTAACACCAGCGGACAGCTGAACATTGCTTTCCAGTACGATGTAATGACGCTGCGCAACCCCTACGACGGCAGCAGCAATACCCGCTTTAACGAGGTTACGCTGCAGTACCGCATTGGCAGCACCGGCGCCTTTACCAATATACCGGGCACCCTGTACCAGAACGATACTACTACCCAAACCACTTCCGGTGTTACCACCCCGCAAAAACCGGCCACTATATCGGTAGTATTACCACCGGATTGTAACAACCAGCCCCTGGTGCAGCTACGCTGGGTAAACCGGCAGGTCAGCGGGGCAGGCTCACGGCCCAGCTTTGCAATAGATAATATAGTAGCTGGCGGCGGCAGCACCGGCGATACTACCGCACCGGCCATCAGCGCATTGTTACCGGTAAATGGCGATACTGCCGCAGCACTTGATGTGCACCCGCGGATCACCTTTACGGAAAATATAAAACCAGCTACCGGCCACCTGGTTTTGCACAACACAAGCGCCGGCACCCAGCAAATGCTGGATGTTAACGGCGCCCTGGTGCTTATTTCCAGTACTACCCTTGCGGTGAACAATATATTTCTGCAACCCCGCAGTTCCTATTACATTACACTGGATAGCGGCGCTGTAACAGATCTTACCGGCAATGCTTTTGCCGGTATTACCGACAGCAGCACCTGGCATTTTACCACCGGCGAGCAGGTACAGAGCTTTAACTTTAACGATTGTACGCCCAGCGGCAGCTCCCTGCTTTCCGGCGGTTTTATACAATACAGTGTAAGCGGCGCACAGCTTTGGGGCTGTACCACGTTTGGACAGAACAGCAGCAACGGCGTACAGATCAACGGCTTTAGCGGCGGCGCGGTTGAAAACGAGGACTGGCTGATCTCTCCTACTTTTGACCTTAGCAGCTTCACCTATCCCCTGCTGCGTTTTGCCAGCCGTACCGCGTTTAGCGGACCAGCTTTACAGCTGATGGTAAGTACCAATTACGATGGGCACAGCAACCCGCATACTGCTACCTGGACGCTGCTGAACGGGCAGTTCCCCGCACAGGGCTCAGATGCCTGGCAGCTGTCTGACAGCATTAATCTGGCCGGCTTTAAGCAGGATAGTGTGCACATTGCATTTGTGTACACCTCCTCCCCCAGCCTAAATGCCGCCCGCTGGACACTGGACGATATTAACCTGTATAACAGTGTGGTTGCGCCGGCGCCCAGCATTACCAGCAGCCCTGCTGCGCTGGACTTTGATTACGTGCAGGCCGGCCAAAGCGCTGCCCCGCAAAAGATCACTTTCTGGGGTAATAATATTACAGATACTTTACTGGTTACCGCACCTGCGGCCTTCAGCCTTTCCAGGGACAGCTCAGGAAGCTATGGCCCGGTACTGACCTATGATGCAGCCACCATTAGCGCAGGCCCGCAAACAGCCTGGGTAAAATTCAGCCCTGCCACGGCCGATCAGAACTACAGCGGTACCCTTACTTTTAGCACGCCTGGTTTCAGCACCAGCCGCATACAGCTTACCGGTACTTCCCTACGTTCCCTGAAAGTGGTGAACTGGAATATAGAATGGTTTGGCAGCCCGGCGCAAAACCCCGCTAACGACAGCCTGCAGCAGGCCAATGTAACCACCATTCTTCAAAAGCTGAATGCAGATGTTTTTGCGCTGGCAGAAGTAGTGGATACCGCCCGCTTTAAACAGGTGGTAAGCCAGCTGCCGGGTTACAGCTATGTGCTTTCCGACTTTGGTTCCTATGCAGATAATGTGAACGACCCGGATTATGTAAGCGCACAAAAACTGGCCTTTGTATATAAAACATCTGTTGTAAGAAGCCTGCGCACTTACGGCGTATTACGCCAGGGTGGCAGCGATAGCGCTTATTACAACTGGTCGTCCGGCCGCTTCCCTTATTTGATGGAAGCTGTAGCTAACCTGAATGGCGATAGCGCCCGCATAAATTTTGTACTGCTGCATGCCAAGGCTAATACCGGCAGCGCATCAGAAAAAATTGAAGCGTACTACCGCCGTAAAAGAGGCAACATTGAGCTGAAAGATTCGCTGGATACGCAATACCCGTACAGCAACATCCTGATGCTGGGCGATTTTAACGATGCGCTGAACAAAACCATTACCACAGAGCTGGCGCCGGATACGACCACCTCCTACATCAACTTTGTAACCGATACTGCGGATTATGATCCGCTTACATTGCCGCTAAGCCTGGCCGGGCAGCAATCTACCGTATCGTTCCCCACCGTGATCGATAATGTGATCGCCTCCAATGAAATGGGACAGGCCTACCTGCCCGGATCCGCCATGGTATTTACGCAAGCCGCGCAGCTTGTAAGCAGCTATAGCAGCACCACTACAGACCATTACCCGGTTATTACCCGCTATAACCTGCATACCCTGGCACACCAGAACAGCATACTGGCCTTTACTGCCACTGTAGATACCGGCCGTGTAAGACTGAACTGGCATACAGATACAGAAACCAATGCAGCACGCTTTGTGGTAGAACGCTCTAAAGACCAGCGTGGCTGGAATGCTATTGATACGGTAGCTGCACACGGTACTACTACCTTCCCCAACAATTACCAGGCTTATGATAACAGCCCCTGGTTAGGCCGGAACTACTACCGCTTAAGACTGGAAAACCTGGCCGGCAACGTTCAGTACAGCGCAGTACAATCTGTGAACATACAGATCAAAGACATCATCTGGCGCTTTATCTGGTGCTTACTGGGCCACAAGCTGCAGGTATGGCTGGATATTGACAAGAATTCCGCCGGCCCTGCGCAGCTGCAGCTTATAGACCTGTTTGGACGCATCCGCTACCAGGGCCCTGTAACGCTAGTACCTGGCCGCAATTACAAAGAGCTGGATGTAAGCAAGCTGCCTAACGGCATTTACTTCCTGCGGGTACAAACACCCAATAAATCACAGGTAAGCCAAATATTTATTGCCCAATAATTTTTGTTGAGAAACCATGCTAAAAAGGCTGTCCCATAAGGGACAGCCTTTTTTATGAAAGCCCGGAAAGCACCATTACATCAATGCTTCACCACTTTTTTGGTAAATATTTTATTGCCGGTTCTTACCTGCAAAATGTACATACCGGGGGGCAGGCCCGCCAGGTCGGCCTGCTGGCCATTTTCTATAAACTGCAAAGATCTCACCGGTGCGCCGCCCAGGTTATATACCTGCACCTGCAGGCGGGCAGCTGTGCCGGCATTGGCTACCTGGATGCGCACCCGGTCGCTCAGCGGGTTGGGGCTGGCGCTGAGCAGCATATTGACATCCTTATCCTCTGCTGCAATAATTGCAGGCGCGGCTTTGCGGGCAGCTGCCGGCGGCGTGTAAAAACGGCTGGCCGGTATTACCTCCCTTGTTTGTGAAGGGCTGGACCATTCCAGCTTACAGGCGGCGCCGCCGTTGTGCTCAAAGTATTCGAGGCGTATATCATATAACTGATCTGCCGTTAGCGTAACAGTGGCAGTGTACTCCACATTCCAGTTATCGATCCATTGGTCAATTACCAGCTGGTTGTTGATCCACAGGCGGCGGCCATTGTCGCTGTTCAGGTAAAAAGTATAGGTTTCCGTGTAACGGGGTTTAATGCGCCCGGTCCAGCGGGCAGAGAAACTATCGGGGCGGATGGTGTAATCCGGGGAGCCGTTGGCCCAGTTAAAATTGATGTTCTCATCATTGCGGCTGAGCTTAAAGGTATTGAAGTTCAGGCCCTGGTAATACTCGCCCTTTAAGCCATCGCCACCGGTGCGGTTCACACGCAGGGAAGAGGTGAGATCGTTCCAGCTGCCGCCCACCCATGGGGTGTTTGCGGTAAAGCTGGCATTAGGCCCGGCATAGTTATCATCCTGGTATAAGGTAATGGAATAACCTTCGGGGAGGGTGAAGGAAGTAATGTCGTCATTCAGCGCGCCCCTGGCAATAATATCGTTATACGTATAGCTGCCGGGTGTAAAACCGGCGGAGTAGCCGCCGTAGTTCAGGTCTTTGTAAACGAAAGCCTGATCCAGCGTAGCGGCGGCTTCCAGCATCATTACCCCGCTTAGCTGGGTGGAGTAATCTGTGGAAGCGCCGGGTTGGGTGGTCCACACAGGATTTACCAGGCCATTGGCCGGGTTAATGCCCTGGCCATTAAGCGCCTGGGCGCTGGTTTTAAGCGCATCGGTATACCGCTGCCGGGTAGCGGCCGGTAAATTGCCTTCCCGCGCCAGCAAAGTAAAGTAGCGGATAAAGATGCCTTTGAACAGGCCACCATCACCGCCGCCGGTTTCATTGGTAAAAAAAACACCATTATATAAACGGGTATTCATGGCGTATTCCGCGGTTCTTACAGCATCGTCCATATAGGTGCTGTTGCCTGTAACCTGGTACAGCTCCAGCGCAGCGCCTATCCAGGTGCCTACATTGTAGGAAAATACCCAGTCGGGATTGGTATTTACCGTATTGGTGCCTGCATCATAACTATCGTACACCGCACCGGTGGTAGGGTTTACGAGCACGCTTTTCGTCCAGTTATAAATATTCTGGGCAGCAGTGAGCGTGGCGGCATTGCCATTTTGCTGGTACAGGCGGGCGGCAAAGATCACGGCAGGCGCATTGGCGCAGGCGTTAAAGGAGTTGGGCGTACCCTTGTTCCATTGAATGGCGCCGCCTCTTTCGGGGTGAATGCCGGTTTGAATGTCTGCCCACAGGATGTTGGCGGCGTTCATATAGGCTGTGTCGCCGGTATGCTGGTAGGCCCGCAGGGTGGAAATAGCCATCCACTCCATATCATCATAAAAATAATTGAGGTAGGTATTGCCATTGGTGGCCTTAATACCGTACAGCAGGTTTTTCATGCGGGTGGTGTAGGTGCTGCTGCGGCTGCGCAGGTAACCATCTACCAGCGCATCTAAACCATTGGCATTCCACCAGTAGTTAAAACCGGTGTTGCCGCCGTTGGTTTGAATGTAATACCGGCCGTTGGACGAAATAAACAGGTTGTGCATACTGCTTTGCAGCATTTCTGCCGGGCCATTAAAAAGAGACGATTGGGACCAGGCCGGCAGGGCATAGCTGCACAGCGCCAGCAGCAGGGCATACAGCGCCCTGCAAAAGTTGGGTAAAGACCTTTTCATGCTTCAGTGGAATTTTAAGGTGATTAATATGGGAGGCCATAGGTTAAAAAGAGGGTCTTAGGATAATTTGTATGGGTTTTCGGGCTTTCCTTATAAAGATAATCAACCCGGAAGATAATTTATAATACCGGCGGGCCGCAGGGCAAACATAATTAACCGGCTAATTATCATACTTTTACACTCCCTTTTTAAACCCCATCCTTTCCCTGGCCGCCGGGAAAAGGGGTTTCCGGCCACGGGCAGGCCAAAAACCCCGGAAAGTGCGGCTATTTAAGCTTGGGAATTGGAAATAGTATTGTATCTTTGCCGTCCCAATTTTATTGGGTATTTAAAGTAAATTTTTAAACAACATTTAAAAACAGGGAAATGAACAATTACGAATTGATGGTGATCTTTACCCCTGTGCTTTCTGAGGAAGACTACAAAGTCGCCCAAAAGAAGTTCGCTGATCTTATAAAAGAGACCGGCGGAACTGTAACGCACGAAAATCCCTGGGGATTAAGATCACTGGCGTACCCTATCCAGAAGAAAACCACGGGCATGTACCTGGTTCTGGAGTACAGTGCGCCATCCGACCTCAATGAGAAGCTGAAGATTCAGCTGAACCGCGATGAAAATGTATTACGCCACATGATCACAGCGCTGGACAAGTATGCCGTTGAATATAATGGCAGAAAGAGACATGGCGTTAGTGCTGATTCTAAAACCGTAGAAGCTTAAAATTATGGCAGTAAAACAAGAAATTAAGTACTTAACCGCCGTTAAAACCGAGAAGCGCCAGAAGAAATACTGCCGCTTCAAGAAAATGGGCATCAAGTATGTGGATTACAAAGACGCGGAATTCCTGAAAAAGTTCCTCAATGACCAGGGTAAAATGCTGCCCCGCCGTATTACGGGTAACTCTCTGAAATTTCAGCGTAAAGTAGCCCAGGCTATTAAGAAAGCTCGTCAAATGGCTTTATTGCCTTATGTTACTGACCTTTTAAAGTAAGAAAAAGTTATGCAAATTATCTTAATACAAGACGTTGATAACCTGGGCCAGAAAAATGAGCTGGTAAACGTGAGAAACGGTTATGCCAGGAACTTTCTGATCCCTCAGAAAGTTGCAGTAGAAGCCAGCCCTTCTAACATGAAGCAGTTACAGGAACGCCTGAAAGTGCAGAAAGTGAAAGAAGAAAAGCTTCTGTCTGAAATTGCCAAGGTGGTAGAAGTACTGAAAGCAGGCCCGGTGAAAATTGGCGCCAAAACAGGTACTTCCGGTAAAATATTCGGTAGCGTAACCGGTGTGCAGATTGCACGTGCTATTAAAGAGCAGAAAGGTTACGAAATTGACCGCCGCCGCATCCACATCCTGGACGACGTGAAAGAACTGGGCACTTACAAAGCAAAGATCGATTTCGGTAAAGGCAATGAAGCTGAGCTGGAATTTGAAGTAGTAGCTGAGTAATCCTACGGTTAAATATTTTTACAGATCCCGTTCGCTGCAAGTGAACGGGATCTTTTTTTTATCAGCCGGCCGGCAGGTATTTATTGATAAATGCAAAAGCCTTACCCCAGGCATCCTTTGCAAAGACAGGCGCTATTTCATGCTCCATAGGATAAGGCGCCTGCTGATAGGTTACCCCCTCGGCATTCAGCTTTAACATAAATTCAAGCGCCTGCGCCGGCGGCGCTATCTTATCCAGCATACCATATAATATAAACACCGGTACACTTTTCGCCGTCACAAAATTCACCGGGCTGGCTGCATAGTACTCCAATGGCTTCACCGCAGGAACACCGCCCATTACATTTGTCAGCACCAGCTGTATGGCTGTTTCTGTTTGCGTATATAAAGCAGCCAGATCATATACGCCATATAAGCTAACTGCAGCTTTAATATGCCCGTCCTGGTTATGCTTGTAAGCCTGCAGTACGGCCAGCTGCGCACCGGCGCTGGCGCCCAGTAATACCAGATCTTCCGATACATTGAAATGCGCGCGGTTCTTACGAATGTAATCCAGCGCCTTTTGTACATCATCCTCACCGCGGGGATACTGATTTTTACCTATGCCGGACAGCCGGTAGTTAATGTTGAAGCAGGCATAGGGTGTATGCGCTTTTCGCAGCGAATCAATAATGCCGGTAAAATCACTCTTGTCTCCCCAGGTCCATGCACCGCCATGTATAAACACAATACATTTTGTTTTAGCAGCGCTTCTGCCGGCGGGTAAATAAATGTCCATCACCTGCATGGAATCCAGTCCGTAAGCCATATCCAGGTAAGTAGCGGGAAACCAGGTGAGGGGTAGTTTGCCACCGGGTAAATTATTATCATCCCTGGAGCAGCTCACTGCCAGTACAACGAATGCGAATAACATGCACCATTTGTGCAGGGTTTCTTTGAGGGAAAAGGATAGGGTCATAACCTGTGCTTTTATTTGTAAAAATCTACAAATATAGGCTGCAGGCTGCGGCAGTTTATCCCATTACCTGATTTACCGTTGTTTTACTGGCCCTCTGTTTCGTAAAAAACGCAGTGTATAGATCCTTGTTTTTACCGGTGGGTTAGCGATCATTTTTTATTTACCTGTGGAATATTTATTTATAAACGCCAATACCTTACTCCAGGCATCTGCTGCATAAGCCGGCGGTATTCCATGTTCTGAGGGATAGCTTACCTGCTCATAGGTTACGCCCTGCGCCTTTAGCTTTTCTATAAATGCGGTAGCCTGCGCCGGCGGCGCAATAGGATCCTGGGTGCCGTACATCACCAATACCGGTACGCTTTGAGGTGTTACATAGTTAATAGGACTGGCATCGTGATAAGCCTGCGGCTTAACAGCAGGAATGCCTCCCATTACATTTGTGAGTATTACCTGTACGGCTGTTTCTGTCTGATCAAAGAGCGTAGTAAGATCATACACGCCATACAGGCTTACCACTCCTTTAATATTACCGTTATTATGCTTGTAAGCCTGCAGTACCGATAAGTGTGCGCCCGCGCTGGTACCCAGCAGGATCCAACTGGCAGACACGCCAAAACGCTCCCGGTTCTTACTAATATAATCCAGCGCACTTTGTACATCATTTTCTGCTGCGGGATACTGGTTCTTACCTGCTTCTGCAAGCCGGTAATTAATATTAAAGCAGGCATAAGGTGTATTCAAACGCCGCAGGGAATCAATGGTAGCGGTAAATTCTGATTTATCGCCAAAGGTCCAGGCACCACCGTGTATGAATATCAGGCAATGGGTAGCGGCCTGGCTTCTGCCCGGTGGTAAATAAATATCCATTGTTTGCTGCGCATCTGTGCCATACGCCTGGTTCAGATAAGTGGCGGCTGTATCGGTAGCCGGTGGATTGTTCACCTCATTAATGTTATCATTTTTAGAGCAGCTAACAGTGGCTACTGCCATGCCCAGCAGTAAGCACCAGGCACTAAGGTTTGCTTTAAGGGAAAAAGATATGGCCATAACCTGTGCTTTTATTTGCAATCATTTTTACAAATAACATGCCGCCAGGGTATGGCCAGTTCCGGTATTACTTATTATTCCGTTGTTTTACTTCCAGGCATTGCGTAAAAAGCGCAGCCAGTTCCCGTGCATTACGTTTTCAATATCCGCTGCGGAGTAACCGCGTTTTTCCAGCAGCGCCGGTACGGTTTGCAGGTCGGCAATGGTTTCCAGGTCATAGGGGCATTGCTCTTTACCAAAAGCGCCATCCAGGTCGGAACCAATGCCAATGTGCAGCGCATTGCCTGCTATCTGGCAAATATGATCCAGGTGATCTACCATCACTTCCAGCGAGCAGTTCATAGCTTTGGGATCCGATACGCCTCTTTGCCAGTTGGGCACCATCATCCATGCATCCAGCGCCCCGCCTATTACGGCATTGCGTGCCACCAGCTCTTTGATCTGCTCATCACTGAACTGGCGGTTATGATCCACCAACGCACGGCAGTTATTATGGCTGGCCCATACATGACCGTTAAAGTGATCCATGGCATCCCAGAAACTATCATCACATAAATGCGTAGCATCTAAAATAATGTTCAGGCGCTCCATTTCTTTCAGCAGCTCATGTCCCATAGGCGTCATTTTACCGGTGGCATCCGTGCCCTGCGCATAACGCCCGGGGCCATAGTGCGCGGGGCCTACAGCGCGTAAGCCATATTCGTATGCCCATTGCAGATAGTAAGTATCCACAATAGAATCCGCACCTTCCAGGCTCAGAATATAACCTACCGGCTTTTGCTCATTGGATTTTTTGCTGTTATTCCACAGCGCTAAATGCTTTTCCAGCGATGCCAGGTCTGTAATAGCCACCATCTCCCCTGCTTCTTCCATGGCCTGGTACCAGGCAAGCTGGCCCTGGGTTTGCGCCCAGGCCTGCTCCGGCGAAAACCAGCCGGGCAGCGGGTTATCCGGCGCTACAAAACGGGCTATCTGCGTAGCTACCACCAGGCCTATATTGCCCTTACGCAGCTCCGGCAGGGCTACTACGCCTTTAGCGCGGTCCGGCTTATCCGTTAAGCCCTGCTCTCTTGCTCTGATCTCGTTTACAGGTAACCGCAGGTTACGGTTCCATTCCATGGCATTCATGCTCAGGTCCAGGTGTGCATCTATTACAAACACAGTTAAATGTTTTGATATGCAAATATGCAGATGTGCAAATGGATCTGCACATTTGCACCTTTGCACATTATTAAATTAATATGGTTCTATTCCTTGCTATTACCGGCCACTGGCTTTCACCATTATGGTGGGCAATGATGTAAGCTTTATCATACAGGGCTACGGTAGGGCATATGTGATAGGGTACGCCATACAATACCGTACCTACCGGGTAAGCTGCCGTATCTGCTACTTTAATCACCAGGTGCTCCTCACTTTGCGATACGGGCGTTGCTTCCGGCGCATTCAGGAATTGTACGCGGTTGGCCAGCGTGTTTTCTGCAGCTACGGATTTATGTCCAAGGTCCAGGCACAACAGCCCTTCTGCCGGGTGTGATACCACCCTTGTCATAACCAATGCGGCATGATTGTACGTTTGATCCGGCAAATGCTGCTGGTATCCCCAGTCCCAGAAAGCAAAGGTGCCGGGGCTGCATTCTATGCCGCTGCGCTGCGCATGAATGGGAAAGGTAGGCGTACCGCCTGCTACAATTTTTGGAGCCGTCAATCCTTTATCTGTAATAGCCTGCGCCAGCGCAGCTACCGGCTCATATGCCGTATTACAGCGCTGGGTACGGATCTCAATCGCTTCGTCGTGCAGGTGGCCGTCATATGCATGCAGCCCTGCGGGTGTAATTCCTTTTAATGTGAACAACTGTTCATATAGCTCTAGTGCTGCTGCGCCGGGTATAATGCCCGTTCTTTGCTGGCCTACATTCAGGTCCAGGTATACCGGCAGGTTTAATCTTTGCGCATCAAAATACTCAGCAATGGCTGTTGCAGCCATTATATTATCTACCAGGCAGGAGAAGCTGGTTTGCGGATACTTTTGCACCAATGCGGCCAGCCTTGCTATTTTGGGGCCTACCGGCTGGTAAGCCAACAGCACATCAGCTGCATTTACCAGGCCTAACATTTCTGCTTCAGCAATGGTAGCGCATTTGAACTTCTGTATGCCGGCTGCCTGCATCAGCTGCACCACCTCTGCTATCTTAACAGTTTTTACGTGGGGGCGTAACCGTTGTACATCATCTATCCTGCTTTTCAGCAGCTCAATATTCTCCTTTACTCTGCCGGTATATACCAGCAGGGCCGGGGAGTCTATCTGGGCTTCATTTTCAAGAGAATACCACATTATAATTAAGAATGGATAATTAATAATGAATAATCGTTGTGCCAGTACCGTTGCTGTAGGTTAATACTGCAGATTATTGTGAATGAATAATAGTTACGAGAATTTTGTTTGCTCACCGCTCACTAAACTATTCATTGTTCTATACTGTATATTGAATGAATAACCGTTATACAGGCATTCCTCAAAGAACATGCCTTCCTGATTATTAATTATTCATTCTTAATTATTAATTAGTCGTGCAGCTCAAAGAGCGCCTCTATTTCCACGGGAATATTATCCGGCAGGGAGCCCATGCCCACTGCGCTGCGTACGCCAATGCCATTATCTTCTCCCCATATTTTGGCAAACAGCTCACTGCAGCCATTGATCACATAAGGGTGGCGTGCAAAATCCGGCGTACCGTTCACCATTCCTAATACTTTGATCACTCTTTTAATTTTATCCAGACTGCCCAGGTTAGCCACCAATGTAGATAGAATGGTCAATCCTACCTGCCTTGCAGCCAGCTTGCCCTGCTCAATATCCAGGTCTGCGCCAATGCGGCCAATGATCAGGCTTTTATCGTCCTGCACGGGGCCGTGGCCGGATACATATACGTGCTTACCATCTATTAAAAAAGGCTTGTACACTCCTAATGGTGTTGGCGCCGGCGGCAGGCTTAAACCTAATGCCTTGAAATTTTCTGTTGGAGATCCCACGGTTAGATAATTTTAATGGTTTACCGATGCGATAAAGCTATGAATAAAATAAATTTCCTGCCCGGTTAATTTTGCATTACCGGGCCGATAATAATAAGCTTGTAAACGGTTATTCGTAGCGTAACGCTACTATAGGATCCAGGCGGGAAGCCTTGATGGCAGGGTAAATGCCGGATATGAGCCCCACGGTGGCGCACAAGGCTATGCCCAATGTGATCCACAACCAGGGCACTACAAAACTGGTTTTTAACAGCAGGGAAGTTATATTGCCTACGATCATGCCCAGGAACACGCCCAGCAAACCGCCGGCCACGCTAATAATGATGGCTTCGTAAATAAACTGTTTGCGGATGGTAGGCGCAGTAGCCCCCAGGGCTTTGTTCACCCCAATCTCGCGGGTACGCTCTGCTACCGATACCAGCATGATGTTCATGAGCCCAATGGCAGAACCAAACAAGGTAATAAAACCAATCACAGCGGCAGCAATGGTTACCTTGCTTAAGCTGCTGAACAGCATTTCCGCCAGGCTATCGCTTTTGCTGATGTAAAAATTATCGCTTTCATTGAGGTCCAGGTGGCGTATGATCCGGAAAAGGCCGGTGGCCTCCCCTACCGCGGCATCCATTTGCTGCACGGCATTTACCGCCAC
>NZ_DATCRF010000316.1:0-2033 GCF_036569125.1 Chitinophaga sp. | reverse complement strand
ATATACATCCGGCTGCGCCAGCCATGCACTGTCGCGCTGTGATTGTGGCGGCAGTACGGATATATCCAGCTCTGTGATCTGCACCTGCAGGCCCAGGGAGCGGAAGCGTTCTATGGAGGCGATCAGCTCTTTTTGCGTAGGGTCTGTAAGGTTCCAGTGCGCCTGTAATCCTACGCCCTGTACCGGCACTTTTTTATCCAGCAATGTTTTCAGCAACCGGTAAATGCGCTCTCTTTTTTGAGGATGCTCCGTATTATAATCGTTGTAAAACAGGATGGCGCCCGGGTCAGCCTCATGTGCATATATAAACGCCTTTTCAATAAATTCTTCCCCGCAGATCCGGTACCATGGTGAATTGCGTAAGAACTGGGTACTGTCATCCGAAACAGCTTCATTCACCACATCCCAGGCATATATTTTACCCTTGTAACGTTGCATTACGGTAAAAATGTGTTCCTTCAGCCGTTGTAGTAATACTTGTTTGCTAACAGCTGCGCCTTTATTATCAACAAACAGCCAGGCCGGTGTTTGCTGGTGCCAGCAAAGTGTATGGCCCCGCACTTTCAGATGATGTGCCTGCGCAAAATTGATAATAGTATCTGCCCCGCCCCAGCTATAACGCTGCTCCTGTGGATGTACCGGGCCAAATTTCAAAGTGTTTTCCGTGGTAACGCTGTTAAACTGCTGAAGGATCAGGGCAGTATCTGCGCCGGTAATATTACGGGGCGATACGGATACGCCTATTGGAAAATAATCGCTGTAATAATCTTTTAATCCCTTTGTTGCAGCTGCAGCAGTTGGTTTTACAGCTCCGTATTGCAGGGTGTTATAACCCTGTGCGCTTGCCTGCAGGTTGCATAGCAGGGCGATAGTAACAGTTAAAAGGTGTTTCATCAATAACAAGGTTTTATGTGATGGCACTATTCTTTGGCGTACAATTCTCGGTATTGGAACAGGCGTTTACCGGCTGCTCATCTACACATCCGGTTTTTTATTCACCTGCTCCCGGAAAGTTTTAGGCGTTTGCTGGCTGCGTGCCTTAAATACCGTGGAAAAATATGCAGGCGATGAAAAGCCGCAGGCATAGGCGATCTCCGAAACCGACTGCTGGGAATTTACCAGCAGGTACTTGGCTTTTTTAATGCGGGTATCCAGTATGTAATCGTTCACATTGCAGTTCAGCAGCTGCTTTACCCTGCGGTACAGCTGCATTTTGGAAATGGACAGCTGCTGGCAAATATCATCCACCCCAAATTGATCATTGCCCAGGTTATTTTCAACAATAGCCGTGAAGTCATTTACAAACCTGCGGTCTGGTTTATTGGACTGAGGTGTATGCACCCGGGTTTCCGGCTCTGCAATGTAATGATCTTTGAGCAGCGCACGGTTATTCAGGATGCTGCTGATGTTCTCTGCCAGGTATTGCAGGTTGAAGGGTTTGCTGATGTAGGCATCGGCATTGTGCTGCATTCCTTTTATACGCTGCTCCTCACTGCTGTTGGCGCTGAGCAGTATCACCGGTATGTGCGAGGTGCGGATGTCTTTTTTCAGGGTTTCCAGCACCTGTATGCCATCCATCTCGGGCATCATAATATCGCAGAGGATCAGGTCGGGTATATGCTGAAAGGCCAGCTGCAAACCATCTGCACCATTCACCGCATGAAAAACTTCGTATAGCCCGCCCAGGTAGCTTGCCAGGAAGCTGTTCAGGTCCGGGTGGTCTTCAATGATCAATATGGAGTGCAGATGTTCGCCGGTGTTGGTGGTAGCCGGCAGCTGCTCATCCGGTTCTTCCAGGTAATTGAACAGGGAATGGTTCAGCACATTCATGCTTTCTGCTTCCTGCTGGATCTCTTCCGGTTCAAAAGGCGCGCTGCTGGCAGGCAACGTAAGGGTAAAGGTGGTGCCGGTACCTTTAGCGCTTTTTAAGCTAATGGTGCCATGGTGCAATGCAATGATCTCCCGGCTTAGCGCCAGCCCTATACCTGTGCCTTTATGCGCGGTTTCCCGGCTTTGATAGAACAGCTCAAAGG
>NZ_DATCRF010000315.1:0-14878 GCF_036569125.1 Chitinophaga sp. | reverse complement strand
GATAGGGTATTAAAAACAAATGTCCTGCACCTTGCGGTACAGGACATTTTATAGTGTTGAACCAATGCGTTCAATTATTTCTTCAGTTTAGCTTTCAGAGCAGTGTTCAGCTCTTCCAGGAACTCTTCTGTATACAGGTAGTGTTTACCATGCTCCACTTTATTACCATGGATACATACAGCAAGGTCCTTGGTCATTTTACCACTTTCCACTACTTCAATACAAACCTGCTCCAATGCCTGGCAGAAATCTATCAGCGGCTGGTTGTTATCCAGGCGGCCACGGAATTCCAAACCACGGGTCCATGCGAAGATGGAGGCAATGGGGTTGGTGGAGGTAGGCTTACCAGCCTGGTGATCGCGGTAGTGGCGGGTTACAGTACCGTGGGCAGCTTCTGCTTCCATGGTTTTACCATCCGGCGTAACCAGGGTAGAGGTCATGAGGCCCAGGGAGCCAAAACCTTGTGCAACGGTATCGGATTGTACGTCGCCATCGTAGTTCTTACAGGCCCATACAAAGTTACCGTTCCATTTCAGGGCGCTGGCCACCATATCATCTATGAGGCGGTGCTCATATACCAGCTTATGTTTTTCAAATTCAGCTTTGAATTCGTTTTCGTAGATCTCTTCAAAGATATCCTTGAAACGGCCATCGTATTTTTTCAGGATGGTGTTCTTGGTGCTCAGGTACAGCGGCCATTGTTTTAACAGGGCCTGGTTAAAGCAGGCGCGTGCAAAACCTTTAATGGATTCATCGGTGTTGTACATAGCCAGGGCTACGCCGTCGCCTTTGAAATTGTAAACCTCGTGCTGGATCTTTTCGCCGTTCTCACCTTCAAAAGTGATGGTCAGCTTGCCTTTACCTTTGGTAACAAAGTCGGTAGCGCGGTACTGGTCGCCGAATGCGTGACGGCCTATGCAGATAGGGGCAGTCCAGTTGGGCACCAGGCGGGGAACGTTCTTCATAACAATGGGCTCGCGGAATACAGTACCATCCAGGATGTTACGGATAGTGCCGTTGGGCGATTTCCACATTTGTTTCAGGTTAAACTCCTTTACACGGGCTTCGTCGGGGGTAATGGTAGCGCATTTGATACCAACGCCGTACTCTCTGATCGCGTTAGCGGCATCTACGGTTACCTGGTCATTGGTTTGATCGCGGTATTCTACGCCCAGGTCGTAGTATTTGATATCAACATCCAGGTAGGGAAGTATCAGTTTGTCTTTAATGAATTTCCAGATGATCCGTGTCATCTCATCTCCATCCAGTTCTACCACCGGATTTGCGACTTTGATCTTTTCTGCCATTTCAGGTATTGTTTTTTAATTAAGGTTATCTATGGTTGCTCAATAAGATAAACCCGGAAATTACTATAACGTGGCGCAAAATCCAAATTTTGGCTGAATGCCAAAAGCATAAAGCACAAAGCATAAAGCGAAAAGCCTGTAAGTTGGGTAAAGAGCTTTTTGCTTTACGCTTTATGCTTTCAGCTCTATTTCATTTGCTTTATAATTTCATCTGCAAACTCGCTTGTTGATACCAGGGTGGCATCATCCATCAGCTTATAGAAGTCGATGGTTACCCGTTTGCGCATGATAGCGGTGCTCAGGCCATGTACAATAATGTCTGCAGCCTCTTTCCAGCCCATATATTCCAGCATCATTACGCCGCTCAGTATTACGGAGCTGGGGTTCATGCTGTTGGTATTGGCAAAGCGCGGGGCGGTGCCATGGGTAGCTTCAAATACAGCGTGGCCGGTTACATAGTTAATGTTGGCGCCGGGCGCAATGCCTATACCGCCTACGGCTGCTGCTGCTGCATCGGAAATATAATCACCGTTCAGGTTCAGGGTAGCTACCACACTATAATCCTGCGGTGCCAGTAAGATCTGCTGCAGGAAGTTATCGGCAATTACATCTTTGATCAGTATTTTTTTATGCGCCAGGGCAATGTTCATTTGCTTGTTGGCTTCTTCTTCGCCCTGTTCTTTTTTGGTGGTTTCCCACTCCTCCCAGGTATACACGAAATCACCAAACTCGCGTTTAGCCAGCTCATAACCCCAGTTCTTAAAGCCGCCTTCTGTGAATTTCATGATATTGCCTTTGTGCACCAGGCTTACAGAAGACTGTTTATTTTCAATGGCATATTTAATGGCGGAGCGGATAAGCCTTTCAGAACCTTCCTTGGATACGGGTTTAATGCCCAGGGAAGATGTTTCCGGGAAACGGATCTTTTTCACACCCAGGTCGTTCTGCAAAAAGTGCAGCAGCTTATCGGCTTCAGGAGTGCCGTACATATATTCAATGCCGGCGTAGATATCTTCGGTGTTCTCGCGGAAGATCACCATGTTCACGTTCTCAGGATGTTTCAGCGGAGAAGGCACTTTATTGAACCAGCGTACCGGGCGTACACAGGCGTACAGGTCCAGCTCCTGGCGCATGGCCACATTCAGGGAACGGATGCCGCCGCCTACCGGCGTGGTCAAAGGTCCTTTTATTGAGATCAGGTATTCCTTAAAAGCATCCAGGGTGGCTTTAGGTAACCATTCACCGGTAGCCTGGAAGGCTTTTTCGCCTGCCAGTACTTCCTTCCATTCAATTTTCCGTTTATTATCATACACTTTGGCTACGGCGGCGTCAAACACGCGTACGCTGGCCCGCCAAATGTCGGGGCCAATCCCGTCACCTTCAATAAATGGAATAATACAATGGTCGGGAACCTTTAACTGCCCATTGGTCATTATGATCTTTTCTGCCGGCATAAAACAGTGACTTTAGTGAAATAATCGAGCGCAAAGGTACACCGATTTTACATTTCAGGCAGACGATTTTAGCGGACGGAGCCGGCCAGGCAGTGCTCATAAGGTGCAAAACACCGGCTGCAAAGGGTGTTAGCCGGCTATGTCGGGTAAATGCGGCTTTCCGGCTATAAGCCGCTGTCAGTCCTGCCCCAGGCGGCCAATGCGGGTAGGCTTGGGCGCTTCCTTATAAATAATGGAGTACAGGATATCCTGGGTGTCGCCTACCGGCACCAGGGATTGGTTGGAGGTAACGATCACAATATCAGGGTTATTGGTTAAGAAGGTATTTACCTGGCTTTCCAGGTCCTGGATCTCCCGGGCGCGTACGGAAAAAAACTTATGCATGGTTATAACGTTTACGGGCTAAATGTAAAACAAAAGTGCATGCAAATTATTTTCACCGGTCTTTTGCCACCGTTTACCGGAACTCCGGTATTTTTAGCCTAAATCCATTTGATGTACCCGCGCTCCCGTAATAATTTTACATCACAATCTTACAGTAATGGAAAATCAAAATCAAAATATCATACATAGAAGAAGCAAGGGCATATGGGGTGGCTTAGTGCTTATTGTGTTGGGTATCTTCTTTTTTTTACAGAACCTGCACCTGAATGTGCCTTCCTGGATATTTTCCTGGCAAATGCTCCTGATACTTCTGGGTCTTGTTGTGGCCATCAAACATAAGTTCCGGGGCGGTCCCTGGTTTATTATGATGCTGATCGGCGGTATTTTTCTTTCCGAAGAGATCATTCACTGGGATTTTGACTTTCCCCGTTATGGCTGGCCTTTAGTGCTGGTGGTTATTGGGGTATATATGCTTACTAAACGCCCGTCCCAACGTCCGCAGCGTTACCTGGCAGAAGACAGAAGGCAGTGGCGGGAAGATAAGAGACAGTTAAAGGAGGATATGAAGCAGCGCTGGAATGCCGGCTCTTACCAGGAAACCATAGGGGGCAACTCAGAAGATTTCCTGAATGCACTGGCTGTTTTCGGCGGCGATAACCGGATCGTATTATCCAAGAACTTCCAGGGAGGGGATATTACTTCCATCTTTGGCGGTTCTGAGGTGAACCTTACCCAGGCCGATTTTACCGGCACTGTCGTAATAGATGCCACGGCCATTTTCGGCGGTGTTGAGATGATAGTACCTTCCAACTGGGACGTGAAAATAGAGGTGAACACCATCTTTGGCGGGGTAGAGGATAAGCGCGCCATAGAGCTGCTGGCTCCCAACCCCGATAAAAGACTGCTGATCAAAGGCATCTGTGTATTTGGCGGCATAGATATCAAGAGTTATTAAGCCAGTAACCTATATTCTGTATTGTACCATTCTAAACCCTTTTAAATTGAATTTGTATGCGTTGGTTTGTAGCAAAAATAGTGTACCAGATCATTTGTGGCAGTGGCAACCACATGCCGCAGTTCGATGAGCAATTGCGCTTAATTAGTGCAGAAACAAAACAGGAGGCCGCACAAAAGGCCCGCGAAATAGGACAGCAGGAACAATATACCTTCCGCAACCAGAAACAAGAGCTGGTAGAATGGAAGTTCATTAACGTACCGGAGCTGTTTACGCTGGACCAGCTTTCGGACGGCATGGAGCTGTATTCCCGTATTGAAGAACCGTCGGATGCTACGGCTTATGTAGCCTGGCTGCAGATGAAGTCTGCGCAGCTGCAGGAGCAGCGCTTTATTGAGATCGGGAATTAATTGGGGAATTAATAATGAATAATTAAGAATTAATAATCGTGTAGCAGTTGTTCGTGAAGTGAAGGTTATTCATTATTAAAGTTGAACAAAAAGCAAATAACAATACTAACGGGCAAGAGCAAACAGTAGTGGTTGACCGTAATAGTTGTGCTCTTTATTATTAATTATTCATTCTTAATTATTAATTACAAACAAACACTGTGATAAAGCGCCCTTTATCAGATAAGTACTTCCGCTGGACCATAGCAGTAACCACCTACGTGTTCCTGTTACTGTATGGTGTGCTGCTGATACAGTGGTTTAAGCTGGAAACCATTAATGCCTGGGCCGACAGTGCCATACATACCCTGTTCCTGGGTACTGCGGTAGCCATTATAGCGCATAACCTGGGCTATTACCGGCCGGCGAAAGGTAAATACCTGTTTGTACTTTGTTACAGTACGGTGTTAACAGTTATCTGGATAGCGGTTACCACCTGCTGGTTGAAATATTTTTTCAAGGCAGATCATGTCTATCTGCAATGGCTAAACGCAGCGCTGCCCATACACTTCCTGGTAGCCTGGCTGGTGATCACCAGCATGGGCCTGCGCGCCCTGCTGATGTATGATATGGCAGAGCAGCAGGAAGCGCTGGAACGGCGGGAAGCTACGGAACGTTTATCGCGGGAGGCTGAGCTGTACAAGCTGCGGCAGCAATTACAGCCGCACTTTTTATTTAACAGCCTGAACTCCATTAATGCGCTGATCGTATTACGCCCGCAGCAGGCCAGGGAAATGGTGCTGAAGCTGTCCGACTTTTTACGGGGCACCTTAAAAAGGGAGGACCAGCAATGGATAGCGCTGCCGGAAGAGCTGCAGTACCTGCAATGGTATCTTGATATTGAAAAGGTGCGCTTCGGGCACCGGTTATCAACCGAAGTGACGGCCGATGAAAATACACAACAGCTGGTAATGCCGCCCATGTTATTACAACCGGTGGTAGAAAACGCCATTAAATACGGGTTGTATGATACTACGGAGGCCATTACCATTACTATAAAAGCCTGGGTGCAGCAGGATATGCTGCATGTGCAGGTGCAAAACCCGTATGACAGCGCTTTGCAGCAGCCGCACCAGGGCACCGGCTTTGGATTAAGCTCCATACGCCGCAGGCTGTACCTGCTGTTTGCCCGGCAGGACCTGCTGGAGGTTAGCTCCGATGACCTGATCTTTACTACCTTAATTAAAGTACCACAACCACATGATAAAAGCAATCATAATTGATGATGAGCCTTTGGCCCGCGCTGTAGTATTGGAATATTTACTGGGCTTCCCGGAAGTACAGGTATTACAGGAATGTAATGATGGTTTTGAAGGGCTGAAAGCCATTCAGCAGCACCAGCCGGATATTATTTTCCTGGATGTGCAGATGCCCAAGATCAATGGCTTTGAGATGCTGGAGCTGGTAGAAGAGATGCCTGCCGTGATCTTTACCACGGCTTTTGAAGAACATGCTATCCGCGCTTTTGAGGTGAATGCAATTGACTACCTGTTAAAACCTTTTTCAAAAGACCGATTTGAAAAAGCATTGCAAAAATGGTTGGGTAATAAAACCACTGCTACGCCGGCAGCCGCTCCGCAGCAAACCACACAGCTGCTGGAAACCGCTGCTGCATCGCCTTTGCAGAGCAACCGTATTGTGGTGAAGATCAATGGTAAGATCAAAATTATTCCTGTGCAGGATGTGCATTACCTGGAAGCAGCGGATGATTATGTGAAGATCATCACCCAGGAAGGCGCTTTCCTGAAGAATAAGACCATGAGCTTTTTTGAGCAAACGCTGGACCCGCAGCAGTTTGCCCGCGTACACCGTTCTTACATGCTGAATGTGAACCAGGTTACCCGCATTGAGCCGTATGAAAAAGAAAACCACCTGGCCATTTTAAGAACCGGCGCTAAAGTGCCGGTAAGTAAAACCGGTTATCCCAGGTTAAAGGCAGCGCTGGGACTATAGTTTTATCCTTCGTTAGTATAGCATCAAAAATAAAGCCGTCCCGGGTGCGATACCCGGGACGGCTTTATCCTTCAAGAGAAAAAGATCCTTAGTTTAATGCGTTTACATCCTGTGCTATAAAATCCTGGTAAGCTTCACGTGACCATTCAATATAATCATCCAGGTGGATGTTTAATTTTTCATCACGTTCTATTTCTTTCATATCACGCACGTCCCAGTAACCTTTGGCTAATGACTGGATATTATTGCTGGTCTCCTGTTTTACAGGATTATAATCTTGCGGATAACTGGAATAATTACCAATAGCTAATTCCTGGATGTTTTGCTTTACAAACTCTAAACTATTCTTAGACATGGTATAAAACTTTTGGTTCGATTAGAGTAATCCAAAAGCTGTTCCGTTTTGTGCCAGATTAAGAAACTGTTATAATAAAATTTTGTTAAAAGGATATTTTAAGTCCTTGTATCTGGCTGATATTCAACGTGGTGCGCCGGTACAAAAAAGAAGGGTTTACGATCATTTTTCATTGCTAAAAGTGACGTTTATAACTCAAAGAGTTTTTGAAGTTTCTCTTTTTTAAGCACTTTTTGTCCCTGCTCACCTGTGGCAATAACCAGGTTGCCCACTTTTGCCTCATACCTGCATACTATAGTATGCGTATGCAATTGTACAATAGTGGCCGTAAAATCCACAATGCTGCCTGCTTTGGCCGGTGCATGATGTTGTACGGTAAGCATGGTGCCAATACCTTCTTCATCTGCTTCCTTCATATCCAGCACAAATAAACGGCAGCACCATTCCGCATCACGCGCCAGCGCAAAGGTGCTGTACACGGGGTGTACAGCGCCGCTGTCAAATGCTGCGCAATCTTCTTCACGCACTACACGGGTAAAATGTTTTTGATCGCCTGGTTTAAAACAGTGTAGCATATTGCCATTATTTACTGCACCAGCAGTACGGGTACTTTTACGTTGTGCCTTACCTGGTGGGCTGTTTCGCCATAGATCCAGTCTTTAATACCGGTATGGCCATGGCCTCCCATCACAATAAAATCTGCTTTCTCTTCTTTTACAATACGCACAATTTCCTTTGCGGGATGCCGGTAGCCCAGGATGCCCCGCGCGCGGATGTTGCGTGCGTGCAGCAAGGCCAGGTAACCATCCAGCTGCTCCTGGTCTTTACGGGTTTCAAAATCATCAGACAGCCTGCCGAAGTATTTGGCAGAAGCGCTTTCCACTACATGGATCAGTATATATTCCGTATGCTCGTTACCGTTAGCTACTGCATTGGTGATCACTTTTTCATCCTGCTTGCTGAAATCCAGCGCCAGCGCTATACGGTAGTACTGCGGTTTTTCCATGCTGCCCAAAGAAAGCAATTGGGAAGGGTGTATGCGTACAGAGGCTATTTGCCGGTACCGGCTAATCATCGGGAATACGATGGTGATCACCAGCAGCACTATAAAACCTATTCCGGATATTATAATAACAGCATCTACCCAGCCATTGCCTGCATGAGTAATATATTTATAGGCTTCTGTAAATACCATGCGCAGGTTCAGGTACACCAGCACTGCGGTGATCAGCCAGCTGGTGATTTTGGTTAATGGCTTGATGGCATATTCGCCCATGGTGCTTTTATCACTCACAAAATGAATGAGCGGTATAATAGCAAAACCTAATTGCAGGCTCAATAATACCTGGCTGAATACCAGGAGCTCGCCTACTTTATCATCGCCCGCTAATAAGATAGTGAGTAAGGCAGGCACTATGGCCAGCAGGCGGGTAATTAAACGGCGCAGCCAGGGGTTAATGCGCAAACGCAGGTAGCCTTCCATAATGATCTGTCCGGCCAGGGTGCCTGTTACCGTTGAGCTTTGGCCGGCGGCTATCAGCGCTACTGCAAACAGGATGGGGGCTACTTTGCTGCCCAGCAGCTTTTCCAGCAGCTCATGCGCATCCTGGATCTCTGCAATATCCGTACGCCCGCTTTTAAAGAATACGGTGGCGGCTAATATAAGAATGGCGGCATTTACAAAAAAGGCCAGGTTCAGGGCCACGGTGCTGTCAATAAGGTTTAGCTTCAGGGCCTGTTTAATGCCCTTCTTATCCCGCTGAATTTTGCGCGTTTGCACCAGTGCGGAATGCAGGTACAGGTTGTGGGGCATTACGGTGGCGCCTATAATACCAATAGCAATATACAGAGCTGCATTATCAGGTATGGTGGGTACAAAGCCCGTTACTACTTCCGACATTACGGGCCGGGCAATTACCAGCTCCGTTAAAAAAGAGATGCCTACAATAGCTACCAGGCTTATGATGAAGGCTTCCATTTTGCGGATGCCATAACGTTGTAAGATCAGCAGCAGAAAAGTATCCACCACGGTAAAGCTAACGCCATATACCAGCGGCAGGCCGGTAAGCAGCTGTATGCCTATGGCCATGCCCAGCACCTCTGCCAGGTCGCAGGCGGCAATGGCTATCTCTGCCAGCACATATAAAATGAAGTTGATAACGGGCGGATAGGTTTCCCGGTTGGCCTGCGCCAGGTCGCGGCCGCGCACAATACCCAGGCGGGCGCTCAGGCTTTGCAGCAGCAGGGCCATCAGGTTACTCATCAGCAGCACCCATAACAGCTGGTAGCCGTACTGGCTGCCCCCGGCCAGGTCTGTGGCCCAGTTACCGGGATCCATATAACCTACGCTTACCAGGTAGGCCGGGCCAAAGAAAGATAGCAGCTTTTTCCACCGCGACCGTGCAGTGGTATCTATACTCTGATGTACTTCACTCAGCGATGTAGCAATATGATCCATAGCTTTAACAGAAAATTATTTGTTTCACTTACAGGGGCCGTACCATAATATTTTTACTCACCTGCTCACTAATGGTAAAGGCGGGCTGGTTCCGGATCTTTATTTCAATAGAATTATCAAATTCGTAGCGCTCAATCACTTCCAGCTGGGTGCCCAGGCGAATGCCTTTGGCGTTCAGGAATTCCAGCAAAGCGGCTGATTTGTCGGATACGGCCGTTACCTCCAGGCGTTTGGTGCGGGCCTGGTCCAGGGATATTTGCGCGCGTTGTTTCCCCATTTTGCCCTGTGCGTCGGGAATAGGGTCCCCATGTGGGTCAATGGTAGGGTTGCCCAGGAAGTCGCTGAGGCGGCTGATCAGCTTTTCACTGCGCACATGTTCCAGCTCTTCGGCCAGCTCATGCACCTCATCCCAGCTAAAGGCCAGCTTGTCTACCAGGAAACATTCCCACAGGCGGTGGCGGCGTATAATATGCAGGGCGGCCTTTTTACCTTCTGCAGTAAGGTTAATGCCCTGGTACTTTTCATAATCAATAAGCTTTTTCTCCTTTAGCTTTTTAGCCATATCCGTTACAGATGCGGGTTTGGTATCCAGCTCATAGGCTAATCCCGTAGTGGTTACCGCTTCTGTCCCTTCTTCCAGCTTATAAATAGACTTAATGTAGTTTTCCTCTGCAACTGTTAAATTCATAAACCCTAAAATAAAAGTTAGACAAATCTAAACATTTTTCATGGTATTCCCAACCCTGCAGGAGAGGGGAGGCTCCGTTTATCCATTTAACCGGCATTTTTTTTGATTAGCTATGCGGTATATATCAAAAATATCTTTAACTTTTCGGCAAGAAACAATTCTACACTACGCATGAACAGGTTGTTGGCACTACTTTTAACCGTGGGTATTTTAGCGGGTTGCGGCTCCGGGAACAAGCATACCTCCGGCGGACGCCCGGTGACCTTTGAAGATTTTAAAGCCTTATTTCCTGAGCAACAGGCGCCTTACCGGCTAGCGGCCGATTCCCTGCTGCAAAAGCAGCCGGATTCCCTGGCCCTGCAACGGGATGTGCTGAAACAGTTCCTTACAGATACTTTGGCCGGCGCAGACTCAACCAAAACCAGGCATCTGAAATATTATCCGCTGGCTTATGTAGCGGGCAGCGCCTTGCAATATTTTGTGATCAGGGCGGTGGACCGGTCTTCTTCGGTGGCGTACATCTGTTTTACCGATAAAAAAGGCAAGTACCTGAACCGTATGGTAGCAGCCCGGAAGGAAGCTAACAGTCCGGAGCAAATGAGCTTTACGCTGGATAATAAATATGTTATAAAAACCAGCACGGAAAAACCGGTGGGCTCCAATACCGCGTTAAAGGAAGACTTTTACATGGCAAATGCCAATGGGACCGTAACGCTGATCATGACTAACTCCAACGGGCCTACGACGCCCGGGCAGATCTTTAACCCGATAGATACTTTAGCGCATAAGCATAAATTCTCCGGTGATTATACTTCCGGTGATATGAACATTATTTCTATCCGCGATGGGCAGGATGCCAAAACCTTCCTGTTCTTTATTACCTTTTCCAAAGACAATGGTAACTGTAAGGGAGAGCTGAGCGGCACCGGCCATTTTACCGGCAGCAGCAAAGGGGAGTATAAGGATAAGGAAACCTCCTGCGGTATCGGCTTCCAGTTCAGCGCCGGCCGGGTGAGCATCCGTGAAATTGGCGGCTGCGGAGCATACCGGGGGATCAAGTGTTTTTTTGAGGGGGCTTTTACGAAGAAGAAAGCTGCTTCTTCTTCGGCGGCTAATTAATAATTAAGAATGAATAATTAATAATAATGGATGCAGTATTTCGCAAGAGTGGAATACTGCATTTTTGTTTACAAGTGTGCCACACCTTCAAGGTGTGGCACACTTGTAATACTACATTTCCACGTACTCCTTCAATGCGATTATTAATTATTCATTCTTAATTATCAATTACTACGCGGAAATGCCGGATCGTTCTTCACTTCTTCAATCTGCTGCGTATGGCGGCCGCAATGGCCGGCAACGATCAACATGTACTGGTAGGCATCCATGTAGCCACGCGGGGAGGGTATTACATGGCTGCGCATATCGTCATTCGTACCTTTCACATAATCGATGATCTGATCGCGCTGCGTGGTAAATGCTTCTACGGCTGCAGCGGAGCTGGTATAAGTGCCTTTGGGCTTCATCTCTTCTGCTGCCTGGGCTTTATGGCTGCGGTCTCCCATCATTTTAATGAGTACGGAATCCGTAACCTTTATCTCGCTGCGTTTTTCAGGGTTGGGCGCTTGTTTCATACTGGCCTGCTCCTGGGCAAAAATGGCTTTTTCAACCATAATAATATGTTCCATGCATTCGCCTACAGACCAGCGGTCGGGGGCTGGTTTAAACTGCATCTGCGCATCGCTGAGGCCTGAAACATTGTTCAGCAGGGTGGTTTTAGTGCTTTGCAGCTGATCCAGCAGAAAAGATTTATCATCCCGTGTTAATGCCGGCTGCTGAACTGTAAAGGCCGACAAGAACAGGATGGATACATACAGTGCGAACTTTTTCATTGGTGGTAAGTTTAGGATGAGTGATGGGATTATTCTATGAGCATTTTAATTTACGCATTTTTCCGCATTCGTGTTGGTTTGCGTTCCGCAGTCCATAGCCTACTGCATGGTATCGGTTACTGCATACAAGGCCGTGGACTGTGGTCCGCGGGATCCCCGCTACACGCTCAAGGCAATGGACTATCGACCATCGACTCTTACTCAATCAACTCCAGGAACTCATCCCGGTTTATAAAACGCGCGCCTAAGCTGGCCAGGTGTTCGGTATGTACCTGGCAATCGACCAGGGTTAGATCATGATGGGATTGTACGAAGGTGATAAAAGCTGCTTTGGAGGCATTGCTCACCTGTGCGAACATGGATTCGCCAAAGAAACAACTGCCCAGCCGTATGCCGTATAAACCGCCTACCAGCTTGTCTTCCAGCCAGCACTCAACGGAGTGTGCGTATCCCTGCTCATGCAGCTGTATGTAAGCGCGTTCTATGGCATTGGTGATCCAGGTGCCATCCTGGCCTTTACGGGGAGCACGGCGGCAGCCGCGGATCACTGCTGCAAAGTTTTGATTAAAGGTAATGCGGAAGACCTGCTTTTTGAGTATTTGCCGCATGCTGGAAGATACCTTTAGCTCTGAGGGGAATAATACAAAACGGGGGTCAGGGCTCCACCATAAAATGGGCGGCTCATTATACCAGGGGAAAATGCCGGAGCGGTAGGCCAGCAGCAGCCGCTCTGCTGAAAGATCGCCGCCCACGGCCAGCAGCCCGTCATCATCTGACAGGTGCACGGGTGGAAATACCAGCTCTTTTGTAAGGGAAAAAACCATGCAGATTTTAGATGTACGATTTACGATTTTAGATTTTAGTAATAAGATGTACTGCAATAGATTTAAATAAATATAGAATGAATTTGGGACAAAGGTCCAATATCATCCGCTCCGGTTAAATCTAAAATCGTAAATCTAAGATCGTAAATCAGCTCAGCCTTCCACGGCTTCTTCAACGGTGGCGCTGATGCCCCGGTCCAGGAGTGCTTCGCACATGGGGCGTAGTTGGGTAAATTCGCCATGTTTCACCGCATACTTACCGTTGTAATGGATAAAAAGCGCGCATTGTTCCGCCTGTTCTGCGGAGTGTTCACATACTTCAATTAATGATTGTATCACCCAGTCAAAGGTGTTCACATCATCATTCCACACAATAAGGCTAAAAGGGAATTGCTCATCTTCTGCGATGAGCACATCCTCTAATTCTTTTTTATATGTGCCGGTTTCGGTACGCTGACTCATGGTTTACTTCATGGCTTTGCGCAAAATTACAGTAATTATCGGGAAATACTAGGGGCCTGCACTATTACGAGAGGAACATACATTCATCCCAATGGTCAGGCGCATCCGGGTAGGCATAGGCCAGTAAAGAGAGGGCAATGCCGCCCAGGCCTTCCAGGATGCCGGAGGCCGGCGCCCAGGTATTTTCCCCTACCTGGAACAGGTAGCCGGCCGGTCCGCTCTTAGTACCCAGCGCACAGGTTTCATGGTACCAGTGTTCGGCGGTTTCTTTAAACCGGGGATGCCCGGTTTGTTTGAACAGCTTCATATACAGGTAGCCTACGCCGCTGGCGCCATGGCAAAAACCGGGTTCTTCCACATCCGTTTCCCGGGGTGTTCTGCGGGCGCAGGTTTTCAGCAGCATTTGCAGCACGGAGCTTTCCAGCGCAGTGTTTTGCATAGTTTTAGATACCTGCAGCAAGGTGTACAGAATGCCCAGATCACCATAACACCAGGCCAGCCGCGACCTTACCGGCTGCAGCGTGCTTTTGCCATATTCTTCAGCATCTATCCAGTAAGGGAAAAAGGAATGTACGCTTGCTTCATCCTGTATATTATTCAGGAAAAAACCGGTACCTTTTTTCATCAGCTCCTCACACAGGGCCGGCAGCACATTGGCCTGGTAACATTTATGCACAAAGTACAGGATGCCGGTAATACCATGCGGCAGCCCAAAGTCGTAGCGGGGTTTGGCAGATGGCACCGGGCGGAACTGCAGCCAGCGCACCTCATCGTCCGCCTGCACAGCGCTGGCCGAAAAGTGGGTGAGTATGCGCGCTGCCAGGTGATGCTGTTTTCTTTTCAGGAAATACACGCCCAGGCCTAATGCGCCGTAAAAAAGATCATAGTTGCCTTTTTGCAGCATGGTAGCCAGGCTTTTTTCCAGTATGGCATCTACCTGCTCCAGGATGCTTTCATCGAAATCCGGCAAAATGTCCTGTGCTTTTAAATGTACCATCAGCCAGCCCCATCCTGCCAGGCCATCGCAAAAAACAGCGGATAAAGGATCGGAGGTATTGATCTTATGCAGCAGGAATTTTTCTGTTTCCAATAATGCTTCCTGGTATCGTGCATCGCCGGTGCGTTGCAAAAAAATGCCCTGTACCAGCAGGCAGCCGGCATGGCCCGGCAACAGTGAAAAATTGTCCAGGTGCGGATCACTGGCATAAGCGCCTAAATAATGTTCGCCTATTAACTGCAGCTTATCTGACACTGTTTGCTGTAAATTTTTTTCAAGCGTATACATATGCAATCAATAAAAGGTGAAAGAAAATAAGCTAACCATGTAACACGGTTAGCTTATTTATATTTTGGAACCGGATCTGATTAAGCATCCTGTGTAGGCTCAAATCCACCACCAGTGCCGGTAGTAGCCGGAGGGCAGCAGGTAAAGCCGGTGCAAGGACCCCAGGAAGTAGTGATCGCTTCTTCGTTCTTACCGCCATCAACAGCATTCAGCTGGTTGTCAGACAGAACAGAAACGGTTTTCTTTTGCAGATCTAATTTTTTAGCGTCTTGGTTTTTTACGGGTTTCATGATTGTAAAATTTAGAACGTGTTTATTTTTTTCCTACTCTGATCAAGGATTTTCGGATACCTCCTTTCTTACTCTGTTAAAGGTTTTCAGATGCCCCTTTTTCTTAGCTAAGTTGTTGTTGT
>NZ_DATCRF010000314.1:0-11279 GCF_036569125.1 Chitinophaga sp. | reverse complement strand
ACCCAGAACAAGGGCCTGGAAGTGTTGGTGACCGGCACGCCTGTTAAGAGCAGGAATTTCAGCTGGAATACCTCATTCAACTTAACTTCTGTACACAATAAGATCCTGAAAACGGATGCAGCAGGTAACCCGGTTTCGCTGGGTACCAACCGCTTCAACCATGGCAATGCCAATACCGTGTTCGTACAGGGAATGGCTGGTCCGCAGATCCAGGTATATGATTACAAGTATGATGCAAAAGGCGATATCGTAGTAGATGCCTCCGGGTTACCTTTAGCCGGCAACCAGGTATACAGGGGCAGCGTATTGCCTACTTTATATGGTGGCCTGAACAACGAGTTTAACTTCAAAGGGGTGAGCCTTGCCTTCCTGATCGATTACAATTATGGCAATAAGGTGCTTTCTTCTTCCGCTGCTGAAAGCGTTTACCGCGGTTTGAACAAGTCTACCCTGGTGAACAGGGAAAGCGGTTTTACCGTAGGTGTACGTGAAGATGGTACGCAGAATACTAAAAACGCATCTGCACAGGATTATTACCAGGCGGTAGCTCAAAGGATCACTGCAATAAGTGTACTGGACGGTGATTACATTAAGCTGCGCCAGCTTACACTGGGTTATACTCTTCCTGAAAAAGTGTTAGCCGGCGTGCCGCTGATCCGTACCGTACAGGTTTCTTTAGTAGGCCGCAACCTGTGGACAATAATGAAACGCAGTGATAATATTGATCCTGAATCAGGTTTTTCCACTGTGGTGAGATATGCTGGCATTGAAGGTACCGGTTTACCTTCCACCAGGACATACGGTGTAAACGTTAATATCAAATTCAAATAAGCAAGGAACATGAAAAAACTACTGATATATATTGGTATCGCTTCTGCACTGCTACAGGCGGGATGTACCAAGAATTTTGAGGAGATCAATACCGATCCTACGCAGACGGGTGCTGATAATTATGATCCAAATTATCTTTTGACCAGCGCCCAGTACATGTTTTCTTCACAGGGGTATAACATTTCCCTGTTCACCAGCATGTGGGCGCAAACCATGGCATCCACCTCATCGCTGAGCTCCAACTACCTTTCCAATGCTGATAAATATGTACCATCCAGCGGTACGCCCGATTACCAGGCGCGTCTCTGGAACAACAATTACGGCCAAAGCGATCAGTTCTGGACAGGAGCCGGCAGCCTGGTATATGAAGCTGCAAATTTAACGGCTGATGATGCATCAAAGAGCAACCTGAACGCCATCTGCAAGATTCTGAAAGTGTTGTTCCTGCAGCAAGTAACGGATGTGTATGGCGATATTCCTTATTCCCAGGCATTACAGGGTAAGGCCGGCGTTAATCAACCAGTGTATGATAAACAACAGGATGTTTATAACAGCATGCTCAAAGACCTGGAAGCTGCCATTGGCCAGCTGAGTGCATCCGGTGGAGCTGTGAGCGGCGACCTGTATTATAAAGGAGATGTTACCAAGTGGAAAAAATTCGGCTACTCATTAATGTTACGCCTGGCTATGCGCTTAACAAAGGTAGATGCAGCCACTGCCAAAACATGGGCAGAGAAAGCAGTTACCGGCGGCACCTTTGCCGGCGTTGCGGATGATGCTTTTATAGCTACCCAGAACAGCACCGGGCACGATAATGCCCAGGCCAGGGTATATAATACGGATATTTACCAGACCCGCTGGAGCAAAACATTTATTGATTATCTCAGGGCTAACAATGATCCCCGCCTGGGTGTAATTGCAGAAGTACCTGCTGATGGCCTGGCAGCTAACCAAACTGCCAGCCCCGGGGTAACAACTGCTGCTGTGCAATTAGGCTTGCCTAACGGATATGATCTGAACGGCGGCCCAACAGATGTTACGCATGCACCGGGCTACCCCGGCGGTACCGGTACAGGCGCGAACGCTACGCCTATCGGCAAATATTCCCGTCCCCGTACTTCCCTGTATGCTAACAGGAGCGGTAATATTTTTGTGCTCACCTATGCTGAAACAGAGCTGATGCTGGCAGAAGCTGCTGCAAGAGGATGGAGCGTAGGTGGTACAGCCCTTGTACACTACCGCAATGGTGTATCTGCAGCCCTGCAGTCCCTGGCAGTACTGGGTGCAGATGGCGCCATCAGCGCAGCCACTGCTGATGCATATGCACTGGCGCATCCGCTGAATATAACTTCCCTGGATGCATCCCTGAAACAGATCAATGAGCAATACTGGGCTACTACCGGCGCTTTCTTCCTGTATGTGGAAACATGGATCAACTGGAAAAGATCCGGCTACCCTGTGCTTACTCCTGTAAACTACCAGGGTAATTTCTCCAATGGCACCATACCCAGAAGACAGCCTTATCCACCGATCGAAGCTACGCTGAACAAGGCTAACTACAACGATGCGGTGAGCAGGATAGGAACCGGTGACAACTGGACCTCACGCGTATGGTGGGACAAATAATAACCTGTTTTAAATGTTGATGTAAGAGCAATAAATGTAGAGTAGATGCAGCGGGTAGGTCCGCTGCATCTGCTTTTGTAACCCGGCCTGCTGTGTTGCTGAAGCGGTTGAAAAATATAATGCATCATGCAAAATTCCACTTCCCTGATCATTACTACGGTATTACTAAGCTGTTTGCCCATAGCTGTAAAGGCGCAGCAGCCTCTCTTTGAGCTGTTACCGCCTAAAACCACTAATATCCGTTTCAGTAATGATATCAATGAAACCGAACACCTGAATGTATTAGCATACGAATATTTCTATAATGGCGGTGGCATAGCCGTAGGCGATATTAATAACGACGGCCTGGACGACCTGTTCTTCACCGCCAATATGGGCCCTAATAAACTATACCTGAACCAGGGCGGCCTGAAATTTAAAGATATTACCAGGGACGCATCCAAAGAGCTGGAAGGCCGCGGCGGCGCCTGGAAAACCGGCGTTACCATGGCCGATGTAAATGGCGATGGCCTGCTGGATATTTATGTTTGTTACTCCGGCAAAACTACTTTTGACCAGCGCCGCAACCAGCTGTTCATTAACCAGGGCAACCTGAAATTTAAAGAAAGCGCTAAAGAATATGGGCTGGATGATCCGGGATACAGCACCACCGCCGTATTCTTTGATTATGATAATGATGGCGACCTGGATATGTTCCTCCTGAACCATAACGTGATCAAGATCGATAATATGGAGCTGGCCAAACGCCGCGGTGAAACGGATTCCCTGGCGGGCAATAAGCTCTACGAAAATAAAGACAATCACTTTACAGACGTTTCCAAAAAAGCAGGCATCATACAAAACCCGCTGACTTTTGGTTTAGGCGTAGCCGTAGCTGATATTAACCAGGACGGCTGGCCCGATGTATATGTGACCAACGATTATAATGAACCCGATCACCTGTACCTGAACAACCAGGATGGTACTTTCCGGGAAGATACACAGAACTGTTTCCGGCATCTTTCCCAGTTCTCCATGGGTGTAGATATTGCAGATTATAACAACGATGGCCTGCCGGATGTATTGACGCTGGATATGCTGCCGGAAGATAACCGCCGCCAGAAATTATTACAGCTGCAGGAAAATTATGAATCCTTTGAGCTGATGCTATCGCAGGGCCTGTACAAACAGTACATGCGCAACATGCTGCAGCTGAATAATGGCGATGGCACCTTTAGTGAGATAGGACAGCTTGCAGGGATCTCCAATACAGACTGGAGCTGGTGCCCGCTGCTGGCCGACCTGGATAATGACGGGTATAAAGACCTGTTTGTTACCAACGGTTATTTAAGGGACTATACCAACAAAGATTTTTTAAAATACTGGGGCGATTATAAAGTGAAAAAAGCAGTGGACCGTGAGCCGGTAATGCTCATGGACCTGGTAACATCTATGCCTTCCACCACTTTGATGAACTACGTTTTCAGGAATGAGCATGACCTTACTTTCTCCAACAAACAAAAGGACTGGGGCTTTACCAAAACCGGCATTTCCAGCGCAGCAGTATATGCCGACCTGGATAATGATGGTGACCTGGACCTGGTGATCAATAATATTAATGAACCGGCAGCCGTGTATAAGAACCTGAGCCGGGAACAAAATAAAGGCAACTACCTGGGCATAAAGCTGCAGGCCAAAACCGGCAATACAGCAGCTATTGGCGCTAAGGTAACAGTATATGCCAATGGCGGCCTGCAGTATGAGGAAGTGAATCCCGGCAGGGGATACCTTTCTGCCCTGCCAGCCCATCTCCATTTTGGATTGGGTAATGCACAGCAGGCAGATTCTGTACGTATTACCTGGCCGGACCATACCACGCAGCTGCTGACCAATGTAGCTGCTAACCAGCAGCTGGCAGTAGCCTATGCGGGTGTAACAGCGCCGGTACTGCAAAAGGATGCCGCAGCTAAAACACTCTTCAGCAGAACAAAAGGCATTATTGGTTATAAACATGAGGATGACCAGGTGAATGACTTTAAGCGGCAGCCGCTGATGCTGTTCATGTATTCCAGCGCAGGGCCCGTGCTGGCAAAGGGAGATGTGAATAACGACGGCCGGGAGGACCTGTACATCAGCAGTGATAAGAACCAGCCCGGAAGGCTGTTCGTACAGCAGTCCAGTGGCGCATACAGCATCAGCAATGAAACTGTGCTGGATGCGGAAGATGGCCCGGTAACAGCCGATGCGCTGTTCTTTGATGCCAATGGCGATGGGTTTAATGACCTGTACCTGGCCAAAGGCGGGTATGCTTTATTTGAGCCCCATACGCCCGCCCTGCAGGATGTTTTGTACCTGAATGATGGCAAGGGCAAGCTGGTGCTGTCCAAAGATGCTTTACCGGATGTGAGCGCCAACAGCAAATCGTGTGTGCGTGCCTGTGATTTTGATAATGATGGTGATATGGACCTGTTCATAGGGGGGCGCGTAATACCCGGCCAATATCCCGTACCGCCGGCCTCCTGGCTGCTGGTGAATGATGGTAAAGGGAAATTTACCGCCGCTGCCGTGCCTTTTGCCAACATTGGTATGGTAACGGATGCACAGTGGACCGATGTAAATAAAGACGGCCGTAAAGACCTGCTGCTCTGCGGGGAGTTTATGCCGGTAACCTTATTCCTGAACACTGCCGGAGGTTTTATAAATAAAACCAGCGAATATTTTGAGCAGATGCCCAAAGGCTGCTGGTTCAGCATGGCATTGGCAGATGTGGATGGCGACGGGCAGGAAGATATTATTGCCGGCAACCTGGGACTGAACACACAGGTGCATACTTCTGAAAAAGAGCCGGCAGAGCTGTACTACGCAGACTTTGACGGCAACGGCTCCATTGATCCTTTCTTTAACTGTTATATTAAAGGGGTAAGCTATCCTTTTGTGAGCCGGGATGAGCTGAATGACCAGATCTATCCCATGCGCCGCAAATTCAGCTCCTATAAGAATTATGCGGATGCTACCATGAAGGAGATTTTCAGCGCAGACGAATTGTCCAAATCCGGTAAGCTAACTATAACGGATTGCCGTACACAATGCTTCCTGCATAAGAACGGCAAATTTGTACCTGCCCCATTGCCTTTACAGGCGCAGTTTTCCGTAGTTACCAAAATTATGACCGGCGACTTTGATCACGATGGTAAAACAGACCTGCTGTTATTAGGCAACCACAGTGATAACCGTTTAAAAATAGGCAGCATGGATGCCAGCTATGGCTGTTTGCTGCAGGGCGATGGCAAGGGACAATTTAAATACATGCAGCCGGCTGTTTCCGGCTTATCCGTGGCCGGTGATGTAAAATCTGCCACAGAAATAACCATCAAGGCAGAAAAGTATATGGTGATAGGTGTAAATAACGTAGGCGTTTTACTATACAAAGAACAATAGTTATGGGAAAATGGATAATTGTTTGTTTGTTTTTTTGCCAGCTGGGCTATGCCCAGCGGCCCGCAGCAGATCTTAGCAACCAGGTACAACCCGCTGTTTGGGATATTACCATGGTAATGCTGCATGATGTGGTGAACCCGCCGGCAGCCGCCCGGTATTATGCTTACTGCACTGCAGCTGCATATGAAATAGTGGCGCAGCATAATAGCAGCATGCCCAAAGCAGCCGGGTTTATCAGATCATACCCTGTTATTACCATTAGCGGCGCTAAGGATGATTATAACTATGAGGCCGCCGCCGTATATGCCATACTGGAAGCCGGGCGGCTAATGCTGCCTTCCGGTTTTATGCTGGAAGCGCAGCAGGCAAAGCTGCTGGCCACTTTTAAAAAGCAAAAGCTTTCGCAAAAAGTAATTGACCGCTCAGTAGCTGTAGCTAAGGAAGTAGTACCGCAGATCATTAACTGGTCAAAAAAAGATCACTACAACCAGCTGAGCGCACGGGTACGTTATACACCTGTAAAGGGAGAAGGCTACTGGTATCCTACGCCGCCGGCTTATATTGAAGCGGTGGAGCCGCACTGGAAAACCATCCGCCCCATGGTAATAGATACCTGTAATGCCTTTGCACCGGCGCCGCCGGTACCTTTCAGCAAAGATAGCGGCAGCGCTTTTTATAACCTGAGCAAAGAAGTGTATGAGGCAGGCATTCATCCCAAACAGGAAGAGCTGGTGATTGCGGCTTTCTGGGATTGTAATCCCTTTGCGGTATCCACCGCGGGGCATATGGCTGTTGGATTTAAAAAAATAACACCGGGCGGGCACTGGATGAATATTGCAGGTATTGCCGCAAAGAAGGCAAAGCTGGATTTTGATAGAACCCTGCTGCTGCATACCATTACAGCCATTACGGAAATGGATGCCTTTATCAGCTGCTGGGATGAAAAATTCCGCAGCAACCGCATACGGCCTGAAACGTATATTAACCGCTATATTGATGTGAACTGGAAACCGTTGCTGCAAACACCACCCTTCCCGGAATATACCAGCGGTCATAGCGTAATGTCAACCGCCACTGCGCAGGTGCTTACCTACCTGATGGGCGATCAATTCTCCTTTACAGATAATTCAGAAGAAATGTTCGAGATCCGTGCGCGCAGCTTTACGTCCTTTCTGCAGGCTGCTGCGGAAGCAGCCATTTCACGGCTGTATGGCGGTATCCATTTCCGTGATTCTATTGAGAACGGCGCAACGCAAGGGAAGAATATTGGCGATAACATTATAGAGAAATTAAAAGCAGCTGGTGTGCAACCCGTGCATTCATGATTATGGCACGGTATATGTGAGTTTATGTACAACTTTGTTACTTACTAACCCATTATAAACATCACTCCTCCACTTTAACCGGTGGCAGGAGTGATTGCTTTTCAGGACCTGCTCAATGATCGTTCAAGGGTAATCCTTTCCGCTGATACTCCGTCCAGTTAAGGTATTCCGGGCCTTTGCGATGTTCATCCATGGTAATGCAATCTTCAACCGGGCAAACCAGCTTGCATAAATTACAGCCTACACATTCCTCCGTTTTTACCGTGTAGGTATTATACGGTTTTCCATATTCCAGGTGTATGGACTGGTGCGAGGTATCCTCACAGGCAATGTAACATAAGCCGCAATGCACACATTTATCCTGGTGAATGTTGGCAATAATGTGATAGTTAATATCCAGCGCTTCCCATTTGGTGATGCGGTTTACAGACTGCCCGATGAAATCATAGATCGTAGCAAAACCTTTTTCATCCATCCAGTTGCTGAGCCCTTCACACAGGTCTTCAATAATACGGAAGCCGTGTTTCATTACTGCCGTGCATACCTGCACATTGGAGGCGCCCAGCAGCATAAACTCCACTGCATCTTTCCAGGTGCTGATGCCGCCTATGCCGGACACGGGCACACGGGAAGTGACAGCATCCTGGCTAATGGTGGTAAGCATTTTTAGGGCGATGGGTTTTACCGCCGGGCCGCAATACCCGCCAAAAGCCGACTGCCCGCCAACATTCGGGTTAGGGATCAGTGTATCCAGGTCAATACCGGTAACGGATTGAATGGTGTTAATGAGCGACAGCGCATTAGTGCCTGCCTGCACCACCGCCTTGCCGGTAGGTACTACGGAATGCACATTGGGCGTAAGCTTGGTAATAACTGGTATCGTGGCTTTTTCCATTACCCACTCCACTACCATGCGCGCAATTTCAGGGTCCTGGCCAACCGCTGAACCCATGCCTCTTTCATTCATACCATGCGGGCAGCCAAAGTTCAGCTCTATACCATGCGCGCCGGTATCTTCTACCTTAGCGATCATTTCATGCCAGCTGCTGCGGTCATTGTCTGCCATCAGGGATACGATCATGGCGCGGTCGGGGAACAGCTTTACACATTCCCTGATCTCCTGCAGGTTCAGCTCCAGTGGCCGGTCGCTGATCAGCTCTATATTATTAAAGCCCATTACGCGGCTGCCATGATAGTCTACTGCAGAGTAGCGGCTGGATACATTTTTCACCTGCGATCCCAGTGTTTTCCATACAATACCGCCCCAGCCGGCTTCCAGTGCACGCAGCACATTATACTTTTTATCGGTAGGCGGCGCGCTGGCCAGCCAGAAGGGGTTGGGGGATTTTATGCCCAGGAAGTTTGCGGATATATCAGCCATGTTTGAAAGGTTATAGTTCAAAGAAAGTTAAGATAGTTGGCAGTTGACAGTGGGCAGTTGGCAGTCCGGAGGATGTAAACCCGCTATAAGTATCACTACAGATTATCTGGTAAAATTCACCCGGACTGCCAACTGCCAACTGCTAACTGCCAACTAAATACTCCAATATCGCAGCCGCGCCCTCCTTCCCTGCCTGCACTGCGTCAACCACTTCTTTACCGCCGTTCACACAATCGCCGCCGGCAAATACGCCGGGCAGGTTGGTAGCGTTGCGGTTAATGATGATCTTTCCCTGCTGATGTTGTATTTGCTCGCTGGCAATAAGCGCCTCAAAAGGTACCTGCCCTGCTGCTTTAATGATCATGTCCACTTCCAGTGTAAAGGTTTTACCGGTGTCTACCGGTGCGCGGCGGCCGCTGGCATCCGGTGCGCTTAGCTGCATAATGCTGCAGATAAGCTGCTGCACTTTCCCATCCTGTCCCTTCACTTCTTTGGGGGCGGCCAGCCATTGCAGGTTACAGCCATCCAGCTTCGCAATTTCCAGCTCAGCTTCCGTGCAGGGCATTTCTTCCTGTGTTCTGCGGTATACAATGGTCACCTCTTTTGCGCCTAAACGTTTGGCTTGTGTAGCGGCATCAATGGCCGTCATGCCCAAACCTATTACAGCTACCTTATCGCCTACCGGTACGGCGGGGTAACCTTTACTGCGCAGCTCATAAATAAATTGAATGGCATCTACGACGCCATCCAGCGTTTCGCCGGGTATATCCAGCTGACGCGCCACGCCTACGCCAATACCCAGGTACACGGCATCGTAATCCCTTTGCAGCTCAGAAAGGGTAAGGTTTTTCCCTAACTCTTTGTTGTACTGAATGTGAATGCCGCCTAAGGAGGTAATGTAGTTCACCTCATCTTCACAGAACTGCGGCGTTACTTTGTAAGCTGCAATGCCGTAGGTCATTAAGCCGCCGCCTTTACTTTCCTTCTCAAAAATGGTTACATCAATACCTTCCCGGGACAGCACATGCGCGCAGCTTAAACCGGCAGGGCCGGCGCCTACAACAGCTACTTTTTTACCGGTGGCAGGCTTACGCTCAAACAGGCGCCACTGGCCATTGATAGCCTTTTCTGTTGAATGTCTTTGCAGCTTGGCAATAGCAATGGGTTTTTCGTGCATCAGGTTATATACACAGGAACCCTCGCACAGCTTTTCTACGGGGCATACCTTACTGCAGCCACCGCCCATAATGTTGGCGCTGAAAATGGTGTGGGCCGATCCTTTGATGTTATCCGTAGCTATCTGCTTAATGAATTTGGGGATATTAATACTGGTGGGGCAGCTTTTAATACAGGGCGCATCATAACAGAACAGGCAGCGGTTAGCCTCTACCAGCGCAGCTTCCCGGCTTTCAAAAGGAGGGTGTATGTCGCTAAAGTTCTGGTTGTACTGTTCAGCGCTCAGGCGGTTGTTCACAATGGCCATAGCAATGTATTAATGTCAGGGAATAACAGGTTTAGAGCTCGGTGAGCTTGCCGTAAGTTTCCGGGCGCCGGTCGCGGAAGAACTGCCATACACTTCTTACTTCCTCTATTTTATCCAGGTCAAACTCAGCTATCAGTAATTCATCTTTATCTTCTGATGCAGTGGCGAATATCTGTCCGCGCGGATCTACAAAATAAGAGCTGCCATAAAACTTACCCAGGTTCCAGGGCTGTTCCGTACCTACACGGTTAATGCAGCCCATGAAATATCCGTTGGCGGCCGCATGCGCCGGCTGCTCCAGCTTCCATAAATATTGGGAAAGGCCGGCTACCGTAGCAGAAGGATTGTAAACTATTTCTGCGCCGTTCAATCCCAGGCAACGGGCGCCATCCGGGAAATGCCGGTCGTAACAGATGTACACGCCTACTTTTGCATAACGTGTTTGAAACACCGGGTAGCCCAGGTTGCCGGGTTTAAAGAAAAACTTTTCCCAGAAACCGGAGGTATGCGGAATATGATTTTTGCGGTACTTGCCCAGGTAAGTACCATCGGCATCGATCACTGCAGCTGTATTGTACAATACGCCGGCCTGCTCTTTTTCATACACCGGTACAATGATCACCATGTTATACTTTTTAGCATAAGCAGCCATGCGCTCTGTAGTAGGGCCGGGCACTGTTTCTGCCGATGCATACCAGCGTGCATCCTGCCCGGGGCAGAAGTAAGGTGTGCTGAATATTTCCTGCAGGCATAGGATCTGTACTCCTTTTTGTCCTGCTTCGTCTATCAGCGGCAAATGTTTCCGGATCATGGCTTCCTTGATCTCCTCAATGCTGCCTTCACCTTCTGTTTTAGGCAGGCTCATTTGAATAAGGCCGGATTTAATGATTCTTGGCATAATTGTGATTTTGGTTTAGTCCATGGTCGATGGTCCATAGTCCATAGCCTTGAACGTATATTGTGTATTTCGAGTAAATGACATTCATTATACCTGCATTATCCGCACTACATTTCTTACAGGTCTGTGCCATGGACCATCGGCTATGGACCATGGACTATATTTTTCCACTCACCTTTCCGCGTTTTACAAATTGTCCGTAACCCTTGTCCAGCAAACATTCGCCATTGTTAATGGCTACCTTCCCCCGCAGCAGCACTGTTTTTATTTTACCGGTCAGCTCCCAGCCTTCATAGGCCGAATAGTCTACGTTCATAT
>NZ_DATCRF010000313.1:0-10018 GCF_036569125.1 Chitinophaga sp. | reverse complement strand
AAGCTGCTGCCCGGCATGTATGCAGAGGCGCAGGTGCCGCTGCCCGGTAAAAAGGATGTGTACATTGTACCTAAAAGCGCGCTGGTAAGCAATTCCGAAAAAGTATTTGTAATAAAGGTTGATCAGAATAAAGCAAAATGGGTGCCTGTGCAGCGCGGCAATGAATACAATGGTATGGTGGAAATATTTGGCAGCCTGGAAGAAAATGAAGTGCTGGTAAAAAATGCCAGTGATGAAATTAAGGAAGGCACAGCGTTAAGCGCCGAACGTTAAACATTTTTAGACTGGCACAATGAATCAGCGAAGGGTCATTATAGGATGGCCCTTTTTATTTAAAACGCATCGGGTACGCACCGGGTACTTTTCCTTTGCTGATGGTCTGCAGCTTGTCTTCTGAAGGGTAGCTAAAAAAATAGCCGTGTTTAATAACACGGCTATGAATCTATAATTTAAGGCTGCCTGCATTATATAAGCCATAAGCTTTAGGCCTTCTGCTTTAAGCTTTCAGCTTTTATACTACCAATCTTTTTCCACCTGCACCGGCTGGCCTTTTGCTTTTTTCATTTTATCCTGGAGCTTCTTTTCCTCCTGGTTCAGGGCCTGCAGCAGGCGTTCCGCTTCCTGCTTATCCAGCTTGCTGGGTTGTGGCTGCGGTTTCTGATCCTGTTGTTCTTTCTCTTTATCCTGCTGGTCCTTTTGTTTATCCTGCTGATCTTTATTCTGGTTTTTGTTCTGCTGGTCCTGCTTTTTCTTGTCTTTATCCTTGTTCTCTTTATTATCCTTATTGTCGCCGCCACCGCCTTGCTGCTGCTTTTTCAGCATAGACTGGGCATAGGCCAGGTTATAACGGGCCTCCTCATCGGCCGGGTTCATTTTCAGGCTTTGTTTGTAGGCCTTAATGCTTTCTTCCCATTTTTTGCCTTCCATATAGGTGTTGCCGATGTTATAGTTAGCATCACTTTTTACGGTTTTATCTTTGGAAAGCTTCAGGCTGTTGGTGTACTGGGTACGGGCATCGTCATACCGTTTTTGCTCGTACAGGGAGTTACCCAGGTTATACCGTCCTACATCCGACTGCTGGTTTTGTTCCAGCGCCTTTTTGTAGTTGGCTTCCGCATCGGTATACTGTTTTTGCTGGTACAGCTCATTACCCTTACGGATATACTTGTTGCCGGTTTGCGCAAAAGCCGCGCTGCTACAGCATAACAGGCCGGCTACAAAAAGCATATGGTAGATAGTGCTCAATTTCTGCATGATCATTCTTTAACAATGGTAACAGCTTCTTCTTCTTTCCGCCGTTTCACTTCCGGTATAAAAAACTCTGCTACTATCAGCAGCAGGCAGGCTGCCAGGAAATACTGGAAATAGCTGTTATAGTCTGTAAATATATTTTCGCCAAACTCCTTTTGCTCCATGCCGTCAATTTTACTTACCAGCGTATTCACCACTTCTTCAGTATTATTATCCAGGTGCTGGTAAATGCCTTTGCCGGCAGCTGCAATAGATTTCAGCTCATTCTCATCCAGCTTGGAAATAATGATATTGCCATCCTTATCCTTTTTAGGACCGCCGGTTTCCGGGTCGGGCAGGGGAGAGCCGGTGGGGGATCCAACACCAATGGTATTGATCACCACTCCTTCATCAAAAGCCGCGCGGGCTTTTTGCAGGGAGCCTTCGTCATGATCTTCCCCGTCGGAGATAATGATGAGGGCTTTATGTTTACGTTCTTTTTTATTGAAAGCATCGTTGCTGACCTGTATAGCCTGTGGAATGGCAGTACCCTGGGTAGGGATCATATCCGGGCTTACAGTGCTCAGGTACATTTTAGCGGCGGAGTAGTCAATGGTAAGCGGCATTTGCAGGTAGGCATTACCGGCAAATACTACCAGGCCTATACGGTCATTATCCAGCTTGTCCATTAGCTTGGTAATAAGCTGTTTGGAGCGGGTAAGGCGGTCCGGTTTAATATCGCCGGCCAGCATGCTCTTACTTACGTCCAGGGCAATGATCACATCCACGCCCTTACGGGTGATCTTTTCCATACGGCTGCCCTTTTGCAGGTTAGCCAGTCCTACTACCCCAAAAAAGAAGGCTACAAACAGCAGCAGGAATTTGAGGGTGAACAGGCGGCGGCTATACCCCAGGAACAGTTTTTCCACCAGGGAAGGGTCGCCCAGCCTGCGTATGGAACGGCGTTTCCACCAGGTAACGCTGATGAAAGCCAGCTGCAGCACCAGCAATAACGCCAGCGCCCATAAATATTCACTATGCTGAAAACGTAACATATGGCTCAAATATAATTTTTTTGCCACGTTTTACAGAACGAAAAGATGGGGTTTATGAGTTTTTTAACGGTATGGGGGTTATTAGTATGTGGTTTGTAGGGTTTACAAAGAGGGAAATATCCACGGACGATCGGGCATCGTCCGTGGTTCAATTACTTAAATTTCACGCTGTACTACACGTTCGTAAAAGGCCATGGACCATCGACCATGGACCATGGACGTTGAACCGGGCCCCGGTTCAACATTACTTATGCCCTTCAAAATACCCTTCCTGCTTCAAAATATCCTTCAGGATCTTCATCCGCACATCAGGCACCTCAATATTCGGATCTTCAGATTCTATATTCAGCACATAAAACGCAGGATGCCCGTTTTCCTCCACCCAGCCGGTGATCCAGCCTATTTTTTTACGGCCGGTAATACCCCAGCCGGTTTTATAGCTCAGCTCATATTTACCGGTCTTTTCCATCAGCATTACGCTGCGCACCCATTGCATAGAGGTTTTGGTAAAAGGCAAATTGTCGAAGTAAAGCTTTTTCACAAAGCCCAGCTCTTCATCCGGGGAGATCTGCAGGGAATTATCTAACCAAAAGGTATCTATCCGGCTGATCTTTGCGTTGCCATATTTAATAGTATCCAGCCAGTGCTGCATGGTAGGCTTGCCAATACGGCGGGCCACTTCCTGAAAATAGGGTACGGATGACAGGCGGAAAGCCTGCTGCATGCTCAGGTCCTGGTCCCACTCCTTTTCGCGGGGAATGCCATCCCATTTGATCACCATAGCGGTATCCCGGATCACGCCGGTTTCCAGGCCAACCAGGGCGTTGAATATTTTAAAGGTGGATGCCGGCAGGAAACGTTCCTTGGCCCGGTCAAGGTTATATACCTTAAAGGTGCCCTGGCTATTGTCGTACAGCATAAAGCAGCCTTCTACCTTGTTCTCTGTAAAGTATTTTTCCCAGCTTTTTTCTTCACTTACATTGTTAGGAGCGCAGGCATTCACTAGTAAGGTTGCCAGCAGGCCTATCCAGCCTAAATATTTCATCGGTTGTTGAATTAATTGCTGCAAAAGTAGTAAATCAGTAGTAAGGATGCAGGCTGTTGGTAATTTACCTGCGGGGAGCATTCCTGGAAACAAACAGCCCCGGCAAATGCTGAGACCTGCCGGGGCTGAATAAAATATAATAGTTTTCGTATTCTCAAAACCCCGTAATGGCGCCGCAACCCGTGCGCAACTCCTGCGCAATTCGGGTGCAACCCGGGTCCTTCCCTCCTAAAACACCCCTTTTTCCCTACTAACATCCCAGTGCAACTCTACCCCCCTACATAAAACCCTACATCTTTTTCCCACCCCTACTTCGCACCCACTCCTTCCTTAATCACCCCAAGCTCTTTCCCTACCTTCGTAAATGCTGCAATAGCCTTATCCAGGTGCGCCTGCTCATGCGCAGCGCTCAGCTGCACACGTATCCGCGCCTGCCCCTTGGCCACCACCGGGAAAAAGAACCCGATCACATACACCCCTTCCTGCAGCAGCTTATCGGCAAACTGCTGGCTCAGCACCGCATCGTACAGCATTACCGGCACTATAGGGTGGTCGCCGGGTTTTATATCAAAGCCGGCTTCTGTCATTTTGCTGCGGAAGTATTTGGTATTGTATTCCAGCTTATCCCGCAGGGCAGTGGTGTTGCTCAGCATATCCAGCACAGCTATAGAGGCGCCTACAATGCTGGGAGCCACGGAGTTGGAGAACAGGTAAGGCCGGCTACGCTGGCGCAGCATATCTATCACTTCCTTTTTACCACTGGTAAAACCACCGGAAGCGCCGCCCAGGGCTTTGCCCAGGGTGCCGGTAATAATATCTACCCGGCCCATAACACCCCGGTATTCGTGGGTGCCGCGGCCGGTTTTGCCTAAGAAGCCGGAGGAGTGGCTTTCATCGCTCATTACAATAGCATCGTACTTATCCGCCAGGTCACAGATCTTGTCCAGCTGGGCAATGGTACCGTCCATGCTAAAGGAGCCGTCCGTTACAATAATGCGGCTGCGGGCGCCGGCGGCTTCCTGCAGCTTAGCTTCCAGGTCGGCCATGTTATTATGTTCATAACGCAGGCGCTGTGCCTTACACAGGCGCACCCCGTCAATAATAGAGGCATGGTTCAGGGCATCGGAAATAATGGCATCCTGCTCGCCGAAGAGGGGCTCAAATACCCCGCCGTTGGCGTCAAAGGCTGCAGCGTACAGGATAGTGTCTTCCAGGCCCAGGAAAGCCGCTATTTTCTGCTCCAGCTCCCGGTGAATGTCCTGTGTGCCGCAAATAAAGCGCACACTGCTCATACCATATCCATGGCTGTCAATAGCCTGCTTGGCGGCCGCTATCACATCCGGGTGAGAGCTTAGCCCCAGGTAATTGTTGGCGCAAAAGTTCACCACGGTTTTACCGTTCACCTGTATCTCGGCTCCCTGTTCGGAAGTAATGATCCGCTCATTTTTATACAGGCCGGCAGTCCGGATCTCATCCAGTTCCTGTTGTAAACGGGTTATAAAGCGCTGGTTCATAAACTTGGGTATTTATGTGACAAATTTATGAGAATAAATGTAGCACCATTCCCTGAGCTTGCCCGTCCTTTCCCGGTTTTACCTAAAAAGTTTGACCGGGTTGTAACATTTCCCGCCCGCCCTACGTCATAGTACTATCATTTACGCGATAAATTGAATGAAAGCAATTCCTGCACGGTTATGAAAAAGCGGCGTCAGATGGCGGGGATCTTATGCCGCTGGAGTCGACAGCTGGCAGTCCGCAGTTGGCGGTAAGAACTGGGGAACACCGCCCAAGACTGCAAACTGCCCACTGGCAACTGCCTGCTGAAACAGGAACTTTCAGGTATTTGTCGGAACTTAGCACTAAAATCCCGCAACACCGGATGACGGAAAAGGAGTACAATAAATGCGTGGACCTGTACGCGGACAATCTCTTCCGGTTCATTGTTAAGAACCTGGAACATACGGAAGACGCGAGAGACGTAGTACAAAACGCATTTGAGATATTATGGAAGCACTGTAATGACGTACCTTTTGAAAAGGCGAAGTCGTACCTTTTTACGGTAGCGTACCATAATATGATAGATCATGTGAGGAAAGTAAAACGCATAACCCTGGTGGACCAGTTCCGCGAGGAAACAAAAATATCGGAGCAGCGCGTACACAACGCCAAAAATGTGCTGGAAAAAGCACTGAACCGGCTTACGGAAGTACAACGCTCCCTGATCCTGCTGAAAGATTATGAGGGATACAGCTATGAGGAGATCAGCAGCATCATGCACCTGAACCCATCACAGGTAAAAGTTTACCTGCACCGGGCCAGGATACATTTAAAGAACTATCTGGTAAAAATGGAAAACGTGATATAATTGTGCCTGTAGACATCAACATATCGAATTATGAGGAGTTCCTGCTCAGTTATATAGATGGAGAGCTGAACACGGAGGAAAGGACCGCCCTGGAAGCCTTCCTGCAGCAGCACCCTGCACAGGCAAAGGAGCTGGAAGTGTATAAGGCCGCCATCCTGAAACCGGATACCGGCGAAGTGTTTAACGATAAAGCTTTGCTGTACCGCAGCACCATTATTACCCTTGAAAATTATGAGCCCTTCCTGCTCAGCTATATAGATGGCGAGCTAAACGCCGCCGAAACCACCGCTCTGCAAGCTTTCCTGGATAAGCACCCGCACGTGGCGCAGGAGCTGGAAACCTGGCAGGCTATGCGCCTGCCCGCTGCAGATACGCCGGCCTTTGAGCATAAGGAAATGCTCTACCGGCACACCGCCACCTTAACAACAGATAATTACGAAACGTACTTCTTAAGCTATATAGATGGCGAGCTGACAGCCGCCGAAGAACAAACGCTGCAGCAGTTCCTGCAACAGCATCCGGAGCTGCAGGCCAGCCTGCAACTCTTACAACGTACCAGGCTGCAGGCAGATGTTGCCCTGCACATGCCCGGCAAAGCCGGCCTGTACCGCAAAACCACAACTAAAGTACGCATAAGCCCCATCTGGTGGGGCGCTGCCGCCGCAGTAGTAGCCGGCGCATTCCTGCTATGGGTACTGCCTTTACAACAGGGCGCACAGGATACGGCTATTGTTGCAGCCAATCAGCAGCAGCAAACAGCTACGCCGGCAGCACCAGGGCAAAACCTGCAAAAGGCCGCACCATCCGTACAATCACTCCCCGCTGCACAGCAGCCTGCACCTGCGCTGGCTAACAATACCCCGGCCGCAGCACCGGAAAAACATACGCTGATAGCTAAGAACAATAGCCCCATAAAACATACTGTCACACAAAAAGCGGCTGTAAGCCCATCTGCTGCAGCATCTGCCAATACCAATACCGTTGTTGGTAATAATGCACAGCCTGTGCTGGCACAGCTGCCGCAGCCACGCGCTACCTCTGAGGAGGTGGTACAGCAGCACCTGGAAAAGAAGATCCAAACCACGGCAGAAGTGCCTCCTGTACAGGATGTAGCTGCCAATCGCGATCAAACCATGGCCAGCTCTGTGAAGCTGCCCCACACACCGGTACCCGATGAACAGCCGGCAGCAGCTGCACCTGCGCCGGAAATACAGGGAGAGCTGATCATGTCCGTTACCAGCAGCAGCGAAAGCCGCCTGCTGAACGGGGTTACCAATGTGGCTAAATTCTTTTCCCGGAAAAAACGTCAGAAATAATGCGGAACCATATCAATACAGAACAGAACTATGAAGTATAAAATTTTACGCTGGATCTTTTTACTGCTCATGCTTACGATCGGGAAGGTACAGGCCCAGAAGCTTGCCCCTGCCGCTACTGTGCCTACGGCAGATACTATCCAGATCAAAGGCCTGATCATCATCAAAGGCAAAGACGCGCGGGGAAAGAACCACTATAAGTTCTATAACGATACCGTATACACACGCAATAAGCTTAAAAAGAACCTGCACACCCGCTGGCTGGTGATAGACCTGGGCTTTAATAACTACATTGACCGCAGCGACTATGCCGGCGCAGGCGCCGCCGCCCTGATGGCCTATGCCACCCCGGGTTATGCCATGAACGCAGCCGGTAAAAGCTATGATTATTCCGCACAGGGCCTCAATACCTTTGCACCCCGCAGCGCCAGCGCCCCCCTTACACCGGACGAGTTTAAGCTGATCCCCGATAAATCCATCAATGTTAACATTTGGGTGCTTATGCAGCGCTTAAATATCTATAAGCATAAATTAAACCTCATATACGCTATAGGTGTCGAAATGAACAACTACCGTTATGCGCGCAGCATTACGTATGTGCCGGGGTATCCTACACAAATAATCCGGGAAGATTCTATACATTTTTCAAAGAATAAATTGTTTGCAGAATACCTGAGCGTACCTTTGATGCTGAATTTTACGTCTAACCCGGCCAGGCCCGGCCGCTCTGTGGATGTTAGTATGGGTGTAATGGCGGGCTACCTGGTAAAATCACGCACCAAACAGATCAGTGAAGAGAGAGGCAAAGTAAAGCGTACAGACGATTTTAACCTGAACAAATGGCGGATGGGCATTACCAGTGAGCTGGGCTATGGACCAGTGAAACTTTATGGTAACTTTGCGCTCACACCGCTGCATGACTACGGCCTGGAGCAATATCCATTTTCCGTAGGCATCCGTTTTAACGGCTTTTGACGTTTTTCATAACTTAACCCAGCACTTAAGACTAGGCTTATGCGTACTTTTTTGACCTTTCTAGCTTGTTCCGGATTTATTGTATGGGCACATTCCTGTGATACACGCATTCTGGGTGTAAACCCTACCCCTGCAAAAAAGGAAACATTCATGGCTAAACGGTCAGAAGCCCCGCCCAGCAGCTCCCGCCAGCAATATCTTAAGCAGCTTTTCTCCGCCGCCGCATTAACCATGGTAGGCAGCAACCCGCAGCTATACCTGGTAAGCTTCCGTTACCTGGCCAGCCATCATTATCTGTCGCCCAGGGCCGATACCCTGATGACACGCCTGCGCCCCCACTACCAGTTTGCCAGCCAGCGGCAATAGGCATTTAAGCGTACTTATCAAGTGAGCGTATTATCCCATTGGAATTTCCGGCCCGGGAGGCTGCGGAATCCTATTTTCACGTTTTTTCGCCTTTCTTCCCTTTTCTCCTATTTGTAGCTTTCCCCTTTTCTCTATATTTGGACGATCTATATTTCATTTCCAAAAACCAACGTATGACTATTTTGAAAAGAGCCATTTTCATGCTGTTACTGTCCTGTACCTTGTACAGCGTACATGCACAGGACAAATATGAATGGAAAGAAGCTACTGCAGGCGGATATACCTACCGGTATGTGACCGACGACCCCATGCAGGCACGCTTCTACACACTAAAGAACGGGCTAACCGTTATCCTGAGCGTCAACAAAAAAGAGCCCCGCATTCAAACCCTGATCGGTGTGCGCGCCGGTAGTGACAATGATCCCAAAGACCACACCGGCCTGGCCCACTACCTGGAGCACCTGCTGTTTAAGGGCACCAACAAATTCGGCTCCCTGGACTGGGCGCAGGAAAAAACTTACCTGGATAAAATAGAAGGCTTATATAACACCTATAACCACACCAGCGGCGCCGGCCCCCGCAAAACGGTATACCACCAGATAGACAGCGTTTCCGGCCTGGCCGCCAAATACGCCATTGCCAATGAGTATGATAAAATGATGGCCGGCATGGGCGCACAGGGTACCAATGCCCATACCTGGGTAGAGGAAACCATTTATGAAGAAGATATTCCCTCCAATGCCATAGATAAATATTTATTTGTACAGGGAGAGCGTTTCCGCGAGCCCGTTTTCCGCCTGTTCCATACCGAGCTGGAAGCCGTGTATGAAGAAAAGAACCGCGGCCTGGATAACGATAGCCGTAAAATGTACGAAAGCATGCTGGCAGCGCTGTTCCCCACCCATAACTACGGGCAGCAGTCAACCATCGGCACCGTGGAGCACCTGAAAAATCCGAACCTGAAAGCCATCCGCGATTTTTATAACGCCTACTATGTGCCCAATAACATGGCCATTGTAATGGCAGGCGATTTTGACCCGGACTATGTGATCAAAAAGATAGACACAGAGTTTGCCTACATGCAGCCCAAACCCATCCGCGAATACAAAGCCCCGGTAGAAAAACCTATTGCGGCCCCCATAGTAAAAGAGGTGTTTGGGCCCGATGCTGAAAACGTGAACATTGCCTTCCGTTTACCCGGTGCGCTGGATACCAAAGCATCTGTACTAACAAATGTAGTGGCGCAGATCCTGAACAATGGTAAGGCCGGCCTGCTGGACCTTAACATTAACAAGCAGCAGAAAGTGCTGAACGCCAGCGTAGGCCAGCTGCAATGGAAAGACTATACCGTGTTTTACCTGAGCGGCAAAGCCAAACAGGGTCAAACTTTGGAAGAAGTTAAAGACCTGCTGCTGGGCCAGTTGGAGATCCTGAAAAAAGGAGAGTTTGATGAAACCCTGGTAAAAGCCATCGTTAATAACGCCAAGCTTTCTGAGCTACAGGGCCTGGAAAGCAATAACAACCGCGCTAACTCCATTATGGACGGCTTTATTAAGCACCGCGGACAGAACTGGCTGAATGATGTGGAGATGGTAGATGCCATGAGCAAGGTTACCAAAAAGCAGATCGTTGATTTTGCCAATGAATACCTGAAAAATAATTACGT